>PEBX01000019.1 GCA_003050645.1 Candidatus Carbonibacillus altaicus
CCCCGCACCTCGTGGCTGAACATCATACTGCTGAGGGGATGCTTGAAGCGCTTCTTACACGCCTTCAAGGCAAAGAGCGCCTGCTCGTCGTACGGGGGAGTCTCGGGCGCGATGTACTAGATAAGGAGCTTAGACGGCGTGGTTTTGCAGTCGATGTCTTGGTCGCTTATGAAAATGTCCCTGATGAAGCGGGGATTGAACGTTTATCACGGCTTATCGAACAAAACGCGCTGGATGTCATCACCCTTACCAGTCCTTCTACCGCCGAAGGGTTTCACCGTGCACGTTTGATCGCACGTGATAGGATGAACAAAGATCTACCCCCGCTTCCTGCTGTGACGATCGGTCCGATCACGACCGAACGCGCAAAAGCGCTCGGCCTTTGGGTCATGAAAGAAGCCGAGCCGTATACAGAGGAAGGTTTGATCAGCGCACTGGAAGAGATCTATCCGGAACTTATAAAACGTTGAGCGCTTATTGGATGAAGCATCGATAGCATAGCAAAAAATCGCTCGAATGATGATTAGCTGGTGTAGAAACTTTGAAAAAATATGTTGAGGAGGTACGTAGCAGTTTCAAATAACCTACCTGTTCTTGACTGTAACTAACTGTTTTGATACTATAAAGACATGAAACTTCTATCCATCAGCGAAGCAGCGAAAAAGCTTGGCGTGCACCCCAACCGTCTCCGGGAGTGGGAGAAAAAAGGGCTCATCCGATCGATTCGGCTTCCGAGCGGCCACCGAAGATACCCGACAGAAGAAATCGACCGCATCCTGAAGGCGGGAGGGATGAACGAAACAGAAGCCGATGCGGTCGCTCTCTATGCCCGGGTCTCGACGAAAAAAGAGGCCGACGCGGGAGACATCGAACGGCAGCTGGAAAGGCTTCGGGCTTACGCCGGGGAGAAAAGATACCGGGTGGTGGCCGAATACACGGACGTGGCCTCCGGGTTGAATCAGAAGCGCCGTGGATTGGATCGAATGCTTAAGGCGGCTGAACAGGGTGAATTCAAACGACTTCTCATCGAATATCCAGATCGCCTGGCACGATTTGGCTTTGATTACCTCGAACGGCACCTGAAGTTCTGTGGCGTAGAAATCGAAGTGATCTCACCGAAAGAACCGGAAGAGGCGCACGCGGAGCTCGTTCAGGATCTTCTGGCTATCGTCACGTCTTTTTCCGCCAGAATCTACGGGGCCCGTGGGGGTAGGAAAATCCGCCAGGGCTTTCAGGAGTTGATGCACCGTGTCCGTGAAGAATAGCTTCACGATCATCGGGGAATTCTTCCCCGAAGTTTACCCGGCCTTTCGGTCCGGGAAGTGGACCCGGGGCGAAGAAGATCCCCTGGCCACCGAGATGCGACTTTTCTCCGCCTGTTCTCGGTGGTCGTATAAGCGGATTGTGAAGGGGGCCTCCCGCAAGGACATCAAAAAGCAAGGCCAGGATCTTTTTGGCCTTAACTCCCGCTACGTCGATGATGCCCGCCTGAAGGCGCAGGGCATGATCGATGCGCAGAAAGAACTTCTGGAGCTTCATATCGAAACGACCGAAGCGAAGCTTCGAGGGGCGCGAAAGAAACTCAGCTGGGCCACAAAGAAACGAAATCGGGCCGAGAAAAACGGCCTTCCGAAAGACGAACTCCGGACGCTTGAGCGAACTCTACAAGCAATACAGGCGCGCGTCTCGGCGCTGGAAAAGAAGTTAAGGGAGTTAAAAGAACACAAAGAAAACGAAACCGTCCCAACCATAATTTTTGGAGGAAAAAGGCTCTGGCGGGATGTCAGCAAGAAAAAGGCCACCCGGGACCAGTGGCGGGCGGCCCGTAAAAACCGGCTCTACGCTCGCGGAGACCGCACCAAAGGCGGAAACCCCAACATGAAGATCACCTTCGACGGGCATGCATTCCGCATGACCGTTACGATTTCTCATCTGTCGGAGCCGACCGGCGTGGACGCCCTGGGTCGACCGATCATGCGTCGGGCCCCCCGCGTTCTTGGGCGACTCTGGATTCCCGCAAAATATCAGGCGCGCCTTCTCGGGTGGCTTGCCGAAAAGCGGCCGTACACCGTGGAGATGATCCGGGGCCTGGACGGACGCTTTCGCGTTCACATCGCGCTGGAACTGGACGAACGTCCCGAGACGGATCTTTCCCGCGGCGTTCTTTCCGTCGACACCAATCCCGACGGTCTTGGGATTGCCAACGTCTCTTCCCACGGTCTTCCCGAACCGTGGCCGAAAGGATTCCGGATTCCCTACCCGAAGAACCTGGGCAAATACGACGGGGAGTTTCAAATCATTTCCTATCCATCGGGATTTCTGTATATCCGAGTGCCTGAACTCGCCTACGCTTCGGGACATAGGCGCCGGTATCTCATCGGCGTCCTGGCTAAGGTGGTCGTGGACATCGCCAAAGCGTTGGGGAAACCTCTGGCGATGGAAACGCTAAGTTTCGATCAAGGGAGGCTTGACCGGGGAAAAACGTTCAACCGGATGGCCTCCCAGTTTCCCTATGCGATGGTCCTTCAGGCTTTGATGCGACGGGCGATCAAAGAAAACGTTGGGTACAAACACGTCCCGCCCCAGCACACCTCTACCATCGGCCGGCTCAAGTATGAAAAGAAATACGGCGTTCCTATTCACTGTGCAGCGGCCCTGGTCATCGGCAGACGGACCATGGGTTTTCGGGAGCGCATGACGCGCGAGGTACGAGACTTTGTACTCCAGGTGAAAGAACGGTTGAAACCGATGGGTCATCGTTTTCCAAGGGAAGGAATCGGGATGACCCGGAAGGTCGAAGCCGCGCTTCAGGCGCTGGAGACGAAACTTTTTCTACACAATGGGCTTGCCCGCTGGCAACAAGAGAGTTTCTTCTCCTGCTGGCGCGAACTCAAAACGCTTGCTTTGGCCTTCCGGTGACTCCGTTTAGCCGGGTGTTCGGACAAACCCGGCAGGGCGAATCTGACAGATCGGTGCTTGCGGTGGCGGAACTCGCCACCTCTACTCCGGCGCACTCCGTTCTGCGGGTGGAAAACACCCCGTAAGTCCGTGCAGACGAGTCCGCAGTACTGGGAAGGAAGACCTTCCCGTGAGCACTCCGGGTGGGACGCCCGGGCTCAAGATCCCGATTTCCAAAAGGAGGTGAACGCCTGGTTCGGCGGGGTCCCTGCCTGAAATGAAATTCAGGTAGGTTTTACGAACCAGGTATAAGGTTTATGCAGAAGGATAGACGAACGATACGGCTTTTGGTATGGCTCATGGTATCCCTAATTGGTTTCATCTATCCGTTCGCATCGGTTCGTGCCGATGTGACGGTCGGTGATTCGGTGGTGGTGCTGGGTGCCGATCTTACGCCGAGCGAAAAAACGAAAGTTCTAGCAGATATGGATGTGACTGAGGCGGAGCTGGGTGAGATGACCGTCGTCACCGTCACCAATGCGGACGAACATGCGGCGCTTGATGCCTACATTTCACCAGCGCTGATCGGGAAAAAGGCGCTTTCATCGGCGCGCGTCACCTTTACCGATCCGGGCTTAGGGCTTGTGGTTGAGACGAACAACATTACCCACGTCACGCCGACGATGTATGAACAGGCGCTCATCACGGCCGGGGTAAAGGATGCCCGTATTTTTGTAACCGCACCATATCCGGTGTCTGGGACAGCTGCACTCACAGGGATGTTGAAAGCTTTTGAAGTCGGCTCGGGCGAGGTTCTGAATGCCGAACGCAAGGACATGGCTTATGCAGAACTGGCAACGACGACCAAGCTGGCAGAAACATACGGACAGGAAGGTATCAGCAAACTGGTCAGCAATCTCAAAGCAGAGCTTGCCGCAGGTGCTTTTAAGTCGCCATCCGAAATCGAAGCGGCCATTCGCGAGCAGGCTGCGTCGCTGGGGCTTACGCTTAGCGATCAGGATGTGAACGTATTAAAAGATTTGCTGACCCGTTTAAAAGATGCCAATATTGACTGGGAAGGTCTTAAAAAAGAATTAAATAAGATTAAGCAGGCCACCAGTGACTGGCTCAGTCAACCCGAGACACAATCGTTTTTACAGAAGGTGTGGCAGGGTATTCAGAACTTTTTTACGATGCTCTGGGACTGGCTTATGAGTATGATGCGCTGATGCGCTGACGCATTTTGCGCACCTCTTCTTTCCATTTTGTCTTCCGCGAGCGCTGTGTTAAGATAAATGCAGGCAGGAGGGGAAGACTATGGACTATGTCGTCTTAACTGAGCACCTCGATGCCGTGATTCAGGACATCGTCGAAAGTGAGCTCGCAGAAAATTATCGTCAGGCTGTGGCGCTCGTCAAACGTGATCCGGAAGCCCAGCGCCTCATGCGGCTTTTTGTTGAAAAAAAAGAACGTTTTGAAGAAGCGCGCCGTTTTGGATCATATCACCCAGATTTTTCCACATTACGTCGTGAAGTATATACGCTAAAAGCCGAGCTGGAATCGTTACCGTCGATGCGTCTTTTTCGCCAGGCAGAACAGGCCTTGCAGCAACTTTTAGACGAGATCGGCGGTACCCTGGCTGGAGCGATTTCTCCTTCGATTGTCGTGACACAGGGGGATCCTTTTTATACGGATGAAAAAAGCGGAGCGAGTTGCGGTACGGGTTGTGCAACGTGTCATGTATAAACGAGATTTTGCCATCAAGGGGGGAAAATTGGTGCAAAGGCGTGTCGCTTTGGCGGTCTGGCTGGACCATCCGCGCTCGGCAAGACTGTTAAGATCATACGGGACGCTTCATTATGTTTCTAACCTTTTAAAATACGCCATTTTATATGTCAAGAAAGATGATGCGCCTGCTATTATGCGTTCGCTCAGTGCCAACCGTCACGTGCGAAAAGTAGAGCTTTCACCGTATGAAGAGACGGTCGAGGCGGTGTTAAACTGTAGCAAGGCGCATACGATGCATGTTTCCACTTTGCCGGAAACCGTGCAAGAGCCGCTAGATTGAAAAAGCGCTGTTCGCTATATCGAGACTTTCTAGACACCATCTAAGTTCTTGCGAATGTTCGAGATCCAGTCGAAAGAGCAGCATTTGCCCGATGGATCGGGAGTTTTCTTCAGAAGAAGAGCTTTCCGTGATTTCATAAGCGTATTTTCACTGCGCTTAGAGTAGAAACAAATATGTTTTCTGCGTTTCCTTGACAGCTTTCGCACTTTGTTTGGGAAACGCTTTTTTTATAGGGTAAAGGCCTTATAATGGAATCATAAGGGCATGATTGCAAGTTTTCCTGTACAGGGATGGCCAGGCTTGTATAGGAAAAACAGGGTGAAGATGGCCAGGAAAAGCTGGAAAGCGAGGGATGAGGATGAACAGTGAAAAATGGATGTGGATGACAGTCAGCCTTTTGCTCACAGCGCTCATCGCTGCGATCGTCGTCGTGGGGATCAAAGAAGGCGCCAGTGCTTCACAGGGGACGGCTGATGCCACACAATCCTCCGGGGCGGCTAATGAAACGTCTTCCGGGGCACCTGGTACACCAGGCGATGAGGGGTCTCCAACACCACAGGTCCAAGAACCTAAGATCGATCTTAACAATATTCCGGAAGGGCCATACGGTGATGCCGTCAAAGAAGGTCTCAAATTAATGAACGAGACGAACACGCTGCTCCCGGACTATGTGGGCAATAAACTTTCCTGTTCGAGCTGTCACGGTAACGGGGGGCTGGATGGAACATCGCCCTATGTAGGCGTGGCGGCTGCTTTTCCTCAGTATATATCACGTTCGGGAAAAGTGCTTACGCTCGAAGATCGGATCAACGGCTGTATGCTCCGCAGTATGAATGGGAAGGCTATTCCCTATAATTCCGATGAGATGCGGGCAATGGTATCTTATCTCACCTATATTTCAGAAGGTGTCCCTGTAGGAACCAAAGACCGTCCCTGGATTCAGAAAAACCGTGTCGAAGCGTATAAAAACATGCCCGAACCCCCAAGTCTCGTCGAAGCAGAAGCGCTTTACCAGCAGGCTTGTGCGGCTTGTCACGGACAGGACGGACAAGGTACGGGACCGATGAGCGGGCCTGCGCTTTGGGGACCTGATTCGTTTAACTTAGGGGCCGGGATGGCACGTATCGGTACAGCCGCGGGTTACATTAAGCGGAACATGCCGATCGGACAGATGGGCGGGATCCAGCAAGGAGAACTTACTGACGAACAGGCGACGATGCTTGCTGCTTATATCCTCTCGCACGATCGGCCGGATTTCCCGGGGAAAGTGAATGACTGGCCCAACGGTGATGCACCGGATGATGCCGCTTATTTGACGAAGATCGATCTTGAACAAGGTCTCACGCTGGATAACGTTCCTTGGTACAAAGCCTATGCCGAGCGAGCGGTGGAGGCAGCGAAGAAAGCAAAATAAAGGGTATTTTTTATTACCAGTTCGTGGTTTGCATATTTCATGGGCTTTTTCTCTTGCTTTTTCCACTTTTAAAATAGACTTTTGATGCACTTAACAAAAACATGTTGGATGCCGATACACATAAGTAGCGGCGCTCCCGCACTTGTTGGGCGTTCGAACCTGGAGTGGCTCGGCGCCTTTTTTCTATATGTCTTACGTTGGCATGACTGATGTAGATATGGGACAGGGGGGTATACTGCATGATGCGCGGACGTACATATGTCGTTTTATTAACGCTCGGCAATATTGTTTTGCCGCCGCTCGTCTGGATGTTATTTGTTAGCTTTTTACCGCAGATCGTGACGTTGGGAGAGCTTCTGAGCGCTTTGTTTCATCCGCTCGTTCTGGCGTGGGTATTGTTGATGGGACTGTTTGGTGTAGTCGGTATGCTTTGGACGTGGGATCGATTAAGTCGTAACAAGGGTGAAGATGTTCACCGCCTTTTGCTACGGTTCCCACTTTATTATTTAATTTATATACTTCCTTATGCCCCGATTGGCGTCTGGCTCGTCACACGCGCCTTGGGAGGGATGGATTTACTGGAAACGCTGGTGCTCGTTGTGATCGGCATTGGCGTCTCTATCCCGGTAACGATGATCATGTACATTTTAATTATTTTTCAGGTAGAGAAGGAGTTTGCAAAATATGCGCTACCTGTTCATCCTGAACGGTTTTATCCTTCCTGGCTCAGACTGGGGAGCGGTACGGTTTTGCAGTTTGCAGCGGCCATCATGCTCACGAGCGGTGTCGCCATCGCTCAGTTTATCCGGCTTGAGCATACGGAAGACGCAGCTTGGATCCTCATGAGAAGTCTCCTCATCGGAGGCAGCGGAAATCTCATTTTATCGTCTTTGTTTGTACTCGTCTCCCAGCAATTCATGACGCGTTCCTTGCGTGTACTTGAGAACAATTTAAAAACTGCTGATCTGGGTGGTGCGGATCTCACGGCCGAGCTACCGATCGTGGCTATGGATGAAACGGGTGTCATCGCTTACCGCTTTAACCGTTATACGGAAACGCTTCGCCGGGCTATGCAGGAGCTCAAAAAGATAGAAGACTCCGTGAGTCAGGTGGAAAATGATGTGCGTCAGGTGACGGATCAGCTCGCGGGTATTGCGGAAGAAGTGGCGCAGGCGGTCGTTCAAGTCGCGGAAGGGAACGATGAGCAGATGCGACGCGTGCAAGAAGCGCGGGAAGCGACGGCCGAAGTCGAACGGCGCATCGAGTCTGTCAATGAACGGTCATCGTTTGTCGCCGGTCAGGCTGAAAAAACCGAGCAGGTCTCAGCCTCCGGTGTGGAAGCCGTGCACATGCTCGTAAACGGCAGTCAGTCCGTGCTAGAAGCCAATCAAACCATGCAGGAAGAAGCGAAAGAACTGAGCAATATCGCGCAGACGATGAAGGACGTCTTAGGGCAACTCGCCTCCATCGCCGAACAGACCAAACTGCTCTCGCTCAACGCTTCTATAGAAGCGGCGCGCGCCGGGGAACATGGTCGCGGTTTTGCTGTGGTGGCTCAGGAGATCGGGCGGCTGGTGACGGAGACAACGAACTTTGTTAAAAATGTGGCGGAGATGACGGAGACGATCGAAGGACAGGTGGGGCGTATACGTTCTAGGGTAGAAGAAGAAAGCAAACGCCTCGTGGAGCATCTCCGTTCGCTTCAGGAGACAGGCGCGCTCTTTCCGCGTGTTCTGGATCAAGCGCGTGAAACCCGCGATGCAATTCAAACCTTGGATAAAGAAACGGAAGCTGTGGAACAGCTCATGAAACGCCTCGCCGAAAGTATTGGCGCTCTTGTCTCGGTCGCCGAAACATCTGCTGCTGCCGCCGAGGAAGTGGCCGCATCCAGTGAAGAATCGGGCGCGCTCGCGCAAAACTTAAAATCGATGAGCGATCGTCTGTCGCAAGAACTAGATACGCTTACGCAAAGTATTGCAAAGTTTAAGTTTTAGCAGACTAAAATTAAATCATGGCGTATGTACAAAAGTTTGTACGAGCCACATCGTCGCCGTGCTTTCGATTGCCGCGGCGATCAGTAAAAGTACTGTAATGAGCACGACGTTCGGCAAGAGTGCGCGCATGGTGGAAGACCAGCCGAGCGTTCTTTCTCCCGTGCGACTGAACAGGCGTGCGACGCTTTGAATCACCAGTGCGCCGAGGACAAATCCATAAGCAGCGGATAAGATGAGCGCGGGAATCTCAAAAATGCCGTGCGGAAGGATGCCAAAGGAAAGAAGTAGCAATATATTGGCTCCATTCATCGCCGCTATTTTGAGCGTGTAACCGACGGCGAGCCCGTTCAGAAGCATCGTAAAAACAGGAAAAATGCCGAACAGAAATCCACTAAAAAGCGTAATGAGTGCTGCCTGAAGATTGTTCAAAAAGATGGCTCGAAAAAGGGTGAGAGAATCGACGGTTCCGGTATCTTCTGGCAATATTTTTTGAATCAAGTTTTCTATGGTTTGTTGTAAAATAGCCTGTAATGGCTCAAAAAAGATAAACGCCAGAATAATGCCTGCTAAAAATAAAAGCGTTGCTCCGTAAAGGGCGGAGCGATGCTGTTTCCAGAAGGAACCGAGCGATGTTAACAGGGATATCGCCTCCTTTTTTTGCAACAAGTGTAAGCATGTTGTACGATCCTTTGCTCGCTGGTATCATCTTAACCTTTGCGTAGAATAAAAGTCAATGACGGACAAGGTACCCGGGACCGCCACCCTTGAATATTTCGCAAAACGAAATATAATAGTAGAGGAAGGGTGGCATGATGACTATGGAGACGTGGAAGAAAAATTTGGCCGTGCTTTGGATAGCTCAGTTTCTGGTGATGGGGGCGATGAATCAGATCATGCCCTTTTTGCCGCTTATGCTGACCAAAGAGCTGGGCCTGAGTGCAGATACGAACGTTCATCTTTGGACGGGGCTCATCTTTGGCATCAATTTCTTACCTGCGCTTATATTTTCTCCGATCTGGGGAAATTTGGCAGATAAATACGGACGGAAAATGATGATTTTGCGCTCCGGCTTCGGGATGGCACTGACCAACGGGCTCATGGGGTTTGTGCAGACTCCGACGGAAATGTTGATGTTAAGATTTTTAAACGGTATGATCTCCGGTTTTATCCCTGCTTCGATTGCGCTCGTCTCGACTAATACACCGCGGGAGAAAACCGGTTTTTCCCTTGGCGTGCTGCAATCCGGTGGGGTTGCTGGAACGATTTTAGGTCCGGCGCTCGGTGGGCTACTCGCCGATGCCATCGGCTATCGGGCGATCTTTTGGGTGACAGGAGGCGCACTTTTTTTAAGCACGCTCCTTGTGTTATTTTTCGTTAAGGAAGAAAATAAACCCGTACCGAAAGAAATGAAAGGCGAAGGCTGGCGGAAAGATCTTGCGCATATTGTGTCTACGCGGCCGCTTCCAGCGCTTTTTGCAACTGGTATGCTGGTGCAATTTTCACTCATTGCGCTTATGCCAATCCTTGCCCACTACACGGAATCTTTGATACACTCAACGACCCGGGTGGCCTTTTTTGCCGGTTTGGTCATGGCCGCGACGGGTGTGGCCAATATGATCGCTTCTCCCTTTTTAGGGCGATTGGGCGACCGCATCGGCAGTCAGAAAGTACTTTATATAAGTCTTATTTTTGCGGGGATCATTATGTTTTTTCACGCCTGGACGAAAGAGCTCTGGCAGCTCATCTTGGTACGATTTTTGTTCGGCTTGTCCGTAGGGGGGCTCATGCCGGCGGTCAATGCGCTCATCCGCGCCAGCTCTCCCGAAGGGATGGTCTCCCGCACCTACGGTTACGCCAACAGCGCCACCTTTCTCGGTAACATGATCGGACCGATTGTCGGTGGTCTGATATCCGGTTGGTGGGGGATGTCCAGCGTTTTTATCTTCTCTGCGCTCGTCCTCTTTTTAAACGCGCTCCTTGTGCACAGTAAGGTAATGCCGGAACTTGAAAAAAAAGCACCAGGGAATCAAACAGTAGAAGCTAACATGCGTGTTTAAATGTTGAATTTTCTATTTATTTTTTCTGTAAAGTATAGTATACTGAAACAAAGTGAAGGGGGTGTCAAGAGATGATGCTTCAGAAAGACCTCGTTGTCGGACGCTGGTTAACCCGCCAGGAGCTTTTGACTGCGGTTTCCATCGCGAACGGTTTTCAAGCGGATATCCATGTGCGCAAAGGGACAAAGCAAGTGAATTTGAAAAGTGTGTTAGGGACGTACAGTTTATTTCCGCGCATGGGCGATGCCATTACTTTGATGGCTGACGGTGCCGATGCAAAAGAAGCGCTCGCCATGTTGGCACCGATTTTTAGCGGGGCGTCGTTAGACGGATCGACTGCCGAAAAGACAGGGCCACCGCATCCGATTCAACAATAATACAGATCATGATATAGCATAAAAAATTAAACCATATGACTCATGTACTAATTGCATAATCTATCAAACGAAAATCTTCGGTGCACGGATGTACAGTTTATGTACTGTCTACCGGAGATTTTTTTGATGGATGAGAAGGCGAAAAGTGTGTACAAAAGAGGCGATCAGTACGTTGATCGCGGCAAACATCACGAGCAGAGCGAGACCGACGAGTACCATTTTACCATGCATGCCTACCCAGCGCCAGAGACTGAACGGTTCGCCAAAGGTGGGAAGCGCCCAAACGGGGTGCACTGTATGGGGTGTGAGCGGTTGGGACGAAGGTGAGCTGGTCAACCGGTTCAAAAACGGCCAGAGGATAAAAAGGAGGAAAGGGGCTAAGACGCTGTGCATGATGCGGGCGATGAAAAAAGGCCAGTAGCGTATGGCGGCTTCACTTAAGATGGTGGCGACCTGCGCGTGTACGGAGAGCCCACCCCAGGCTAAAATCGCCGAAGCGAGGGCATAATGAAGCGGTGTTAAATGCGCTCCACCCGCGTCGGCTACGGAGCGTTCGCCCAAGGTCACCTCAAACAGACCTTGTATAAGGGGCGTGCTGAGTTCGGGCGGGAGATGGAGCGCAAAAAAAATCTTTTCGAGCAAAAACGTACATCCCTGTATGAGAGGAGTGAGTTCGAAGATGCGCATGAGGACAGAAAAAAAGATGATGAGACCACCGATCATAAGCGTCGTCGTAAGCGCTGAGTTGACCGCATCGGCCATAAGTCTACCGAATGGTCTGCCGTCTTCCATACGCGCCTCCTCCAGCGCTCGATAGGCACGATGGATGATGCTCCCGGGAGAGGAAGCGAGGGAGGAGAGCTTTTTTTCTCTTATGCTATGATCACGTCTGCTATGATCACGTCTATTATGATCACCCGGAGAAGATGGGTCACGATAAATAATGGCCAGGATTATACCGAGGATAAGGGCACTCGTATAATGTATGATGGCGAGTACGGTACCTACTCCGGCATTGTGGAAAAAACCGACCGCTACGGCCGCCGTGATAAACAGCGGATCGGCAGTCGTCGTAAAGGCGACCAGGCGTTCTGCTTCAGAAGGGGTTAAATAACCGCGCTGTTTCATACGCACCGTCAGTTTTGCGGCCATGGGATAACCGGAAGCAAACCCCATGGTGAGAACAAAGCTGCCCATACCCGGCAAACGAAATAAAGGCTGCATCCACGGTTGTAAAAAGACTCCCAAAAAATGGGGTAGGCCCAGGCCCATGGCGAGTTCGGCGACGATGAGAAAGGGGAGTGTGGCCGGGAAGACGACGTCCCACCAGATACCGACCCCACGCAAAGATGCATAAAAGACATCTTCCGGATGCAGTAAATAACCGGCGATGACGATTAAAATACCAGTCAGCAGCAGCAAGTTCTGGATGAGCCGATTCCCTTGATGATGTCTCACTTTTTTCCCTCCCTCCGTATGTATACAAGCTACCGGAAAAAATTAGACCGGGAAACGTGCGTTATGTTACAATTTTAGCGACATCTTAAAGCAAGCAAGCCATCTGGAGATGACACAGGGTGATCGCATGAGCTCGAGGCTCAATTTTGCCTAATAAGGTGGGATGGTTGTGAAGGTCGGACTGGCGCTTGGTAGCGGTGGTGTCCGCGGTTTTGCGCACTTAGGCGTGTTAAAGGTGTTAGAAGCCCATCGCATTCCGATCGATTATTTAAGCGGTTCTAGTATGGGTAGCGTGATCGCCGCCGTATATGCAAGTGGCATTGAGCTAAAATATTTAATTCGCCTGGCTAAGCATCTCGATCGCTCGCTCTTTGTCGACTATACGTTTCCGAAGATGGGTCTTATTCGCGGTGAGAAGATTTACGAGATGATTCGCCTGCTCACGAAAGATCAGATGCTGGAGGAACTTTTGATCCCCACCCGCATTGTAGCGACGGATTTGCTTCAAGGTGAACCTTATGTATTCAGCACTGGACCTGCTGCGCTTGCGGTCAGGGCGAGTATCGCTATACCGGGGATTTTTGAACCGGTTGAACTGGACGGGCGGCTGCTCGTTGACGGTGGTGTCATCGAGCGGGTACCGGCCGGTGTCGTGCACGAGATGGGCGCCGATATGGTGATCGGCGTTGACGTATCTCATACGACGACTCCCAAACAAGTACGTAACATTTATGAAGTCATTTTACAGACCATCGATATTATGGAAAGCCAGATTTTTCAATATCGTTTTCGCCGTGATGATGTTTTTATCCGGCCCGATGTCGGCCAGTATTCGCCGCTTTCTTTTCATAATATCGAAGACATTATTCGGGCCGGAGAAGTCGCGGCTTTGCAGGTCATCGAGACCATTGTCGACCGGCTCGAAAGAGACAGCGCACCTCCGCTTGAAACATTTCGCGTTAAAGATCATGACGGATTAGAGTGAGGGATAAGCTTGTTGAAAAGGAATAAGCTTTTAATCGGTCGTTTTCATACGAGAGATGTCGCGCGTGCGCTTGCACTGATTGCTTTTCTTCTCGTCTTTTTTTTCTGGCCGCTTCCATACTTGATTTTATCTCCGGGCGAAGTGCTCGATCTTTCGTCCGTTGTCCACGTCGAGGATGCTTACCATGATGAGCTGGGATCGTTTTTGATGACGACGGTTCATTCTGAGACGAGTACGCCTTATACTTTACTTGTTTCGGAGTTTAAACGGAGCGAACAAGTTGTAAGAGAACAAGATCTCGTACCGCCGGAGGAAGGCCTGGAGCAGTATTTTGATCGGCAGAAATGGGTCATGCACGATTCTCAGGAAAATGCGCTGATCGTCGCCTTTCGGATGGCGGGTCTCCCGATTCAGGTAGAAAATATTGGCGTGCTGGTGACTTCGCTTATACCTGATACCCCGGCAGCGCAAGTCTTAAAAGAAGGCGACGTGATCAAAACCGTGGGCGATACACCCACCCCAACGGTTCAGGCCCTGATCGAGGCGCTGGGGCCGCTCCCGGTCGGTACCCGGGTGAAGCTCCTCGTCGAACGCGATGGAAAGACGGAGCCCGTGGAGGTCGAGGTCGTCGACCTTCCCGCATCAAACGAGGGAAGAGGCGGTGTGAAAGGCATGAGCGCAAAAGGCATCGGTCTTTTTTCTCCCATGACCAAACGGCGCGTGGAACCTCCGCTTACGGTCACGTTTGATACGGAAAAAATCGGGGGTCCTTCGGCCGGCTTGATGTTTGCCCTGGAACTCATAAATCAGCTGATCCCTGAAGATTTAACACGCGGCTACACGATCGCCGGGACCGGTACGATCGATGAGGAAGGGCGGATCGGGCGGATCGGCGGAATTCGTTTTAAAGTGCTAGGCGCGCATGCAGCTGGTGCTACCTACTTTCTGGCGCCGGATGATACACCACCTCCTGGCGCAAAATCCAACTATGAAGAAGCTAAAGAGACGAATGAGGCGTTTTCCTTAGGGATGACCATCGTGCCGGTGAAAACGATCGAGGATGCGCTTCGGTTTTTGCGGTCTTTACCGCCGCATTAAAAAATGCCTATTGATTTTTATCTTTGCTGATTGCATACTATAGGCAGAAGGAGGGGTCGCAGACGATGGCGATTCGACGCGTGCTTATTTTAAGTGCTAGTTTCGGTGAAGGTCACCGGCAGGCATCTCGTGCAATTAAAGAAGAACTCCTTCAAGCCTATCCGGATGCGACGGCAGAAATTGTAGATTATATTCAGTCTATATCACCGACTTGGAACAAGTTTGCACAATTTTTCTATATTCAGGGCATAAAGCGCGCCCCGCTTTTGTATGGTTTTTTTTACAAACAGTTCAATCGTATTCCCTCCGATTCAACGCTTTCTCGCAGCATGAGTAAAATCAGCTTGATCATCGGTGGGAATCTTTTTTTGGAATATCTGAATACGTTCAAACCGGATGTGGTCATCCATACGTTTCCTTCTTCGGCCAGTGCCCATGATACGCTCTTGCGCGAAGGGAAGACGCGCGTCCCTTCGATAACGGTGATCACGGATTATGCAGCACACCGGCAGTGGATTCATTCCGAGACGTCGCTTTATTTTGTCGGGGCACCGAAAGTCGCGGATGAACTGATCCAGGAAGGAGTACCGCAGGAGAAGATCCGGGTGACAGGCATTCCTGTCCGGCAAAACTTTAAGCAATCGTATAACCGTGAAGCGCTCCTTAAAAAGCATGGATTGGACGCCGAACGTCCGACAGTGCTGCTTCTCGCCGGTGCCTTTGGGGTATCCGAACGGATTCGGGAGCTCATGGCCTTTTTGCTCGATTATCCCCTGCCCCTTCAGGTGCTCATCGTTACCGGACGGAACCGCAGGCTGTATGAGGTGATGCGCGAGCAAGTGGAAAGTCATCAGGCTGCGGGATTTGAGGGGTCGTTTCACCGCGTAAAAGTATATGGTTTCGTCGATTATATCGCCGAGCTCATGGCCGTTTCCGACCTCGTTTTTACCAAATCAGGGGGGCTTACGACCTCTGAGGCGGTGGCGATGGGTGTGCCCATGATTCTTTTCAAACCGATTCCCGGTCAGGAAAAAGCCAATGCCGATTTTCTAAGCGATGCCGGGGTGGCCTTTGTGACGCAGACGATGGAAGAGATGGTACGCCTTTTTGATCGGTGGATGCACGATGCGCATCTGCGCCAACAGACACGCGCCAACTTTGTAAGGCTCAGGCGCTCGATGTACCAGACGACGATCACAAAAGAACTGGAACAGTTTTTAAAGAGCACCCGGTTAAAAACGCTTGACCGCTCGTAAAGAACTTCCGTTGAATCGATCCTCAGGAACCCTGGTTTGACAGAGCATGAAAAATCGACGTTTTGGGTCGTTTTTATTTCATGAAAGGGACGATATCGATGACTATCGTGCTCATTTTTATCCTAGCATACCTCATAGGTTCGATTCCCTTCGGTCTCCTTTTTGCGCGTCTCATCAAAGGGATTGATCTTCTCCGCTGTGGGAGCGGCAATATCGGGACGACCAACGCTTTTCGCTGTGCGGGCCCGGTGGTCGGTACGCTCACTCTTGTGTTTGATGTCTTAAAAGGGCTTGCGGGCCTGAGCATTCTGGCGCTTTTTGTACATACGCCGTGGGAACTTTATGTAACCGGTCTTTTAATCGTTATTGGGCACACCCGCTCCGTCTTTTTAAAAGGACGAGGGGGGAAGGCCATCGCCACATCTTTTGGGGTGCTTTTATATTTAAACCCGCTGGCGATTCTTCTCGCGGCGTTTCTTTTTGCCATCGTGGTCGCTGCAACGCGCATCGTTTCGCTGGGTTCGATTACCGCGGCGATCGCCTATCCGTTGCTCACACCTTTTTTTCGTACGGATCCACTTTTTATTCTGATCTCGTATGCGCTCGGAGCCTATGCGATCTATCTCCATCAGGAAAATATCCGGCGTCTTTTGCGAAAGGAAGAACCGCATCTCACTTTTGGCCATCAGGTGCGTAAAAATAAACGACTGAAATAACGAAGCCATCTCCTTGTGTCGATCACATCGCCGTTTGAGTGCGTAAGGCAAACGAACACAATAACGGAGGTGGATCCGTTGCTCAGTGAAGCTGCAGAAAAACGGTTAAAAGCATCGCTCATTCAAACCTTGCAGGAAGCGGTAGAGGCGTTGGAAGAAGCGTTAAAGAAAGACGATTGGGGCCGGATTTATGCCGTTGGACACAGTTTAAAAGGGAACTCCGGCGCCCATTATTTTGGTCTGGACCGTGTGCGGTCGGTTGGGGAGATGTTAGAGAAAGTTTCGGGCGTGAAAGAAACATCAACTATGAAAGAAAGCCAAGCGCGATCATTAGGCCAAGCGCGATCTTCAGGGGAAGCACGATCTTCAGAAGAGGCACAGGCTTTGACGGAAGAAGCGCTCGGTGCACTTAAGGAAATATTACGTACGTTCATCTCACCAACGGATGGAAGCAAGGTGTAGGAGGACGCACTGTTTAACGCAGCGGTAAAAAGTTTTTAATGCGCGGCTTGATCTCGTCGATGGCGATGGCAAAGCCGATGCTTTGCGAGCCGCGCACGATGGCCGCATTCATGCCGATGACTTCTCCGTAGAGGTTAAAGAGCGGCCCACCGCTGTTGCCGGGATTGATGGCGGCATCCGTCTGGATGACATCTTCGTAAACGTGATGAGCCGTCTCAAAGGCGCGGCCTTTGGCAGAGATGACGCCAACGGTCACGGTATTTTCTAGGCCGAGTGGATTGCCGATGGCAATGACCCATTCTCCGACTCGTGCTTTTTCAGATTTGCCGAGGACGGCGCGCGGCAGGGGAGCGGGGGGCGCGACTTTAATGACGGCGAGATCACGCTTTTTATCTTCCCAGATCAGACGCGCTTTGTATGTCTTGTTAAGCGCCCTTACAGTGATAGCGCGACCGTCAGAGACGATGTGCTGATTGGTGAGAATATAGCCGCGAGGATGGATGATAAAGCCGGTGCCAAAACTTTTTCCACGTTCCAATGCATCTTCCATATCCGGATGCAGAAAAGGAAAGAAAAAAGGTGCCATAGATCGCCACGGATTTCGTTCATAAGTATTTTCTGTTTCGATAGAAACAATGCAATCTTTTACTGAATCTATTACATTTACAAATATATTTGCTGGATGTCCTTGATCTTGAAGGCGTTTCATCATCACGTCCCTCCTTGAACGGTTCACTGATAATAGGTGGTGCAGGGTCGTTTTGTTTGAGCGTATGTTCATTTTAGTGTATGAGGCAGGAAGACGATTGGACCGCCTATTTCTCACCTATCTTACACCTATCTTACAGAGGAAAGGGTGCATTCATTCCCTTCATGCATGTAAAAAAAATTAAAAAAAAGAGAAAGATGCATTGCATCTTTTCGCGAATATGTTACAATCAATATGACGAATACTGTAGGATTTTTATCATTCCATTATTGGTTGGTAAAGGGTGAGATGATGAAGAAAAAAGTGCTGGTTATCGATGATGAAAAAGAATTGGGTCTCATGGCGCGCGAAGTGCTTGCAGATGACGGGGTCGATGTATCCGTCGCCTATACGGCCTTGGATGGCTTAGAAGTGCTGAAACGGAGCCGCTACGATGTCGTTTTGCTTGACCTCATGCTTCCGGATGAACATGGCCTTACTCTGTTAAAGCAAATTCGCGATAAAGATTTGATGACGCGCATCGTCATCGTCACCGCCTATGGAAGCATTGAGTCAGCTGTCGAAGCGATGAAATCAGGGGCGAATGATTTTCTCGCCAAACCGCTCTCTCCAGAAGTCGTGCGTGAAGTCGTGCTAAAGCAACTGTCGGGTAAGTTTGAGGAAGAAGCGCATCCGATTACGATGCAGGATGTGGAACGACGGCACATTGCCTACGTTTTAAGACTGTTTCGCGGAAACCGGCGCAAGACTGCCGAAGCGCTCGGCATCAGCTTGCGGACGCTGTACTACAAGATTAAGCAATTTGATCTTAGAGATGTTCGCTAAACAGAAACAATACACTTAAATAAATCTAACATTTTGTCAATATATTTCTATTCCTTTGAAAGCCATTGCTGTTTCGATGGCTTTTTTTAAACGATCGCGCATCTCATTTTTTAAGTTATTGGAAGATGCTTTTTTAACACAAAACCCTAAAGAAGTCTCCCCCTTCTAAACGAAGTGAAAGAAAGCCTCGGAATTCATTCCGGCGATGACGCCGGTTGTGCGCCCTTGATACTAACGTCAAACACGTGGTACAGTGAAAGGGAGGTCAGGTAAAAAAACAAGGAGGCTTTTCGTTGTCCGATATTGAACTGATCATATTAGATGTCGATGGGACGCTCATCGATGATCACTTTCGCATTCAGCCGAAAACGAAAGCAATCATTCGCCGGGCTGTGCGCGACGGGATCATCGTAGCGCTGGCGACTGGACGCAATCCAGGTGGGACGCTACCGCTTATGGAAGAGCTCGGGATCGATGGACCGGTGATCGTCCATAATGGTGCTTTTGCCTTCGATACGGCCACCGGTAAGACGTATGCACTGGAAGCTTTCGAGCATCACGATTTTTTGCATCTCGTCGATTTTGCGCAGCATAGTGGTGTGCACTACGATGTCAATACGACGTTTCATCTCTATGTCGATCGCCTCGATGTGGATTTAGAAAAAATATACCATAGTTTTTATGCCAAACCGATTCTCGTTCGTGATTGGCGGGAACTTACCGAACCGGTCGTCAAACTTTCTTTTCTGGGTGAACCGCCGCAAGTGGAGCGCGTTTTGCCGGAGCTTCATGAGACGTTCCGTCATCTTCGCATTCTAAGAAGCGGTGAAGAATATATCGATATCATCCACCCTCATGCGAGCAAAGGTCATGGGCTCAAGCGTGTGGCTGATTCATTAGGCATCCCACTTCATAAGGTTATGGCCATTGGTAATTATTACAACGACATCGACATGCTTGAAGTAGCCGGCTTGTCTGTGGCTATGGCGAACAGCCCGTATGATATTCAGAAGGTAGCGGATGTGGTGACGCATTCTAATAATGATGAGGGCATTTATTATGCGATTCAGGCGTATGTCTACGGCGATCGGGACGTTAAAGAACGCCTTCAAACAGGAGGTCGTCTCGCTTTGAAAAACGAGGATATGTGCAATGACACACACAATAACACACGCAATAACACGCACAATGACACACGCAATGACATGCACAATGATAGGCACAATCAAGAACGGTCATCATGAGTCAGGTCTTTCAACAAGATCGCCCCTTTTAAGTGCTCGGATAGGGCACGCGTAGCTTGACGCGCGTTAAAATTACCTTGATCGTGTATAACGTGTATCGAAAGACATCTGAAGCGTGTTAATCGGTATCCGAGCGTATTGAACGACATCCGCTCGAATAGAATACCGCACAGGAAAGGGAGAGACGGGTATGGAATTTGTGCTCGACCGGACGGCCATTTTGAAGCATCCGCGTCTTCTTTTTTTAGAAGATATTTTGCCTATCGAAACATATATGTCGGCCATCGAACAGGCCATCAATGATATTTTCGTCCGGCGCGGGGATCGGGTCGTTCAGCATGGTCGGGTGATCGTGCTAAGGGCGACCGACCACGATCGGCTCGTCTCGGCCTTTAAGTCGGCCATTTA
Source organism: Candidatus Carbonibacillus altaicus (assembly GCA_003050645.1). Lineage (GTDB taxonomy): Bacteria > Bacillota > Bacilli > Thermicanales > DSM-22653 > Carbonibacillus > Carbonibacillus altaicus. The sequence continues at coordinate 19,970 of PEBX01000019.1, forward strand.
CCTCGGTAATTACCACGATTTAGAGAACCGCTCGCGCTTTTTAAAGCGCATGGTCAAACTTGAACACAGCTATGAACCGATTCGTGGGGAGTCGCTCCTTTTTTTGTTTATCGGCGTCGGCAAACCCGTCTATGATCATCTTGTCACGTATTCCGTCGGGCGGACGACGCGCATTGCCGCCGGCCAGCGCGCCAATTTGCCCTGGGGCTATGAGATTCCGGTGGAAGCGCGCGATCTTTCGTTGTACCGGGAAGAGCCACTTCGTCGCATTCGGGACATCGTCCGGAGGGTTCAAAAAATGCACGATGCGACAGAAAACGGGGAGGTAGAGGAGCGGCCGGAGCAGATCCAGGCGCTTCGCTCGACGTTACCGGTCGGATATATTATGCCGCCCTTTTTACTGGAGTTTAGCGAAGAAGCGCTCATTAAGCATGTCTTTCGGCAGCGTCTATTTGAAAAAGGAGCGCAGGGCGCGACGGTCGAGGTCATCTCCGATATGTGGGAAGCGACGCGGCGAGTCGATCCGGAAAAATGGGAGACTCTATTTGATTACCATGGACCGCATCTTGCGCGCTGGAGACGGGCCATGCGCACGCTTCGCGATCAGAAGACGACGCTTAAGATGATGCTCACAGATGCAGGGGTGCCATATGCGGAGACGCCTGAGGGGAGACTTATCGTCGATGACATAAAACTGTATGATCTGTTAATGGACACGGTGGGCAAACTCCCGCCGTCGATGTGGGAAAAACAGCAGCAGGGAAAAGAGGAGCGACGTTAACGGTGCGCATTTTTATTTCGCTCGGATGGTTTTTTAAGCAGGAAAAGAAAAGTTATATCATCGGCGTGCTCGCCCTCGTTCTCATCGCTTTTATTAATCTACTTCCGCCTTATCTTGTGGGGCAGACGGTTGATGCGATTCGTACCGGTACGCTTACAACGGAGAATTTGGGACGGACAGTGCTTCTCATTATGGCTGTCGCCGTCATAAGTTACGGGCTCCGTTACGTCTGGCGACTTTATATTTTCGGTTCGGCCTTTAAATTAGGCATGATCCTCAGAAATCGCCTCTTTCATCACTTATCCCGTCTCACACCGGAGTTTTATCAAAGGCACCCGACGGGAGAGCTTATGGCGCATGCCACCAATGATGTACAGGCGGTGGAATCGGCTGCGGGCGAAGGGGTGATGACCCTTGTCGATACGATTTCCATGGGGGGAATGGTGGTCGTCACCATGCTTTTTTTAGACTGGAAACTGACGCTCATCGCTCTCATCCCCATGCCGGCCATCGCTTGGGCGACGATGAAACTGGGCGATGCGATCTACGACCGATTTGAAGCATCTCAGAGCGCCTTCAGCGATCTCACCGGGCTTGTCCAGGAAAATATGATGGGTATGCGCGCACTTCGCGCGTTTGGACAGGAGGGGGCAGAGATCCGGCGGTTTGCACAGGAGACGGAGAGGGTGGCCGAAAAAAATATCGCCGTGGCGCGGATCGAAGCATTGTTCGGACCGGTCATTACCTTTTTCGTCGGGGTTTCTTATATGCTTACGGTCGGGTTTGGGGCGTATTTGATTGCTCACGGGACGATGACAATCGGGACGCTCACTTCTTTTTTAATGTATCTCGGTCACCTCGTCTGGCCGATGCTGGCTTTTGGCTTTTTATTTAACATCATGGAACGCGGCAGGGCCTCGTATGATCGGATCACGCGGATTCTTGCAGAAGAACCGAAAGTCGTCGAAAAAGCTGGCGCTCTTCAGTACGTTCCGCACGGGCCGATCGCCTTTCATATTGAATCGTTTACGTACCCCGGGGCCCATCATCCGGCGCTTCAAGGGATTCATGTGACCGTACAGCCTGGTGAGACGCTGGGCGTAGTCGGCAAGACTGGAAGCGGGAAGTCGACGCTCATGCATCTTTTGATTCGCGAGTTCGATCTTCCCCCTGGTTCCTGGATTAAGATCGGCGGCGTTTTGCTCGAGGATCTCTCACTCGATGCGCTGAGGAAAACGGTGGCCACGGTGCCGCAGGACCATACGATGTTTTCGGCGACGATACGCGAAAATATTGCCTTTGCCAGACCGGATGCCTCACAAGAGGAGATCGAAAAAGCAGCGCTAAGCGCCAGTATTCACGAAGACATCATGCGTCTTCCAAACGGTTATGACACGCTCGTCGGTGAACGCGGCGTGACGCTCTCCGGCGGGCAGCGCCAGCGCATCGCCATCGCGCGTGCCATCTTGCTCGACCCCCCGGTTCTCGTTTTAGACGATGCTTTATCTGCCGTGGATGGAAAGACCGAAGCGGCCATTATTGATCATCTGAAGACGCTGCGCCGCGGCAAGACGACGATCATTAAAGCCCACCGCCTCAGTGCCGTCCAACATGCCGATGAGATTATCGTCCTCGAAGAGGGACGTATTCGGGAACGGGGAACGCATGAAGCGCTCATCGCCCAGGGGGGATGGTACGCCCAGATGGTTCGCATTCAAAAGCTGAGCGAACTTGTCGAAGGCGCATCGTAATGCCGCTAGCGTGTCATTGAGATGCTGCCGTAAACGAGGTGTCGATACATCGCACCGAAACGTCAGGTCGGTAGGAAGGGATGAAATCGTTTGGTTCAAGAGGTTCTGCATAAGACCGGTGCGCGCAGTGATCGGTCACAGAAGATGAAGGTTTTCCCCCGTCTTCTTCGCTATGCGTTACCGCACTGGCGGCTTTTTTTACTGGGACTTTTGTTTTTGGGGATAGCTACGGCGGCGGATGTGGCCGGTCCGATCGTTTTGAAACGATTTATCGACCGTTATCTCACGCCGCTTCATTTTCCGTTTATGCCGGTTCTTACGCTTGCCATTCTCTATTTTTCCTTGATCGTCATCTCCACAGTGTTTCATTATATTCAATTTGTGACTTTGAATCGTCTGGCGCAGCGGGCGATTCGTGCCATTCGCCTGGACGTCTTTCAAAAAGTTGAGCGCATGCCGATGTCGTTTTTTGACCGCACACCGGTCGGATGGATCGTATCGCGCATTACGAACGATACGGAAGCGATCCAGCAGCTTTATGTAAGCGTGCTTTCGACGTACATTCAGCATTCTGTTTTCCTCATTTTGATTTATGTGGCCATGTTTATAATCGATGTCCGCATGGCGCTCATCATGCTCGCTCTTTTCCCAATCATTCTCGCGCTGATGATCACGTATCGTAAGGTCAGTGCGCCGGTCGTCCGCCGCACACGGGAGAAGCTTTCCGAGATCAACACCATGTTATCTGAAACGCTCTCCGGTATGCGCACGGTTCAGGCCTTCCGTCAGGAAAAGCGTCTGTACGGTCGCTTTGCTCAACTCACAGAAGGGTACTATCGCGCCTTTTTAGATCAGATCCGGGTCAATGGCCTGCTCGTTCGACCGTTCGTCGATCTCCTCTATCTTACTTCGATTGTCGTGGTGCTTACGGTTTTCGGCTGGCGTTCGATGGTCGGCTGGGTCGAGATCGGTACGCTTGTTGCTTTTTTAAGTTATATCGACCGGATGTTTGAACCGATCAACGAAATGATGTTTGCACTCACCTTTTTCCAGCAAGCGCATGTTGCCGGGGAGCGTGTCTTCACGCTGATGGATGAAGGCGACGCGCGACCTTATGAGCGGCCGGCGGATGGGCAGGCTGCGGATGAGCAGTCAACGAATGGCCCGTCGCCTGGCGAGCGATCACAAAAGAGGGGATCACAGCATGAACTTTCACTGAGTGGGCGCTCAAAGAATAGAGCGGATGAGAACGAACGGTCACAGGTGGAGTATCCGGCGAAAGGCAAACCGCCGAGTGAGGTGAAAGTGCACGCACGACCGATCACGATCGAACACGGCGAAGTAACGTTTAAAAACGTCTCCTTTTCGTATGATGGTCGCCATCTGGTGCTCAAAAACATTTCTTTTACCGCCAAACCGGGTATGACGGTGGCTCTCGTCGGTCACACGGGGAGCGGCAAATCGACGATTGCCAATTTACTTTTGCGTTTTTATGCACCGGACGAAGGAGACATTTTGATCGACGATAAAAAAATCGAGCTTTATCCGGAAGACGTTTTTCGGCGGCAGGTGAGCCTCGTGTTGCAAGAGCCTCACCTGTTTCGTGGAGACATTGCCTTTAACATCCGTCTCAACGATGAATACAGCGATGAGGCCGTTCGCGATGCGGCGCGTTTTGTGCAGGCAGATCGCTTTATTGAGCGCCTGCCGAACGGTTACAGCGAGCCGGTGACCGAAAGGGGAAGCACCTTTTCGACCGGTGAAAGACAGCTCATCGCTTTTGCCCGGACCATGCTTCGCCAGCCGAAAATCCTCATCCTCGATGAAGCGACCGCATCCGTCGATACAGAGACGGAAAAGCTCATTCAGGAGGCGCTGCGCCGCATGCGCCGGGGGCGCACGACGATTATCATCGCGCATCGTCTTTCGACGATCATCGATGCTGATCTCATTCTCGTCCTTTCCCAGGGCGAGATCGTGGAACAGGGTCGTCACGAAGACCTTTTAGCGCGTGGGGGCCTTTACCGGACGATGTACGAGATGCAAAGTGGGCTAAAGGAAGTCGGGGAAATGTGACCTCACGCAGTGGCCTCGTTGATGGGTAGGTGCGCTTGTTCGGTCGATTCGCCCGGGTAAAACGCTTGCGTCACAACGGATACATGCGTTTAAATCTTTGTTCGTGCGTCATACTAAAAGTGGAGGTGACTTCTATGGCTCGCCGCCGTGTGTTAAACCCCAAGGTTAAGCCCGCATTGGATCGTCTTAAAATCGAGACAGCACGTGAACTGGGCTTGGATGACGACATCGAAACGCGTGGTTATGCCAACATCACAACGCATGAAGTCGGGAAAATCGGGGGCAACATGGTTCGTAAAATGATCCGCATGTCTCAAATGAATATGGCTAAAGGATCGAAAGGTGGCACCTAAGCAAGAAGTCACGCCAAAAGCAGCTGCGATGGCAGCTGCTTTTTTGTCATGCATGTCTTGTAAAAATAAGGATAACGAAAAGATGACGAACGTCCGAAGATACGCTATAATAGTATTGACTGAAGAAACATGGGACCGCCAGATGAAACAACGGTTGCCGTGGCCCGTCAGGCTTTTCTGGAACATGTTTCTAGGATAGGAATCATAGTGAAAAGGAGGCTCTTATCTTGAACTTAGCGGCTCTATACGACACATTGCACGTTGAAGGCAAATCATATCGCTATGTCTCGCTGCCCCGTCTTAAACAAGAAGGGTACGCGCCGGAGCGGCTGCCGTTTTCCATCCGTGTCTTGCTCGAAGCAGCGATCCGTCAGATGGACGGCCTTGCTATTACAGAAGAACATGTGAGAATGCTCGCCAACTGGAATGCAGAAGCGAAAACGAAAGAAATTCCTTTTTTACCAGCGCGTATTGTTCTGCAAGATTTTACAGGTGTGCCTGCCGTCGTCGATCTGGCGGCGATGCGAGAAGCCGTCGTGGCCTTGGGTGGTTCAGCTGATGAGATCAACCCGCTCGTTCCCGTCGATCTCGTTATCGATCACTCCGTGATGGTCGACTATTACGGTGAAAAAGAAGCCTTAGAATGGAATATGAATCTCGAATTCGAGCGCAATATGGAGCGGTATCGTTTTTTGCGCTGGGCACAAAAAGCATTTCGCAACTTCCGCGTCGTGCCGCCTGCGACCGGTATTGTCCACCAGGTCAACCTCGAATATCTGGCGACGCTGGTGAGAGAAAAAGATTCACCCGAAGGAACGCTCCTATTCCCGGATTCCTTGGTCGGCACTGACTCGCACACGACGATGATCAACGGTCTGGGTGTCGTCGGCTGGGGGGTCGGAGGCATTGAGGCGGAAGCGGGGATGCTCGGTCAGCCGCTTTATTTTATCATGCCGGAAGTCGTCGGTTTTAAGCTCACCGGGACACTACCGGAAGGGGCGACCGCGACAGACCTTGTGCTCACCATCACCCATATTTTGCGCAAGCACGGGGTAGTCGGTAAGTTTGTAGAATTTTTCGGGCCCGGCGTCAAACACTTGTCCCTTGCCGATCGGGCCACGATTGCTAACATGGCACCAGAGTATGGGGCGACGATGGGCTATTTCCCGGTCGACGAAGAATCGCTTCGTTATTTATCGCTGACCGGTCGGGATGAGGCGCTCGTTAAAACCGTTGAAGCCTATTACAAGGCGCAGGGGATGTTTTACACGGAAGGGACGAGCGATCCGGAATACAGCGAAGTGCTTACACTCGATCTATCGACGATCGTACCGACGCTGGCCGGGCCCAAACGTCCTCAGGATAAAATTAGCCTCAACGCGCTCAAGGAAACCGTGCATAGCTTATTCCCCAAATCGGTCGTCGAGGGCGGCTATGGTCTCGATACGAACTGGGAAGACAAAGCGGTCCCTGTTACGCATGCAAATGGAGGAAAGACCGAGCTTAAGCACGGGTCCGTCGTTATTGCAGCGATCACCAGCTGTACGAATACGTCTAATCCGAGTGTCATGATTGGGGCCGGTATTTTGGCCAAGAAAGCGTTGGAAAAAGGGCTAAAAGTGCCTGCCTACGTAAAGACGAGCCTCGCCCCGGGTTCCAAAGTCGTCACGCAATATTTGGAAGATGCCGGACTTCTTCGGTCGCTTGAAGCGCTCGGCTTTTATGTTGCGGGTTACGGTTGCACGACGTGTATCGGAAACAGCGGACCGCTCCCGGATGAAGTGAGCCAGGCCATTCGTGACGGCGATCTTACGGTTGCATCCGTCTTAAGCGGTAACCGTAACTTTGAAGGGCGCGTGCATGCGCAGGTGAAGGCGAACTTCCTAGCCTCCCCCCCGCTCGTTGTGGCTTTTGCCATCGCCGGCACGGTGAACATCGATCTTGAGCGCGAACCGCTCGGTATCGGTAAAGATGGGCAGCCTGTTTACTTGAAAGACATCTGGCCGACGTCGAAAGAGATTCAGGATGCCGTCTTAAAGACGGTGACCGCGGAGAAATTCCGCGAGATTTATGCCGACGTCTTTACCGGAAACACGCGCTGGAATAACATCGACGTGCCGGAAAGCGTGCTTTATGCCTGGGACGAAGCGTCCACGTATATCCAGCACCCGCCCTTTTTTGAAACGCTTCTATCCGGGAAAAAGAAGGGAAGCGCACACGGTTTAGGAGAAGGACGACAAGAACAGGGCGATCATCAGACGCTTGAGGCGCACGCCGCGACGTTTGCTCCTGCCTTACGGGGAGCCCGGGCGCTTCTTATCCTGGGGGATTCGGTCACGACGGACCATATCTCACCCGCCGGTTCGATTGCACCCGATTCGCCTGCCGGTAAGTATTTGCTTGAACGCGGTGTCGAACGCAAAGATTTTAATTCGTACGGTTCCCGGCGCGGCAATCACGAAGTGATGATGCGGGGGACGTTTGCCAATATTCGCATTCGTAACAAGATGCTTCAGGGAACAGAAGGCGGTATGACGAAACATCTTCCGGAAGGCGAGGTACTCCCCGTATACGACGCGGCGATGCGTTACAAAGCGGAAAATGTACCGCTTCTTGTCTTTGCCGGAAAAGAGTATGGCACCGGTTCTTCGCGCGACTGGGCGGCCAAAGGTACCTATCTTTTGGGCGTTCGTGCGGTCATCGCCGAGAGCTTCGAACGTATTCATCGCAGCAACCTCGTCGGGATGGGTGTTTTGCCACTACAATTTCATGCGGGTGAAAATGCTGATACTTTGGGACTCACCGGCGATGAGACGTTTGATCTGGAAGGGCTGGATGGGCTGAATGTGCCGAATGCACCGGTTACCGTACGCGTTACGCGGCCTACTGGGGAAGTCTTCACTTTTACCGTGACGAGCCGTCTCGACAGTGCGGTCGAGATCGACTATTATCAAAACGGCGGCATTTTACAGACGGTCTTGCTCGATCTCGTACGCAAATAAACAGATCGGTCGTCTTTATATGACGGCAGATTGAAGCCTTTACGCTCGATCTTAAGGAGACAGATCAGCAGTTCAACCGCTTTCAAACGCGTCGGCGAGCAGGCCTTTACGTTCGACCTTAAGGGACAGTTCAGCCTTGCATGCTGAGCGTGGCTGAGCATGCCGAGAGTGTTTAAAATTAAACATTGTTAGACATTTGCACCTCCTGCCGGGGCCATCTGGCAGGATTTTTTATTGCCATAAACATCTTATAAATATGAGATCTAGAATAAATGTGGATAGCTGTTATGAATACAGATTGGTGTAAATATACCACTTGACACCTGGAGGACTTTCGTTAGAATGACTATATATGCATACAAATGAAAAATAAATCATCACCGGTACCCGTTAGACTTAGAAAAGGGGCACTGACGTCGAAAATGTCCGAGCACGAATGCCTGATGGGATGCGCGTTTGACTTAGAAAAGGAGGCGTGTTCTATGAATCAACAGGCGGGGTCATTGAAATGGAATCAAAGCATACGCATCTTTTCATTAATGATTGCTAGTTTTTTACTTCTTTTTGTTCTTACAGCATGCGGGTCAGGCTCTTCCGTGTCCACGAACAATACGCCTGATATGGCTGCAGGTAGCGCAACAGAAAAAGGTGCTGCGACCAAGGAAAAAATCGTTGTGGGTTCGGACGCAGCATACGCACCTTTTGAGTATATCGATACCAAGGGAGAGATTGCTGGACTTGATATCGAGCTCATCAAAAAAATGGCTGAGCTCGGCGAATTTGAAATAGAGATTCGCAATCTGCCCTGGGATACACTGTTCCAGGAAGTTAAAAATGGCGGGGTTGACGTGGCGATCTCTTCGATTACGATTACCGAAGAACGAATGCAGACATATGATTTTACGGAACCGTATTTTGTCGCCAACCAGCTTGTGCTCGTTAAAGAAGATTCTCCCATCCACACTTTTCAAGATTTGAAAAATGCCAAATACGTCGGAGTTCAAAATGCGACGACCGGTCATTATGTCGTCCAGGAGCTGTTAGGGAAAACGAGTCCCAAAATCAAATCATATGAATCGACGCCGCTCGCCATTCAGGATATGGTAAACGGCGGTTCCGATGCAGTCGTCGCCGATAATGCTGTCGTCTTAGAATACATCAAAAACAACCCTAATGTTAAATTCCGAAGCTTTGATGACCCTTCATTTGAAAAAGAATATTATGGTCTGATGGTTAAAAAAGGTAATCAAAAAGTTCTCGATCTTCTCAACAGTGCTCTTCAAAAAGCGAAAGAAGAAGGTGTGATCAAACATATCTTCGGTTCTGATGTCGAGTAAGGTACGAATCGACCTGAACGGTAGGCTGCAGGATGCCTCTGTTTAGGGCGATTTTTATTAGGGCGATTTTTACTTTTAGCCAGTTCGTGTTTTCAATTCGTCGTTAAATTTTTTTTGAATGAGATTTCGATCCGACATGTTCAGTAATGGTGTTGTTTAACGTTAGAGCGTTCACCTTGATCCATGATAGATTTTGATTAAACATGTTTAAGAATGCAGTATTTATGAATAAAGAAAGCAATGTTTAAGAAAGCAATGTTTAAGACAGCAGTGTTTATGAACATTAAGCGAATTGCTGTTTCGAGTCAGTACTTGGATTCGTATTGAAAGTAATGAATGTACCTTTCTTGTTGAATGGATTGTTTCGTTGAATGGGTTGTTTTAAGGAGGTTTTTCCTACGGTGTCGTTTGTAGAACAGATCAATCAAGGGCTTTCCTGGCTTGATTTAAGGGTGGACATCATCTGGGATTATCGGGATTTGTTCATTCGGGGTATTTATTATACGATCATCTTATCGATGTCCGGTGTGGGGATTGGCCTTGTGCTCGGACTGTTTGCTGGTATGGCCAAACTGGCGAGATCGCTTTGGATTCGCTGGCCAGCGATCGCCTATATTGAGTTCTTCCGTGGGACGCCCCTGTTTGTGCAGATCATGCTCTTGCATTTTGCTGTACTCCCCACGTTATTGGGTCGTTCTCCTTCTCCAGTCATCTCCGGTATCATTGCGCTCGCCTTAAATAGCGGGGCGTATATATCCGAGATTTTTCGCGCTGGTATTCAGTCGATTGCCCGGGGGCAGATGGAGGCTGCGCGCTCGCTGGGGCTCAGCCACGGTATGGCGATGCGATATATTATTTTACCGCAAGCTTTTCGCCGTATGATCCCGCCACTTGGGAATGAGCTCATTGTCGTCCTGAAGGATTCGTCGCTTTTATCTGCCATCGCCGCTCCAGAGCTTGCCAATGCAGCACGCATTACGATGGGCGCGACATCCAGACCATGGGAGCCGTATATGACGATTGCTGTTATTTATCTTGTAATTACCTTGATTCTGGCGTCACTTGTCAGCCGTCTAGAAAGGAAGCTGGACTATGGTCGACACAGCCGCAGTTAACAGAACCGATGTGTACACGGATACGTCTACGAGTACGTCTGGCAAGATGGCGAAGACAGAACCGCTCATATCCGTGCGCAGTGTGCATAAATTTTTCGGTACGCATGAAGTTTTAAAAGGGATCGATCTCGAGGTGTATCCGCAAGAAGTGCTGGTCATCATCGGTCCGTCTGGGTCGGGGAAGAGTACGCTACTCCGCTGTTTAAATTTATTGGAAACGTATCAAAAGGGTGAGATCATCGTCGATGGCAAGAGACTATCCGATCCGAAAATTCAAGAAGATGAGGTCAGACGTGAACTAGGTATGGTGTTTCAGCAATTTAACCTTTTCCCGCATATGACCGTGCTCGAGAATCTGATCCTTGCTCCGATCAAAGTACGTAAGAAAAGTCGTGAAGAAGCGATAAAAGATGCGCGGTTATTGTTGCAAAAAGTGGGCCTCTCTGACAAAGAAGGGGCCTATCCGGATGCATTATCTGGAGGGCAGCAACAACGGGTGGCCATCGCCCGGGCGCTTGCCATGCGGCCGAAAGCGATGCTTTTTGATGAACCGACAAGTGCGCTCGATCCTGAGATGGTCAAAGAAGTGCTGGACGTGATGAAAGATCTAGCCCGAGAGGGGATGACCATGGTGGTCGTCACACACGAGATGGGGTTTGCCCGGGAGGTCGGGGATCGGGTGATCTTTATGGACCAAGGAGAGATCGTAGAGCAAGGGACACCGCAGGACGTGTTCGGTCAGCCTAAAAATGAGCGAACGAAGGCGTTTTTGAGTAAGGTGTTGTGAGGGAACAGGGGCATAATAATGCAGTAATGAAGAAAGAAATTTTTTATTTTGTTTGCCGTATTTTTAAGGAATCATAAACAGTAATCGGTTGTTAAGGAAAAGTAATAGGATGAAACACTAAATAAGCTAGGTATCGGAAATTAGGGATTGCTGAACGAACGAAAAACCCTTTACTGAGAAGGAATTCAGCCTCTTGATGGAGAAATCAAGTGCAAGGATTTCGTGCTTAATCCCTCAAAATCCATGCACATAGGTGTTGTCTGATGTATGCATCAAGCGAACAACAGATGATTTTATCGGATGACTTCTTACGCCTTTCGGTGGAAAGTGGAGGCCTACCGGAAACGCTACGGGTACTATCCGGAAGCTATTCTGCCTGACAAGATCTTCCGCGCTGAGAGAATCTCAAGTGCTGCAAGGCACACAATATTTACTTAAGTGGTCCGCCTTGGGCAGGCCTTCACCGGCTTCCCGAAGTGAACAGGCTCAATTCCCTTCGGTAACATTTCGATGTGAGTGATCCAATCTCCTGATCCAATCTCCTATCGGTAACGTTTTATCGGTAACATTTTAACTGAGTGATCGCGATATATTGACATTAACGGAAGAAAATGGTTTAATGATATTAATCGTATATTCATAGAAATAATCGTTGAAGTAGGCGGATTCTTTTCCATAGATGGCAACGATGAAAGCATTTTTATTTGAGAGAAGGTGTCGTGTCTATGGATAAAAATGTAGAAAATGGTACAAGTGGATATAGTCAAAGAATGTAGCATGGGAAAAAATCGAGTTATATCTGACGTGAACAGGAAGTATAGAAAAAAGCAAAATAAAGGATTATTATCGGGATAGACAGCGAATAATGAATAAAAAAAACGGAAATTTTCATCAGAGAAATCATCCATATATCAATCTATGACGGGGAAGAAAGAACGCGATGCGAATATCCTTTACCTTTCAGAGTGAAAAACCTTATATTGATCTTCCGATTAGCTATAATTATCTGGTCCAGTCGGTTATTTATCGGAATCTTAAATCGGAGTTGGCTACATTCCTACACGAGGAGGGCTTTCACCTTGGGAAACGGAAATTTACACTCTTTGTCTTTTCCCGGTTAATGGGCCAAAGCCAATTTCTTAGAGAAAGTAAGAAAATCCGCTTTTTCGGCCCGATTCGGTTAATGCTCGCCTCACCCTTCGAACCTTTTATCCGAGGGATTTCTCAGATAATCCTAAAAAAGGGGATCTATTTCGCCGAGGAAAGATTACAGGTTACGAAGTTAGAAGATATTCCAAAATTACGCACAGATCAAGAGAGCGTACAGGTTATGACGCTTTCTCCCGTGGTTGCTTATTCCACCCTTTTAAAACCGGAAGGGGGAAAATATACCCTTTATTTCACCCCAAAGGAGTGGGATTACATCCGTATCCTTACCGAGAACCTGATCCGAAAAGGGAAGATCATCTATGGAGAGGAGACATCATTTAATCCTCTGCAAATAAGGCCTGTGGGTCGATTTAAACAGGAGGTGGTTCTATACAAAGGGACTGTGGTCAAAGGACACAGCGGGGGCTTTATCCTCGAAGGAGATCCGCGTTTAATCGATATTGCCCTTGATGCCGGCTTAGGGAGTAAAAACTCAATGGGATTCGGTTTCGTCTATCCGCGCGCAGAAGAAATCTCATCGACTCATGAATGGAGGTGATTGGGTGAATCTGACACAAGTTACGGCTCGCATCGGAAGGGAGAGGGAGGAAGACGCGTCCCCATTGCTTAGCTTGATCAAAGATCCGAAGAAGGTAAAAGAAAAGGAGACTCCCTATATTCTTTTTATGACCATCCACCTGGATGATCAATACATCCGGTTTGATCAGCCCTCCCCCTACAACGAGGAGGTTCCAAAGAAGTACTACTATTTTGGAAATAACAGCGCCCAAGAGGCGCAAGTTTATCTTGTCCGTGAGGTAGACAGTCTTCACTATTTGCTCACATCGGTGTGGGGCGAATTGATTCAAGCATTGGAGAAAGCAGGTTTGAAAGAGTCCCGGTTATACCAATTGTTACAAACAATGAAATCAGGGGGAATGATTCTCGAGGGCGGTAAAAAAGGGAAAGGAGTCCTGGATCTTTCCTTCCTTCCCCTCCCCCAAGAGTTCTACGGAGAAAGACTTAGGTATGATGAGCAGGATGAGAAAAATAAGAAAAAGATTCTCATCGGCAAACATGAGTTGAGCTTTGAAGCATATCTGAAAAAGACAATCGGGGATGAGCGAAAGGAAAACCGTTATGTTCTTGTCATCCCGCGGATCATGAAAGACCATCAGGTTTATATCCCCTCCCAAATGGAAGATTATCATCAACTGATTAAGAAGATCCGCCGATTGGAGGATTCGGTGGAGGGAGGGAACGACTCCACCGACGGTAAAGAAGGAAAGGTCTGCTACATATGTCACCAAAGAAAAGCGGATGTCTCGAGCGATTATACGACAAAATTTTTAAGATCGGGAATCAACAAATTTTTTGTAACCAAGAAAACCAACTTTTCCAGGAATCTGGTCAATAAAGAATCTTACGACGACAACTATGCCATCTGCAGCACCTGTTATCAGGATCTTCTGGCAGGGGAGAAAAGGATAGAGCGTGATTTCCGGACAGATATCGCGGGAGAAAATGTTTTTATTCTCCCGGAAGGTCTGTTTGACACTTTTTCTTATGAAGCCTTGGGACGGATCAAGAGGGGGGTTGACCTCGCCTTTCAGAGCAAGGTTGCAGAAGATTGGTTTTTACGAATCGAGGCGGGCGCTTACGAATTTAAGGAGAACAAATACACGGTGAACATGATCTTTTACCGGACCGACGGGAATTCGGTTTCACTGTTGGAGGCGATAGAGGATGTTCCGACGCTAAGGTATCTCCAACTGATGGAACGTTTTCGGGATGAGAGTGAGAAGTACCGCGACTGGCTTACGGGGTTCTCCATGGGCACGATCTACAGGATGGTTCCGATCCATAGGACGAAAGACGGGACGCAGACCGATGTGAAAAGGGTGCTCTCCCTCTATCATGCCCTTCTTTCCGGCTATATCATTGAAAGAGAACAATTATTTCGCCTTTTTTCCGAAGCGATGGAGAAGGGGATCAAACAGCTTCAGAAAGAGGAAATGACCGACTACATCAATCTGGAACTTTACGGGTATAGAAGAGAACCCAACTTCTATATTCGCACCCAGGTCTTTCGCTACATTCTCTTATTTCATGTTCTTCAAGAGATTGGCCTCTTAGATCAACCTATATTCCACTCTGTAGATGAAAGGAGCATAAAGATGGACGGGGAAACGTTGACAAAGGAGAAGGAGAAGCCTTGGTTTGAGAGAGAGATCGATGAGATCGAAGCATTTCTCAATGATCAGGGTTTTTCCGACAGAGCGAAAGCGCTCTTCTATCTCGGCAGTCTGGTGTACAGCGTAGGAAAGGAACAAGAGAGGAAAGGTCATCAGGATAAACCGATCCTAAAGAAAATCAGTTTTCAGGGGATGAACGTCAAAGAGATTATCCGCCTTTATGAAGAGGTGGTTGAGAAGCTGCGCCAATATGATGCCATCTATCTTTCAAATGAGCTTCGTATGAACCGTTTTCACCGATACTTCGGAAATTTGGAGGAGAAATGGGAATTAAGCGACCATGCCAATCTCTTCTATTTAATGGCGGGATATGCTTATCAGGTGAAATGGAGAAAAGAGGAAGATCTACAGGCAAAAGGTAGGAAAGATCAAGTAGAAGGAGAGGGGAAAGAGAACGATGATCAAGAATAACGGAGAATTTCTTTTTGGATTTGAAGCGGTCATGTCGAATCCCAACGGCGACCCGGATCAGGAGAACAAGCCACGGATGGATTACGAGACGGGGACCAATCTGGTCAGCGACGCCCGCCGGAAACGGGACGTGCGAGATTTCCTCAAGCAAAAAGGATACCCGATCTTTGTCGATACGCTAAATGATAAAAAAGTAGCCATGCCGACCATGTTTGAGGAGATCCGGAAAAGATGGATGGCGCCGGAGAAATTGAAGGAGGTTCTCGAACAACAGCCTGAGATCCGGAAGGTTTGGGAAGAGTTTGAAGGCAGCGATGAAGATCCGGAGAAAGTTTATCAGGCGGCGGCAAAGGATAAAAAGAAAAAGGATCTCTTTACGACCTTTAATAACCTTTTCCTCACGCATATCATCAAAGAATCTTTGATCGACATACGCCTTTTCGGAAGCGCGATGGCGATTGAAGGCGTAACGCGAACCTATACTGGTCCGGTTCAGATCAACTGGGGGTATTCGCTTCATCCCGTGGAGCTCGTAAAATCCAACTCGATCACCACAATTATGAATGATGATTCCTCCACCTTTGGTAAGAAACATAAACTCTACTACTCTTTAGTCACTCATTATGGAACCATCAATAAATTTAATGCGCAAAAAACGGGAATGCGGGAAGAAGACCGGGAGATATTCCGCAAAGCGCTTGTCCAAGGTATGATGAATCAATTAACGGACAGCAAACAAGGACAATCCCCTCTCTTTTATCTGGAGGTTGTCTATGAGGAAAACTTTGACGGATATGTAGGAGATCTGCGCCGCTTTATTCGCGCGGAGTATGATGAAAACAAACCAATCCGTTCATTAAAAGATGTAAAAGTGGATTTCTCGGCGCTTCGGGATGTACTGACACAATTACAGTCAAATGGGAGAATCAAGCAAATCCTGAAATGGATGAATCCTTACGCGGAACATGGACAATTCCTGCATTTCCCGGACGGAGAAACCATTGACCTGCTGGCTTCGATCCAGGGATGACGGGGGGATTCTCATGCGCATCCTCTCATTTCATCTGTTTGGGAAAATGGCCCATTTCCGAAAGTATTATACCAATTCATCCTCAATGACCTATACGGTTCCGCCGCGGACCACAGTGACGGGGATGATTGCCGGGTTGTTGGGGATTGAACGGGATCAATACTATGAAGACTTCTCGCTTGATTCTTGCAAGATCGCAGTGGCCAATCGCGCGCCGCTCAAAAAGGTGGTTCAGAAACTAAACCTTCTCCATATAGAGGGGAAGGATGATTTAAACGGGTCCAAAGAATACCATGCACAGACTCCAACCGAATTGGTCATCCCTGTAAATATCCGTACCGACCTTCTTGATTATCAGATTTGGTTTACACATGAGAATCCGAAGATGTATCAAAAAGTAAAGGAGATCCTTTCCGGCGATCCGCTCACATATAACACCTATGGCGGGACGCTCGCCTTAGGAACCGCCAATCATCTGGGATATATCCGCTATGAGGGAGAATTGGAAGGGGAGTTGGTCGATGAAAGCGGGGAAGCCCTCATCGCTTCCATTCTTCCCGTCTCCGATGTGATCGAGATCGAAAGCGGTTTAAGTCAATCCCCTATCCGCTTAATCAAGGAAGAGCTGCCGATCGAATTTGATCGTCATCGGCATTTAACGGAGAGAGGGAAGAAAGACTTCATTGTAAACCTTCATTCCGGACCTGTTCCTGTAATGGCGAAGAAATATGTCCAATTATCCAATGGAGATAAGATCATGTGGATGGAATGAGTCACAGGAAGACCGAGACGGAAGTTTCGGTCTTCTTCTCTACCCACCCAAAAATCCCGTTTATCAAAAGAGGAGAGGAAATGTCTTCGATTTATGCACACTATGACCCCAAAAACGGGGTGAAAGAGCTGCTTAAAGATCACCTACGAACCGCGGCGAGCCAGTGTATAGATAGCATTCCGCCGACCATACGGTTTGATTCGATTCGGGTAGATCGGATCAAAGAGTTATCCTATGCGATTGCTGCTCTTCACGATCTGGGAAAATATACGCCTTATTTTCAAGACTACCTGGTACATGGGGCGGAGTCGCCCTTAAAAACACATGCCCATATCTCCGCCTGTTATGCCCATTCTTTTATTTTAGACCGGATGAGACGATGGGAAGATCCGGAAGGGATTGGCCGGGTCCTTTCCTTCTTTGCTTATCTCGTCATTCGCTATCACCACGGGGACTTAAAGGTGGAAAACGATTTTCCTCCGGGGAAAAAAGCACAAGAAGAGTTATCGCAGCAATCGGCGCGCATTAAGGAAAAAGGGAAAATGATCGAAGAAGAACTTCAATCCTTCTTAAGGATAACGGACGAAGAGATCAAGCGCTATGGGGACCTGACTCCTTTTTTCAAGGATCGGACGATGCATTTGATGCCCAGCCTTCTTCAAGTCAAATGGAAAAGCGAAAGATGGTATTTTGTGTTACTCTACCTATTTTCGCTCTTGATCGATCGGGATAAATTGAGCTCCTCCGGCATGACAAAAGAAGAGATTCACAAAGTCCCCCCATCCTCCATACAAACATATCTGGAACAAAAAGGAAAGATCAGCCGATCGCAAATGGGAAAAATGCGCGAGGAGGCGCGCAACACCATCCTTCATACCTTAGAGCAAATCGACGACGATACTTTCCGTCAAGAGCGGATTTATACATTGACGGCGCCCACCGGCATCGGGAAGACATTGGCTTCCCTTCAGGCAGCCTTATCGATGCAGGAAAGAGTAGCACGTCTTGAAGGCTATACGCCGCGGATCATTACGGCCATTCCCTTTATCAATATAATCGAGCAAAACAAAGAGGTATACAAAGAGGTTTTGACGGATTTAGAAATCATCGTTCAACATAGATATGCTGATTTGACCACGGTAGGTGGCGGGAAATCGGATGAGGGATTACCGCTTTACCAGAAAAGCCTTCTTGTTGAGTCATGGGAAGGAGATGTGATCCTTACAACCTTTGTGCAGTTTTGGCAATCTTTATTCACAGGGAGAAATCGTCTTGTAAAGAAAGTGAATAAACTGGCGGGAAGCATCGTGATTCTTGATGAAATTCAATCGATCCCAGAAATTTATTTTCCTCTCATCGGGGCCATGATTCAAAAAATCGGGGATTATTATGGGACGAGATTTATTCTCATGACCGCGACGCAACCGAAGATTATTGAATTCGGTCATGCATTGTTAAAGATGAAGGATGATCCGAAAGAAAAGAAGCCCATCGAATTGCTTCCCGATCATGAGAAATATTTCTGCAATATGAAACGGACTAAATTGGTTCCTAAATTGGATGAACCATTTACCACAGAGAGCTTCCTATCCTGGTTCCGTACGGTGTGGGACGGGAGGTCATCCGTTGTCATTGTGGTAAATACCATTAGAAGAAGTATCGAATTGTTTGAGAATCTAAAGATAATGAAGGAGAGCGGTGAGATCGACCCGGACGTTCAATTCTATTACCTTTCTACCAACATCATTCCAAAGCAAAGAAGGGAAGTGATCAAAGAAATAGAGAAGAATTTAGGGAGAGGCAGGCTTATTCTCGTCTCCACACAAACGATTGAGGCGGGTGTAGATCTCGATTTTGATATAGGGTTCCGGGATCTGGCACCGTTAGATTCCATCATTCAAACGGCAGGCCGGGTGAATCGTGAGGGTAAAAAAGGAGAATATCTCCCTGTCTATCTGATAACGCTGGAAAAAGATCATCAGAGAATTTACCCATTCCATCGGCTCTCTTTGACGAAAGAGCTCCTCTCCTCTTATCAGGAAGTATTGGAACCTGAATATCGCGCCATGATGGATCGCTATTTTACGATATTGCAAGAGATGGGGGTCCCAGATGAATCGAGAGACCTCTGGGAGGCTGTGAAAAGACTTGATTTTGACGAGGTTGAGAAGTTTCGGCTGATCGAAGATTCTGGAACGATTGCAGACGTTTATGTGGAGAGGGAAGGTGACCCATATGCTACGAAACTTCTGGATGCCTATACGAAGTGGAGAAGGAAAGACGCGGATCTTGGAATTCTCCGTGAAGTATTGGGGATTCAAGACGAGGACCTCCATCACCCCTTTTTCCAATCGAAGATTACGCGTCTTCTAATGGCTAAAATGGGTGAATATATGATCCAAGTACGCGTCGAGCGTCTATTGAAAAACCGACCTCCCCATTTTTCAGATCGTGATGGCGTAGAGGCAGATTTCTTCTGGATTCCGGCAGGGCAAAACCAGTTCTATTACGATGCGGAGATCGGATTTAAGGATGAATCAGGGAACGGATATATTTGCTAATTTCCATCATGCCGTAAACGGATCGCAGGAAGGGATAAAAATGGAAATCACAGGGACATTGGTCTGGTACTATTTTATATGCAAACGAGAGGTATGGTTAATGGGACATCAGATCTATCCCGATCAAGAGAGTGATTACCTGGAGATCGGTCGGTTCATCGATGAACATTCATATGCCCGTGAGAAGAAAGAGATCTTGATCGGCAATATTAAGATCGACCGTCTTTGGAGGGAAGGAAGTCAACTCGTAATCGGTGAGGTGAAGAAATCTTCAAGCTATCTGGAAAGTGCGACCTATCAACTCCTTTACTATCTCGATACTCTAAGGAAGATGGGGATCGAAGCCCGTGGTGAATTATTATTTCCTGAGGAGAAAAAAAGAGAGGTAGTTGAATGGACGGAGGAGGGGCAAAAGAAGCTCCATCAGGCATTGCAAGAGATTGAAAATCTCCTGCTTCAGCCAAAACCCCCGGCCCCGGTAAAGAAGCGGGTTTGTCACAAATGCGCCTATCAAGAATACTGCTGGGCGGAGGAATAATCATGAAGAAGAGTCTGTATTTTTTTCAAAACGGTATGTTAAGGAGAAAGGAAAACAGCCTATATTTCGAGGGGGAAAGCATGAAACGTTTTTTCCCTGTCGAAGATATCAATGATATTTTTATCTTTGGCGAGGTGGAAGTGAATAAGAAATTATTAGAATTTATTTCGCAAAAGAATATTATCCTTCATTTTTTTAATCATTACGGATACTATACCGGTTCTTATTATCCGAGGGAACATCTCAATGCAGGGCTTGTCATTTTAAAACAAGCCGAACACTATCTCAATCCGGACCAAAGACTCCTCTTAGCCAAAAAATTCGTCACCGGTTCAATTGCACAAATGAGTCGGGTCTTAAAGTATTACCGAAACCGGGTAAAGGAAAACGCCGAACATATCGCTCAAAGTATAGAGGGTTTAGAAGAGAACATAAAGAAAGTGAAGGGGATCCAAACCATTGATGAGCTACTTGCGATCGAGGGCCATTCACGGGAAAATTACTATACCAATTTTGATGTTATCATACAAAATCAGGATTTCCCGTTTGAGAAACGGAGTGCGAGGCCTCCGCTCAACCGGTTAAACGCTATGATCAGCTTTGGTAATACGATCCTTTATACGACGGCACTCTCTGAAATTTATAAAACTTTTTTAGATCCAAGGATTGGTTATTTGCATTCGACAAACTATAGACGGTTCACATTAAATCTGGATGTGGCTGAAATTTTTAAGCCGATCCTCGTAGACCGAACAATTTTTTCGCTGATTAATAAGAGAAAGATACAGAAAAAGGATTTTGCAAAACAGATGGAGGGAATATTACTAAATCAGGAAGGTCAAAAGAAGTTTATTCAAGAATTGGATGAGAGGATGAAGACTACCGTAGAGCATCGGCATTTGGGGAAATCCGTCTCTTATCGACGGTTAATTCGGTTAGAATTATATAAACTTCAAAAACATTTTTTAGGAGAGAAGGAGTACGAGCCGTATAAATCATTGTGGTGAATAAAGGATAGATCGAGAAAACAACAGACAGAGGGGTTATAATGTTTGTTATTTTGGTGTATGATTTTAGTGAGAAGAGGGTCGCAAAAGCATTAAAGATTAGCAGGAAATATCTCCATTGGGTGCAGAATTCTGTTTTAGAAGGTGATATTTCCGAAGCCAATTTAGTAAAATTAAAAAAGGAACTTCTGTCAATCCTTAACCCACAAGAGGATTCCGTGATTCTGTATACCTTCAGGACACGCAATTATTCGAAGAGGGAAGAATTTGGGATCAAAAAAGGAGGAGAGGAATTCTTAATTTGAGGCTAAGATATCGTCGTGTTCTGTCGTCGACCATGAGTAGCGTAAAAAACGCTGGGGTTCGACGACACTTTTAATTTGTGGAAATATGGTGTGGGATAAGGAGGTTTCAAAAATTCTTCTTGATCGGTGGAAATGACTCTTGAAGGATTTAGATTCGTGACATATAATAAAATCAAGTACTTTTTGGGGTCCCGATCCTACCTATAAGGAATTGAAACTAGTATATCGTATGATATAGTATAAGTAGAAAGGAGAGTCCCGATCCTACCTATAAGGAATTGAAACTGGGATCAAGTTCGAATGCATGTCTTTCCCCTGGCTTCAGTCCCGATCCTACCTATAAGGAATTGAAACTGGGAATCTATCCTTAGTTACATATTTATTATACCATGTCCCGATCCTACCTATAAGGAATTGAAACTCTATCTAACTTAGGCGCTTCTTATTTCATGGATGAAAGTCCCGATCCTACCTATAAGGAATTGAAACTACCTTGCTGTAATATTTTATACACTGTGGCGGTTGAGTCCCGATCCTACCTATAAGGAATTGAAACTGAGCCGACTGAGCGTGGATATCGAGACATATAGCTCGTCCCGATCCTACCTATAAGGAATTGAAACTGACCCAGGATGCATCGTTCAGTACTCCGGCGTCTTGTCCCGATCCTACCTATAAGGAATTGAAACCACTTTTTTTTCGTCGTCACCAAGCAACTGTACAAGTCCCGATCCTACCTATAAGGAATTGAAACTACGATCGAAAATTTCAATGAAGAGTCAAGGTTACGTCCCGATCCTACCTATAAGGAATTGAAACTCAAGCAAAACGCGAAAAGAATATTTCTTTCCGTTTCGTCCCGATCCTACCTATAAGGAATTGAAACACGGAATAACGGGCCTCAATACTTCGGTTAGTTCTTTGAGTCCCGATCCTACCTATAAGGAATTGAAACCTAGTGTTACCTTGCAATGCCGCGAAATTCAATTTTTCGTCCCGATCCTACCTATAAGGAATTGAAACCCACAACTGGTGTGGCCTTAAAACGCGCACCGGCGGTGGGTCCCGATCCTACCTATAAGGAATTGAAACAGAGAGCGTACACCGCAATGTACACTGACACTATATTTGTCCCGATCCTACCTATAAGGAATTGAAACATGCTTTTCCTATTCCATTCCAAATAGAAACAGCGATTGTCCCGATCCTACCTATAAGGAATTGAAACCCAGAAAAAGAGCTGGTAAGACGTGAATTTGAAGACGGTCCCGATCCTACCTATAAGGAATTGAAACACGAAATCGCCGAGGCGTGCCAAAATTTCTACTATTAGTCCCGATCCTACCTATAAGGAATTGAAACTGAGGTGCAAGCTTAGCCGCGCCGAAAAACTGTTCAAGTCCCGATCCTACCTATAAGGAATTGAAACTCAAATTGAGCGTGTGGAAGTTGAACCAGCCAAATATGAGTCCCGATCCTACCTATAAGGAATTGAAACCATCGACGAATCTCTTGGTGACGACAATAATGACGGGTCCCGATCCTACCTATAAGGAATTGAAACCTACAAATTGCAGTATATTAAACCCGGTATGCACGAGTCCCGATCCTACCTATAAGGAATTGAAACCGTCTCCACTTCTTACAAAATCAGCATTTCTTGCATGTCCCGATCCTACCTATAAGGAATTGAAACAAACTCTTCGCCAGTACCGCTCATATAGAGCGTAAATGTCCCGATCCTACCTATAAGGAATTGAAACTTCGATGAGCGTCAAATCATCGGAGAGAAGACAGATTACGTCCCGATCCTACCTATAAGGAATTGAAACTCACTGACGCAGTATACGACATCGATCATTTTTCGAGTCCCGATCCTACCTATAAGGAATTGAAACTGTGGATGGCAACCTCGTCTATCTCCAGCCAAACGACCGTCCCGATCCTACCTATAAGGAATTGAAACGTGGTAGCCCCGGGGCCCATGGGATGGGCTCGCGCAGTCCCGATCCTACCTATAAGGAATTGAAACTCTCATCGTTGCGATCCTGGTTGGGCTCGCCTACCGCGTGTCCCGATCCTACCTATAAGGAATTGAAACCTGGAAGGAAGGTGACGTGACATGGTATGGCAAGAAGTCCCGATCCTACCTATAAGGAATTGAAACTGAATAGGTTTCTCCGGCGTTTCTAGCGAGATCGTCGTCCCGATCCTACCTATAAGGAATTGAAACGCGCCGGGTACCTGCGGCCATTCCGAGACGTCTCTCCAGGTCCCGATCCTACCTATAAGGAATTGAAACAGGAACCCAAAACGCAGTCTTCCATCCGCACCATTTCAGTCCCGATCCTACCTATAAGGAATTGAAACCGATCACCGTCGCCGAAGAGTCGATGCAGGTAACGAGTCCCGATCCTACCTATAAGGAATTGAAACTGTGGATGGCAACCTCGTCTATCTCCAGCCCAACGACCGTCCCGATCCTACCTATAAGGAATTGAAACCGCATAGCGTCGCGTGGCACGGAAACTCTAGCAGAAGTCCCGATCCTACCTATAAGGAATTGAAACTGGTACGCAGAATGTACGGATTAGGGCGCTGCCGAGTCCCGATCCTACCTATAAGGAATTGAAACACCATCAGCACGTGTTCAATCACTTTTTCATTTTGTCCGTCCCGATCCTACCTATAAGGAATTGAAACTCTAGAATGCCTAGTTTGTCTGCTATCTCTTCTGCCGGGTCCCGATCCTACCTATAAGGAATTGAAACTTATACTACCCCCAATGGGCATAAGAAAAAGCCCTTGAGTCCCGATCCTACCTATAAGGAATTGAAACCAGTCTCATCTAGTATCGCCACACCCGTTCCACTTGCTCGTCCCGATCCTACCTATAAGGAATTGAAACCATGATCTCCGCCACATCTCCGCCTCTCTACTCATCGGGTCCCGATCCTACCTATAAGGAATTGAAACTCGCCGAAAGAGGAAAAGAAGACGCTCATAAAAGAGTGTCCCGATCCTACCTATAAGGAATTGAAACTCTGTTCCTCAATGCATTCGCGATAGCTTTTTCAAGTCCCGATCCTACCTATAAGGAATTGAAACGTTTGCTTGAAATCGTCAAATCCCTCATTGACGATTACGTCCCGATCCTACCTATAAGGAATTGAAACACGGCGATTTAGTCGAGGCGGCGCTCAAGTCATCTCGAGTCCCGATCCTACCTATAAGGAATTGAAACAGCTCAAAAACCGCGAAACACACGCCACTACGATCCGGGTCCCGATCCTACCTATAAGGAATTGAAACTACATTTGTGGTTTATGCCTCTACGATACCGAATACGTCCCGATCCTACCTATAAGGAATTGAAACTCAAATTGAGCGTGTGGAAGTTGAACCAGCCAAATATGTCCCGATCCTACCTATAAGGAATTGAAACTGGCAGCCGCCGGATGGATGACGGATAGCTTGACAGAGCGTCCCGATCCTACCTATAAGGAATTGAAACTATCCTCAATGCGATCAATCGGAATCCCCGCCGGTACGTCCCGATCCTACCTATAAGGAATTGAAACCCATACGCCGGCGACGTGGTCGTCTTACCTGATTCGTCCCGATCCTACCTATAAGGAATTGAAACCCGATCTGCTCAATCGGCACCCCGAACATCTGAGATGCGTCCCGATCCTACCTATAAGGAATTGAAACAAGGAGGAATAACGATGGCGGTTTTAACACCGGTAAGTCCCGATCCTACCTATAAGGAATTGAAACTAGATGACGAGCACATTGCTAAACCAATCATGCTCATGTCCCGATCCTACCTATAAGGAATTGAAACGGAATAGGTCGAAAAAAGCCGGAGATGGCATCCGGCAGTCCCGATCCTACCTATAAGGAATTGAAACTGATTGTACGTCGGCAAGAGGTAGTTGATCCGCATGAGAGTCCCGATCCTACCTATAAGGAATTGAAACTGTTGATACGGTGTTCGGCCCGGTCGAAAGCGCGGTGTCCCGATCCTACCTATAAGGAATTGAAACCCAGCCGGCCACTGCAAGGATCCGTAGCATGGTGGCTAGTCCCGATCCTACCTATAAGGAATTGAAACCTGGAATTAACGACCTTATGTACAATCGGTTCACCGTGTCCCGATCCTACCTATAAGGAATTGAAACGCGACCGTTCCCTTTCGAAGATCCGGCACATTTTCTCGTCCCGATCCTACCTATAAGGAATTGAAACCGCTGTATTTAGGTTCCTGCCCGGGTTGATTCGCCCGGTCCCGATCCTACCTATAAGGAATTGAAACTACCTGTTCGGTCGATGGCGATATTCTACACGCGTGTCCCGATCCTACCTATAAGGAATTGAAACTCAATTATTTCGCCTTTCATCCCACCCTTAAAAGGGGTCCCGATCCTACCTATAAGGAATTGAAACAAGCGGAACAGCCTCCCTGCTATCCGCTTGCATGATCTCGTCCCGATCCTACCTATAAGGAATTGAAACTTACAAGTCGATTGTAGCTTCTGAACCCGAGATTACGTCCCGATCCTACCTATAAGGAATTGAAACAAGAATGGACGACCCGCGCTGCTATGCCCACGGCGCGGTCCCGATCCTACCTATAAGGAATTGAAACCCTCGCTGATCCTTCCGTGCTTCCAGGCCGAGCACTTCGTCCCGATCCTACCTATAAGGAATTGAAACAGCGCCGCCTCGACTAAATCGCCATTAAGAACCATATAGGTCCCGATCCTACCTATAAGGAATTGAAACGGTCGATAATTTCGAGCACCCCATCTGCGATCAGCACGTCCCGATCCTACCTATAAGGAATTGAAACCGGAATTGATGCAAAAAGCCTTTAAGATCAGCGGCGCGTCCCGATCCTACCTATAAGGAATTGAAACTTTGTTTGGGGGGTGGTCGGCGTTGCTCGAAATATTGTCCCGATCCTACCTATAAGGAATTGAAACGGAGGTGGGCAAGCCTTTGAAAGGAGGTGAAATACGGTCCCGATCCTACCTATAAGGAATTGAAACTGATAAAGCAGGCCGCCCTCCTCGAACGCCACGGCAGGTCCCGATCCTACCTATAAGGAATTGAAACATCGAGACGGCGACCGAGCGCGGTATCGCACGACGCGAGTCCCGATCCTACCTATAAGGAATTGAAACTCGCGCGTAGCTCTTTCCGTGTGATAGGTGTAGCCGCGTCCCGATCCTACCTATAAGGAATTGAAACTGACGCAAACGGCAAGCTCGCGTCAATATCGAAGGCGGGTCCCGATCCTACCTATAAGGAATTGAAACTCCGCTGACGTCGCGTGTGCGACGTGCCGCCCGGATGTGTCCCGATCCTACCTATAAGGAATTGAAACAAGGATCTAGTCTATATAAGCGATACTGAAATTTTTAAGTCCCGATCCTACCTATAAGGAATTGAAACTTGATATATATATCGATAATACTGATCTAGTTTTAGGTCCCGATCCTACCTATAAGGAATTGAAACCTATTTTTGAACCTGCGTCAATCGTCAACAGGTTATCGTCCCGATCCTACCTATAAGAGCCTGTTCAAAAAGCTTACAAAATCGAATAAAACACAA
>PEBX01000153.1 GCA_003050645.1 Candidatus Carbonibacillus altaicus
GGGCCGATCGTCGTGTCTGAAATTCCTTTTCAGGTAAAAGAACGGGAAGATTTTTCACCATACATGCGCGATGATGTCTACCCGCGCCTGCTCGAAGTGCTGGGACTTACGAAAACGTGGACTTAAGATAAGAATTCAAGACGTGGGATTAAAAAAAAAGTTCAAAACAACAGAACCTATTGACAAAAACAACGATCTCGTGCTTTAATAAAAATGTACGCGCGTACATGTTGCAACTATCTAAAAGGGGGATTATGATGTATAATAGGTTATTAAAGATCAAACCTTTACTTATGCTTCTTTTTCTCGCCATGCTGGTTCTTATCGTTGGTTGCGGAAAAAATGATAGCGCTAACAATAGCACTGACAAAGGGCAAGTAAAGCTTGTTTTTCAAAACATCTATCCCGATGAGACGGCGACAAATCATAAGGTTATGAAAAAAATCGTGAATGCGTACATGGATCAACACCCTGATGTGCGCATCGATCTCGATTCATTAAACATTGACCAACAAAAATTAAAGCTGAAAACGCAAGCGTCAGGTAAAAACTTACCGGATATTTTTGTTGTCAATGCTTCCGCCCAGATGAAACCGTTTGTTGACGAAGGACTGCTCGCACCGCTTGATGATATGCTTGATAAAAACACTTTGCGTCAAACATTCCAGGAAGGTATATTGAACTATTACACATTTGATGGTAAAACATATGCTTTACCGGATGGGAATAACATCGGTGTCATGTATTATAACAAACAAATTTTTTCTGATCTCGGTCTTACGCCACCGCAAACCTTTACAGAACTGATCGATGCAGTTAAAAAAATTAAATCCGAAGGTATTATTCCCATTGCTATCGCTGAAAAAGAAACATGGACCGGTTCCATTCTCTTCATGAACATCGTTCTCCGTACCAATAACGGACCCGGTTTTCTTGATGACGTGATCGCTGGGAAAAAAACATTTCACGATCCGGCATTTATCGAAGCCATCGAAGCATTTGAAGAACTGGTAGACGCAGGTGCATTTCAAGAAGGGGCAACAACGACAGAATATGCTGAAGCAGAAACGCTCTTCCGCACCGGGCAGGCTGCGATGTATTATATGGGCACATGGGCGACAAGTGGAATGGAAACCTCCGACCATAAAGATTACATTGACGTCTTTCCTTTTCCGACCGTCCACGGGAAAGGCAACGTCCGTGATTTTATGCTGGCACCGGGAAGCGCATTTGCCATTGCCCAAAACAGTCCTCATCTAGAGCAGGCGAAAGATTTTCTCAACTACTTCATGTTACAGTGGCCAAAGGAGAACTTTGAGATGAAAGCTGCTGTCGGTCTCGCCCAGCATGTCGATGGTGATTTCCAAAAGGCCGGTTACAGTGATATATCTATCAACGTTTTAAATCTGTTCCAGACGGTACAAGGCGGCGACCTTGCTTTTGATAACACCATGAAACCGGATGTTGCACAGGTGCACCTCAAGGCTATTCAACGCCTGTTTGTGGAGAAAGTTTCTCCCCAAGATATTGCTGATGAACATCAAAAAGCCTTTGAAAAGTCTTATGCGCAATAAACTGTAAAAAAATCCGAGGATCTTTCTTTTTATAATCTTTTATAATCTTTTGCATTACGGTTTATATCTGTTTGGGGAGGTGTCTTCAGAGGATCTTGCATGAAACTGACACCGAAAGTCTTCTCAGTTTTTCTTTTGCCTGCACTCGTTTACTACCTCACGATGGTGATCCTCCCCATCGGACTTTCTTTTTATACCGCTCTATTCGATTGGAACGGTATCGGACAAGCCACTTTTATCGGTCTTGGCAATTTTAAAGAACTCCTGTTTAACGACCCTCTTTTCTGGCAAACGGTCAAACGTAATTTATTGTTTGCGCTTTTTTCCATGGCGGAAATCCCCTTTGCCTTTCTGCTAGCGGCGCTGATCGCGCGTTTCTTCCGGCGTGGTCAACGGATTGTCGCCGCCTACTTTCTACCCGTCATTCTCTCTGCTGTCGTCGTCGGACAATTGTGGCAGGCGATATATCATCCGCTTTCTCGTGGGGGACTTTTAAATCAAATACTTGTCCTTTTACATTTAGATTCTTTAACCCGTGCCTGGTTATCAGACCCAAATGTAGCCATGTATGCACTATACTTTGTCGCCCTCTGGCAGTATCTTGGCTATCACGTTCTCATTCAATATACCGGTATTCAAAACATTCCACATACCCTACAGGAAGCTGCCATCATCGATGGGGCGAATACCTGGCAGATTATGCGCCACATCGTTTTTCCTCTCAATATTCCTTTTTTCAAAATTTCCCTTATCCTTGCTTTTATCGGCTCTCTACAAGCATTTGAGCTTATCATGGTCACAACAGGTGGTGGTCCAGCAGAAGCAACGGAAGTCATGTCAACCTACATGTACAATCAATCATTTTTAAACTTACATTACGGTTACGGGAGTGCGATTGCCAGTTTTCTCGTTATGTTCAGCTTGCTTGCGACTTTTGTTCTGAACACTGTTTTTGCCAGCTTGGAAAAACGATATGATATCGGGGGCTGATCCAATTGCACAGCCGTCCTCAACCAAACTTAGGCAAATGGTTCATCACCATCTTCATCATTTTTCCACTTCTTATAACTCAGCTGTATCCATTACTCTGGTTATTGTTATACTCGTTAAAAAATAATGATGAGATTCTCTCAGGTGGCATCTTTTCCTTACCTTCTTATCCGCGCTGGGAAAATTATGTTATTGCCATTCAAAACGGTCATTACCTTCAATACCTTTTCAACAGCTTGATTGTCACTTTTTCCAGCATCATGATTTTACTTTTTTTTGCATCTTCTGTCTCATATGTTTTATCGCGATTTCGTTTTCGTTTTAGTCAACACATTTTTTTGCTTTTTTTAGCCGGTATGATGCTCCCTATGCAATCTGCGCTTTTACCTTTAAACCTTATGTTTAAAAATCTCCATTTGCTGGATACACGTTGGTCGCTTATATTCACATACAGTGCTTTTGCTATGCCCATTAGCGTGCTTATCCTAACGAACTTTATGCGCTCCATTCCCAGGGAATTGGAAGAAGCTGCGATTATTGACGGCGCCGGTCCGATCCGGTTGTTTACATCCATTATTTTTCCCATTTCCCGCCCGGCGATGATGACTGTCAGCATTTTAGCATTTATTAGCGCCTGGAATGAATATATTATTGCTGCCACCTTCATTTCATCTAAAAGCTTAAAGACATTACCGTTTGGTGCCTACAGCTTTGTTAGTCAGTATGCAGTCAATTATGGTGCCATCGGTGCATATCTAATTTTAGCTGCGTTGCCGATGATTCTAATATATGTCTTTTTGTCTGAATGGATCATGCGTGGTATGCTAGAAGGAGCGGTAAAAGGATAACTTTTTACGTCAGTCGGATATCGGTTAAGTGATGGTCGGATTATGATTGGCTTTACCAGAAATGTTTTAGGCCAGTAGGAAAGAATGTTTAGGAGGCAATCCGTTTTGGCAACGCGTAAGGATGTCGCTAGACTTGCCAGCGTATCTGTAGCAACTGTTTCCCGTGTATTCTCCAACGACCCAAGAGTCAAAAACGAAACGCGCCAAAAAGTATTAAAAGCCGCTAAGACACTTCATTATGAACCGAACGCTCTGGCAAGAGCCGTTGCACTAAGACAAAGTCATAATATCGGTCTCGTGATCCATGTTTATCCAAATCGTCGATTATTCGCATACGATTATTTTAACGCCATTTTAGACGGTTTGGCGGATGAAGCACGCGCGCATCACTACGACATCGTTTTATTGCAACGATCTATCACCAACCCCATACCTTTCAATCGATACTTTTCTAATAAAAAAATTGATGGTGCGATCTTTATTGGTGCAACACTCGATGATCAACCCACCCTGTATGAGCTAGCCCGAACAGGTAATGTATTTGTCGTCATCGGACATGAACTCCCCCATCTTGAGCATATGACTGTTAATGTTAACCATATTCAAGGAAGTTTCGATGCCATCGCGCACCTGTATCAGCAAGGCCACCACAACATCGCCTTTATTAATGGTGAAGATTTTTACAGTGATAGCCATCAACGTATTCAAGGCATACGTCTAGCGATGTCTAACTGGCGCGATCTTGTAGTTCACATCTATCGAGGGCGCTACGATGCAGAGACTGGTTATGAAATGACAGACATTATTTTACAGCAACAGCCCAGGCCCACTGCTATCTTTACTGCCAATGATCTCATTGCACTGGGCGTCTCACAAAAACTAAAATCTGAAGGATTAGAACCAGGACGTGATATAGCACTGGTTGGTTATGATGATTCACAGCTCGCCGCCTTTCATGATCCTCCGCTCTCGTCTGTTCATGTTCCATTATATGATTTAGGGAAAACAGCAGGAATGCAATTATTTGAACTGATACGTGCTAAAAAAAATCAACTCAACACACCGCCTGCATCACCTTACTTACCCGCGCGATTAATCATCCGAGCATCATCGCTTATGCGTTTGTGATCTGGGAAAGAAATGAACGGATTGTGAAAGGGTTAAGTTAAAAATTAGACGGAAGTAAATGTAAGTAAATCAAGTAATTACACCATGATAGGGCATCAAAATTGAACAATACAAGGAGGAAAACGATGTTTAATTTCCCCAAAACCTTCCTCTGGGGTGCAGCAACCGCTGCCTATCAGATCGAAGGGGCAGCGCGTGAAGACGGGCGCGGTCTATCCATCTGGGATACATTTTCACATACGCCTGGTAATGTCTATCAAGGAC
>PEBX01000020.1 GCA_003050645.1 Candidatus Carbonibacillus altaicus
TACCTTAAAGCCTGCTAGGAAACTTGCAGGTATCCGTATACTTCAGGAGGCCTAAAGGCAAAAGGATACGGATGGGCAAGTGGCACCGCCCGGTGTCATCCGTCGGTCACTACGCTACAAACGAAGGCAGCGGCCACGCCGCATGTGCTTTCCGTAGCGCGTATCCACGGGTAGCACGAAGAAGCTACACGGCTTTAGCCGTTGTGGAGTGTCACCGTAAGTAAAAACCGTATTAAACTATTTTTATCAAAACGTTATACTGTTTAAAAATAATGTTATAACCGGAGCCTTCTTAACCAAAATCCTCTCAAGTATGGACGAAGGAAGGAAAGTATAGTTACACCATTTAAAAGGAGTCGTGCCCATGACCTCTGAGAACCCACCGAGAACGTATGCGCTCGGAAAAGACGTGTTCATGATAGACGTGCATGATCTTCATATGCCGTATCGGACGGGCGTGTATGTCCTGCCTCAAGCAGGTGTGCTCATCGATGTCGGACCATCGAGCGGTATCCAGTATCTCTTAGAGGGGTTGAGACAACTTCATATCACGCCGAGTTCCATTCAAGGCATCGTGCTTACACACATTCACCTCGATCATGCCGGTGGGGTAGGACTGCTGCTTACATCGATGCCCCAGGCTAAAGTCATCGTTCACCCGCGCGGCGCACGTCATCTCGCCCATCCGGAAAAACTCATTGCCGGGGCGAAAGCGGTATACGGGGAGATGTTTGAAAGCTACTTTCACCCCGTCCTTCCCGTGCCGGAAGATCGGATCATCACGCCCGGTGACGGGGAAACGCTGAGCTTTGCCGGTGGAAAATCGTTTACATTCATCGATACACCCGGCCATGCCCGGCATCATCTTTCCATCATGGATCAAGAGACGGGCGATGTCTTCACCGGTGATACCGTCGGCATCCTGTACAATCAAGTATTAAAAGCGTCTATCGCACATGATGCTATACACGATGCCCATATCCAAAATGCTCGGTTTGAAAAGCCCTTCGTCCTCCCCTCGACTTCTCCCAATCAATTTGATGCCAAAGCCATGCGCGGTAGCTGGGAGCGCATCCGGTCGTTTAACCCTAAGCGCTTGTTTTTTGGACACTTTGGGAGCACAGAGGATGTCGAAGAGGCTTTTTTGAGCGCGGAAAAAGGATTGCAGTTGTATGAGGAAACGTTAAAAGACTTTCTGTCGCCGTTTCTCAGCAATCATTCTGCACAGCATGCGTTATCCTTAACCCCCGAACATATTGAGCGTCTCGCGACACTTTTAAACGAGCGCATCAAAGAAACGCTCCTTACTGCTTTTCTCGATGACATACGGTCGGCTGACCGTTCAGACGATCTTCTCTTTTTCCATATGCTCGCCCTTGATCAATCAATCAATGCGTTCGGCCTCTTGGATGCAGCACTGAAGCAGATGGGTGAGGCCTTATGAAGCTCAGCGTAGAAGATATTTATGCCTGGGATGAAAATGCTGCCTGGCTCGGGCTCGATCTCGGCCAACTCATGGAAAATGCCGGAAGCGCGGTGGCGCGCGCCATCCATGCGCGTTACGGTCAAGACGAAAAGGGACTTCCCCGGCGCCTCAACATTGCCGTTTTGACCGGACCCGGTAACAACGGTGGAGACGGGTTCGTTGCGGCAAGACACCTGAGCAGCGTACACGACGTCACGGTCTTCGCCTTAAGCCGCCCCGAGCGGATCCATTCGAATGCAGCGCGTAAAAACTTCACGCTCATCAAATCATCGCCCTTTGTGCGCACCACCCTCCTCGATCATCCGGAACTGATCCGGACACTCGATCTCGGTTCCTTTGATCTCATAGTAGACGCCATGCTGGGAGCCGGAAAAACGGGCCAAGTACGCGAACCTTTTGCTACTGCGATCGAGCGTATCAACGCCTTTCGCGGACGAACGGTCATCGTAAGCATAGATGTGCCGAGCGGTTTTCCGGATATTCGACGGGTACAGGCACATCAGACGTATACATTCGAATGGGATAAAAAAGAGTACGACTTTCCACGCGACGTCTTACCGATCGGTTATCCGCCTGAGCTGTATCATCTGATCGGTCCGTACGAAGCGCGGAAGCTCCTCCCCAAGCACGGCACGAAAAAAGGTGATCACGGTAATCTCCTGATCATCGGCGGAAGCAGCCGTTACCCCGGGGCACCGCTTTTATCGGCCAGGTCAGCCTTACCCTTCGTCGACCGGGTCGTGCTCGCCACCCCTGAGACGGACGCTTTCATACCGCCGAGTATCATCCCCGTGCGCCTGCCTGGCGACTTACTCACACCAGAAGCACTGGACGTTCTTAAACCGCTCTTCCCAATCATCGACGCCATCGTCATCGGCCCAGGGCTGGGCCGCGCCGAACAGACGCTTTCTGCCGTGCATGCCTTACTTCGTCTGTGGGATGGACCGCTTCTGATCGATGCGGACGCCCTCTATGCCCTACCCTCTTTTCCTGCAGATGAACTCCGATCAGAAAGATGTCTCCTCACCCCACACCGCGGTGAAATGAAGATGCTCGCCGAGAGGCTCACTGGGGAGACGGAATATGCTCAGGGTCCATCTTTCCACTCTCAGCAACCGGCTAATGAGCATAAGGAAGTACATCATCTGCCTTCCGGAAAAATACTGTACAGCGATTTGATCGCACAGATCGAATGGATTCAACCGATCGCCCGGGCACTTAAAAGTACGATCTTACTCAAAGGGCCGTATGATCTCATCGTTCCCGAAAAAGGAAGCCGCTTCCGATACAACATAACCGGGACGCGGGCCCTTACCACCGCTGGTACCGGGGATATGCTCGCTGGAGTGAGCGGAGCGCTCCTTGCCCGCGGCGGGGCGCCCGCACTTGCCGGAGGGGTTGCCACCTTTTTGCTCGGTCTTACCGCAGAATACCTTGAGCCGACGCACGGCGCATTCATACCCGTCGATGCTTTGATTGAAGCATTGCCGATCGTCGCTTTGAAGCTGCTTAAAGACCCGGCATTTTTAAAACGCATCCCGGATGACACCGAGCTTCTCTCCGTTGACTAAACCGCTGACTAAATCGCTGACTAAACTAAGATAAATAAACTAAGATAAATAAACTGAGATGAATTAACTGTCATATCCTTAGCCCCAAGACCATCCCCTCCAGTACAGCGACATAGATAGACACTGCTTAAACGACAATCCTAAAATAGGTTGCATCGTTTCATCCTTCTGCTAGTGTCGCCACGTAGCATGGGGGGCTATTTAATAATCATGTCACACAGAAAAGATCGGCCATAAAACATTTAAGGAGTGGCGAAATGTCTTCACCTCAAAGCATGCCGATAGCAGAAAAGAATCCATCCCGTCGAAACGCTTTATGGACGAAGACGTTTCTTTTGATCACAGTCGCGAACTTTTTCCACTTTCTCGGTTTTCAACTTCTGCTTTCGACCATCCCTATTTATGCTCAGGATCTCGGCGCTAAGGAAACGGATATCGGGCTCGTCGTAAGCATGCTCACCTTATTTGCCCTTCTCATCCGTCCGCTCACAGGCGGGGCGCTCGATCTCTATGGAAAAAAGCGACTGCTCCTCATAGGCCTCGCCTT
The DNA here is from genome assembly GCA_003050645.1 of Candidatus Carbonibacillus altaicus. Classification (GTDB taxonomy): domain Bacteria; phylum Bacillota; class Bacilli; order Thermicanales; family DSM-22653; genus Carbonibacillus; species Carbonibacillus altaicus. The sequence continues at coordinate 3,605 of PEBX01000020.1, forward strand.
GAACCTCCTCGCCATTTTGCTTTACCCCTTTGCCCGGGGATTATCCGCCCTTTTTCTGATCCGCGCCTTACACGGTATAGGTTTCGGCATCTCCACGACCGCCTTTGGAACAATCGCCGCGGACATCGTCCCGCCCGCGCGCCGCGGCGAAGGACTCGGCATCTTCGGCCTGTCCACGACGCTTTCCATGGCCATCGGACCGTATATCGGCCTTCTTCTCTACGACCGTACGGGAACGCTACTTCTTTTTACCGCCTCGGCGCTTATGACGATTACGAGTATGATCATGGTCATTCCGCTTTCCCGAACCGAGATCGATCTCTCCCGTCCAGTCAAAAAACACCTCAAAGAAGCGCTTTCGCTACCTGAGATGTTCGAAGGAAAAGCCGCTTTTCCTGCGCTACTCGTCATGCTCCTTTCACTCAGCTACGGCGGCATCATTGCCTTTCTCACACCCTACGGGAAAAGCGCAGGTGTACCGAACATCGGTGTATTTTTCATATTTAACGCCATATTCGTCTTTCTCAGTCGGCCATTTGCCGGAAGAATCTACGACGTAAAAGGTGTCGGCTGGATCCTCCTGCCTGGAGCGCTCTCCGGTATGATCGGGCTCTGGCTCCTTGCGCATGCCACCACTACCTGGACGGTCATCGTCGCCGCCTCGTTTTACGGCCTTGCCTTCGGCAGCATCCAACCGTCCTTGCAGGCCTGGGCCAACGATCGCGCCCCGCTCAACAAACGCGGCGCTGCCAACGCCATGTTCTTCTCTGCCTTTGATCTCGGCATTGGCGGAGGCGCCATTGCCCTGGGCTGGATCGCAGCATGGCTCGGCTACGCGAAGATGTATGAATGTGCCGGAGTCCTCTTTATCCTCATGATCGGGCTCTTTTTCGCCCATACCGGACGCAGACGGGCCGCCTCGGAAAAAGGGGCGACCTGATCAAAAAAGCCGCCTAAATGGCGGCATCGTCGGAAAGAGGTTGAGGACGTTCGAACTTTTCCGAAAGCGCTTCTCGCAAGGCAAAAGCCAATTTCCGGATATCGCCCGCACCGAGCGTAATTACGAGGTCATTCGGACGAACGTCGTTTAAAATGTGCTGAATGAGCGCCTCTTTATGCGGTTCGTAGACGGTCCAAACTCCGGAGTGTGAACCGATTTGCGCTGCCAGATCGCGGCCATCGACAGCTTTTTGCAGCACGTCCCCGCGCGGAGAATATATCCCGGTCACATAAACGCGGTCGACCTCGACAAAAGCGCGGGCAAAGGCCTCCTGTAAATAATACACGCGCGTTGCCCGATGAGGCTGAAAGACGGCCATAACCCGCCGACCAAACGCACGGGCCGTGGCCAGTGTGGCCTCGATTTCCGTCGGATGCACGGCATAATCGTCGACCAAAAGGATTCCCCCGACTTCACCGATTTTTTCAAAACGCCGTTTCGCCCCGCGGAAAGATTCCAGACTTTGTACCATCCCCCGTTCGGGAAGCCCTAATATCGAACCCACAGTGAGGGCCAAAAGAGCGTTCATAACATGGTGTTTACCCGGTATGCCAAGCCTGATACGACCTAAAGATCGACCCTCGAGCACCGCCTCAAAAGAAGCATACGGGCCATCCATCATAATGTTTTTTGCTACAACATCGGCTTCATATCCGGCGGTCATAGCGTACGTTTTAATCGTAATCGTTCGCGCACCGTTTTGATGTGCTTTGTGGTAATCATGTTCACTTGCATGTTGATCTTCATTGGGATATGCATTTTTTTTATTAAGCGTTTCAACAAGACGCCGCGCTTCCGGATCATCGACGCCGATCACGAGAAAACCGCCCTCTCTGACCTGTCTTGCAAACTGGTAAAAGGCGCGCTGCATATTGACAAAATCGCCGTCATAGTGTTCCAGATGGTCTGGTTCGATGTTGGTGATCGCCCCGATGTACGGAGAATACTTTAAAAACGACCGATCGCTCTCATCGGCTTCGGCCACGACATAGTCGCTCGTCCCGGAACGGGCATTGGTGCCACTATTTACCATCTCGCCCCCGATGACAAAGGTCGGGTTCCAACCGGCCTCGGTCATCATCCAAGCGATCATCGATGAGGATGTCGTCTTCCCGTGGGAACCGGCAATGGCGATCCCTTTTTCGTGGTTAATAAGGTACGCCAAAAGGTCCGCCCGATGCCAGATCGTCTGCTTGCGCTCTCTGGCGACGACGAGTTCGACGTTGTCTTTCGGAACGTCCGACGTATAGATGACGATCGCTTTCTCTGGCACGTTCTCGGGGCGATGCCCGATGGTGATGGTGGCACCAAAGTCTCTTAAGCCCTCGAGGATCGGTTTTGCTTCAATATCAGAGCCCGTTACCTGATAGCCCCTTTCTAAAAATACACGGGCCAACGCACTCATGCCGTATCCTCCGATGCCGATAAAATGGAGCGGGGTCGAACGATTCAAACAGGCCACCACCTTTTTAACTGTTTATCTCGAAACGTTTTTAGACATACGCTTTCCTTTATCTTGCGATCTGTTTAGTCATGCGTTTTACTTTGTCATGCGATTTCCTCAGGCATCCATCGTTAAAAATATAATGCTCTGGACTCGACTTTTTTTAAAACAGAAGGGCGCAATGCTTCGATCAAATAGAGTGAGCCAGTAATAAGGACGACATCTTTGGGCGATGCATCGGTGGGTGGAGCAGTGTCCCCTTCTTTTTCGGCCCGAAGCGCAGAAAAATGCTGTGCCAGATCACAGGCGCGATTCAGCGCACGATCGGCCTCTTTTTCCATATATACGGGGTAAGGCGGAGCGCTATGCCGGACGAGATCAAACAGTTTCTCGGCAGAAAGCGAGCGCGGAAGGGGTGCTTCTGTCACGGTAAGCGATGCGAGATGGGGCAAAAGATGGGGGAGCATGTGCTGGATGTCTTTATCTTTCATCACCGCAAAAACGCCGTGCACGCGACCTCCTGGAAAAAGGAGCGGCAAAGATTGAGCGAGCGAACGCATGCCTGGTTCATTGTGCGCGCCATCCAAAACGATCGGAATCTCGCCCTCGATCACTTCCAGACGCCCGGGATGCACCGCCTTTTGAAGCCCACCCTGGACGTGCTCCGGCGCGATGTAAAAAGCATAGTAGAGGCGCAGAAGTTCTGCGGTCATCACAGCGAGCGACGCATTTTCAATCTGGTGCAGTCCCGGGAGAGACAGTTTCAGATCAAGATAGTTGCGATGCGCCCAGGAAAAATGGAACGTCCAGGGATGAGGGGCATCTTCCGAGCGTTCGGCGTGAAACGTCTCGCCTGCCAAATAAAACGCAGCACGCTTGTCCTGGGCCGTCTCTCTTAAAACTTGAAGTGCCTCTGCCTCTTGCCGGGCACTGACCACAGGTACGCCAGATTTGATGATCCCCGCCTTTTCCCGAGCAATGGAGGCAAGATCGGACCCTAAAATGCGCATATGGTCATAGCCGATGGGCGTGATCACACTGATTAGCGGATAGACGACATTGGTTGAATCGAGTCTTCCCCCGAGACCGGTTTCTAGGATAACGATATCCGGATATGTCACTTCCGCAAAATAAACGATCGCCGCCGCCGTCAAAAGTTCAAATTCGGTCGGACGGCCGAGAGAACTCGTTGCAAGTTCTTCGGCTACCGGGTAAAGCCGGCGGTACACGTACTTGAGTCCGGCATCGTCAATCGGCGTGTGGTTGTAACTGATGCGGCTTCTGAATGTCGTCACATGCGGCGATATATACGTACCGACATCATAGCCTGCTTCCCGCAAAATATACGAAAGAAAGCTTACCGTTGAGCCTTTCCCGTTCGTCCCCGCCACATGGACGAACTTAAGGTGCCGCTCCGGACGGCCCAGTCGTTCGAGGATCGCTTCCATACGCTCGGTCCCTGGTTCATACTGCTCTCGTTTTTGATATTGAATCCATTTGATGACCGCATCAGCCGAGATGGTCTCACTTTGAACGGAATCCCCTGTAAACTCACGCCTCATGTCGATCGGCCTTCCTTTCTTCATTCAGCGCCGCCGTAAACATCGCCAGCCGTTCCCGTATTTTTTCACGGCGTTCGAGGTAATCGGCGAGTTTCTGACGTTCTTTTTCGACTACCTGAGCAGGCGCTTTTTCTACAAAGTCGGGATTGGCGAGTTTCCGTTCGGCCCGTTCGACTTCCTCATCCCAACGCTCCCATTCTTTCTTCAGTCTATCCAATTCCTGGGCTACATCTACCAACCCTTTAAGCGGCAGCACATATTCCGTTTTACGGGTGACGCCACCAATGGCGTGCATGGCGCGAGCCCTCTCTTGAGCGCGTGTCCGATCTTTTATAACAACGTCTGACTGTGACAGACGGGCAATGATCGGACGATGGACTTCCACCGCACCCATAAAATCAGGGTCGGCAAAGATTTCAAGCGTTACGGTGCGCCCCGGTTCGACACCCATCTCCTGGCGAATGTTCCGCACACCGCGCACGAGCTCGATCACTTCACTTACGACTTCGAGCGAAGAAGGTCCCATGAGCCGTTCATCGACCGTCGGCCAAGGATAAATGATGAGCGATTCGGGGTGCGCCTTATGCTCGCCGTGGGGCAAGAGATGATAAATTTCTTCGGTTAAAAAGGGCATAAACGGGTGCAGGAGGGCGATGGAGTGCTCGAGCACGACGATGAGCACGGCAAGCGCTTTTTCTTTTTGCGTTTCGTCCTCGCCGTACAGTTCCGTCTTCTTCATCTCTATATACCAGTCGCAGTATTCATCCCAGATAAAATCATAGAGCACTCGCCCGGCTTCACCGATTTCATAGCGGCTAAGCCGCGACGTCACGGCAACAATCGTCTCCTGCAAACGGTGCAAAATCCAACGATCGGTATCGCTCAGTTCACCCTTCTCCATCGCTTCTTCCAGCCGGTCGCGGGCATCAAACGTCTCATCCGGGACACTGAGAAGTACAAAGCGCGATGCATTCCATATTTTATTGGCAAAATTGCGAGCAGCATCAAGCCGCTCCGTGCGGAAACGGAAATCTTGTCCCGGCGTAAATCCGGTTGAGAGCATAAAGCGCAAGGCATCCGCCCCATAACGGTCAATCATCTCCATCGGATCGACCCCATTGCCGAGTGATTTGGACATCTTCCGTCCTTCGCTGTCGCGCACGAGGCCGTGGATGAGAACCGTATGGAAAGGGTTGTTCCCGGTAAACTCGAGCGCCATAAAAATCATCCGAGCCACCCAAAAATAGATGATATCGTGACCGGTCACCAGCACATCGGTCGGATAAAAGCGTTTGAAATCATCCGTCTCATCCGGCCAGCCAAGGGTGGAAAAAGGCCAGAGCGCGGAAGAAAACCAGGTGTCGAGCACATCTTCATCTTGTTGGATATGCGGGCTTTTGCAGTGCATACACACTTCGGGCGTCTCGCGCGAGACAGTGATACCGCCGCAATCATCGCAATACCAGGCTGGAATGCGGTGACCCCACCAGAGTTGACGAGAGATGACCCAATCCCGCACATGCTCAATCCAGTGCAGATAGATTTTACGGAAACGTTCCGGTACAAAACGTACGGCCGTCCGCCCTTCTGTCGTAATGGCACGGACATCAAGGGCTTGATCCGGATTAGGATGGTCTACTGTACGGCTTTTTTTTGTGCTGGTTACTTCTTCTATACTGATTACTTCTTCTGTGCCAGTTGTGACTTCGACGCTGGTTACTCCTTCTCTGTTGTTTGCTTCTTTGATGCTGATGCTGTCCGCTTCTACCATGTTGTTGAATTCTTCCGAAGCGCCTTCGCTTTCCTCTTCTTTTTCACCCAGCGCTTGTCGATCCTTTAACGCCTGTTCGATCGCTGCCTCAGCAAGCGGTTTCATGCGCACAAACCACTGCGTAGAGAGCATCGGCTCGACGACCACCCCAGTGCGCTCGCTGTGTCCAACCGCATGCACATGCCGCTCGATACGCGTAAGAACTCCTGCTTCCTGTAAGTCAGCGACAACTTTTTTGCGGCAGGCGAAACGATCCATCCCGGCATACGGTCCGGCTGCCTCCGTCATCTTAGCGGAAAAGTCCATAGCCGCAATGCGAGGGAGATCATGCCGGAGGCCGATTTCAAAGTCGTTCGGATCATGAGCCGGTGTAATCTTCACCGCACCGCTCCCAAAACTCGGATCGACATACGCATCGGCGATGATGGGAAGTTCCCGATTGATAACCGGGAGTAACGCAATCTTTCCGATCAGATGCTGATACCGCTCGTCATCGGGATGCACGGCAATCGCCACATCGCCAAACATTGTCTCCGGACGAGTTGTAGCGATCTCGATATAACCGCTTCCGTCTTTCAGCGGATACCGCAGGTGATAAAGTGCCCCTTCGATCTCTTTGTGAATGACTTCGATATCGGAAAGTGCCGTTTGCGCTTCCGGATCCCAGTTAATAATATATTCCCCGCGATAAATGAGCCCTTTTTCATACAGGCGCACAAATACTTCGCGCACGGCACGTGAGAGCCCCTCATCGAGCGTAAAGCGCTCGCGCGTATAATCGAGCGAAAGACCCAGCTTCTCCCACTGCGCACGAATAAGACTGGCATAATGTTCTTTCCAGGACCAGACCCGTTCGACGAAGGCATCACGCCCGAGATCATGCCGCGTCAGATTTTCTTCTTTTTTTAAGGTGGCCTCAACCCGGGCCTGCGTGGCGATACCGGCATGATCCATCCCTGGCAGCCACAGTGCATCGTATCCTTGCATACGCTTGGTGCGAATTAAAATATCCTGCAGGGTGTTATTGAGGGCATGCCCGATATGAAGATTACCGGTTACATTGGGGGGCGGAATAACGATCGTAAACGTCGGTCTTGTACCGTCCCCTTTAGGCGTGAAATAGCCTTTTTCTAACCAGTGTCTGTACCATTTGGACTCGGCTTCTTTGGCCTGATATGCTTTGGGGATCGACTGCATTTTTTCTTCAATCGTCATCTCGCTCATCCTTTTGCATTCATTTTGTTAGATTTTGTCGTATCAAGCAAAAAAACCTCCATCCACGCAAGGACGGAGGTTAACCGCGGTACCACCTTGTTTTATCGACGGCATGAGACGATCTTTTTGAGCCGCATCCAAACTGCATGCACCGTCGATACACTCATCCCGTTAACGCCGGCTACGGATCCATCTACCTTTCTTCGTTTTATCTTCGCACCTTCTTCGAGGTCCTCTGCGAAGTTTCAACGGATCGGTTCACGGGCGACTTCACAGGTTGATTTAAGGAAACTTGCAGCCCGGGGTTTCCCTCTCTGTATAAAACAAGACCTGCTACTCCTCCCGCTCATCACCAGTCGATGATTCAGTTATAGTTTTCTACTGTCAATCAGGCCCCTGCGCGACTGCACTAGGTGTCTCACCAAGTATATGCTTCGAAGAATCGATTGTGCCATCATTGTACTGAACATCATGCGTTTTGTCAAAGGCCTTGCCATCATGATACCAATCTCAGTATACTAGATTTATCCTTTATTTTTTAAGACCTACATGTTTGAACGTTTGAACGTTTAAACGCTTGAATCCTTAGACGCTTGAACGCTTCAGTCCTTAAACGCTTGTGAACGCTTCAATGTTCACTGGTTCAATGCCCACTGCTTTTCAATATCTTGAATGAATGTTTTATATAAATTAAAAATTAAAGGAGTGCACGTCATGTCAAAGGTCAAAGTCGCCGTCCACGGCTACGGGAATATCGGTCATTTTGCGATCGAAGCAGTCCATGCAGCACCCGATATGGAACTCGCGGGCGTCATTCGCCGCCAGAAAACGAGCGCGGACGTCCCTGCGCATCTTCACCATCTGCCGGTTGTAACCTCACTTGAAGAACTCGGCGGCGCAGATGTCGTCTTGCTTGCGACTCCGAGTCGCGCAACACCGGACGTTGCCAAAACATATCTTGCTAAGGGCATCCGCACCGTCGACAGCTTTGATATCCACAGTGAGATCGTAAGCGTGCGCCGCGAACTCGGTGCGGTCGCCGGAGACAATAAGACAGTCGCCGTTCTCGGAGCAGGCTGGGATCCTGGGACCGACTCAGTCATACGCACCCTTTTGGAAATGATGGCTCCCCGCGGCCTCACGTATACGAATTTCGGCCCAGGTATGAGTATGGGGCATACGGTCGCTGTTAAACACATTCCCGGTGTAAAAGACGCTTTATCGCTCACCATCCCCAAGGGATCCGGACAACACCGCCGCGATGTGTACGTTGAACTCGAAGAAGGAGCTCGCCTGGAAGACGTCAAACAAGCTATTTTGAATGACCCGTATTTCGTCCACGACGAGACGCATATCTTCCCCGTCACCGATGTCAAAAAACTGATCGACCGCGGTCACGGTGTGGTGATGGAACGGAAGGGCGTATCCGGTCAGACCGACAATCAATGGTTCGAATTTAGAATGCGCGTCCACAACCCGGCGCTCACCGCACAGATTATGGTCGCCGCTGCCCGCGCCGCCATGCGCCTGACCCCCGGGGCATACACGCTCATCGAGATTCCGCCGGTCTTCTTCTTACCAGGTGAAACGGACGAGCATATCGCCCGGCTCGTCTGATCCGCGTTTTAAACGAATCGTCTCAGTGGAGTAGACCGGAAATCTTAAACAAATAATGAGGTAAAAAAAGAGCGAAGTGTTTCTTCGCTCGCACAAGAAGGTCTTATTCCCTGTAAGCCTTTTTATCCAAATTGACTCTCACACTCGTGCCTATCCGTTCACACTTATCCGTTCGCGCTCATTCGTTCGTGTGATTGGCTACGTGTTTCGAATCACTGTTTAACAGGTTCCAGTTTCTTACCGTTCATCTGTTCACCCCAGGCTTTAAGCAGAGTGATGAAAACTCCACCGGCATGACGCACATCCGGATCTCTTAACATACGAGCAAGAGCCCAGGTCGTCTCCGGTATTGTGGTGACTTCCGGATGGGTTTTCACGACAGTGTAAGCACGGATGAGCGACTGAATATCCTCCATGGCTCCCATGCGCACGAGATCATCGGCCATCTCTACCCCTTTGACGAGCAACCGTGTGATATCCGTCAGCATAGGCTGCGTCATCGACTTTTTGGCGATGGCCACAAACTCTGCTAACTCCAGAAGCGTATCGAGCGATCCGCGTTTTTCTAACTCAGCGAGGCGAATGAGCGCTTTAGACAGCTCAGGTAGATGAGGAATGAGCGACTTTAAAAACGGTTCATACGCTTCTTCGAGCGCCTGCACTTTTTCATCCACGTTTGATCCCTCCTATCCACAACCACACTGACGAACCCTACTGATAAACCATACCGGGTACACTATAAATATATTGCAAATGTCGCCCATCATGCCAGGATATCCGTTGACGGATTGCTGACATCATCGCACCGGCTCCATAGCACATGGTGCCGACTTCCAAATGCCCTAACTCACATCAATCCGCGCGCCGTTAACCAGTACAGTTCGTTGTACATACCTTTAAACCAGTGCAGCATCTCTGACTCTTGCGCAGGATGCGGTGGGTGATGATAGTCAAAAGTGATAAAGCTTGCCTCTCCCAGACTGCTTTCCAAAAAGCAAGCCACTTTCCCGCCATAAAGGGTCGTTTCTGGTCGCCCCTGGATCCGATCTGTTATATTTTTCACCAGCACTTCTGCCTGGTAATGAGCAGTCGAGCCCGCCTTGCTGATAGGGAGATTCGTCGCATCACCGATAACGTACACATCCTCTTGATCGATCATCTTGAGCGTCGTACGATCTGTGGGGATAAATCCCAGTTCATCACCGATACCCGAACGCCGTATCACTTCCGCACCTTGATGGATCGGTATGGAGATCAAAAGATCAAAGGGATGTTCTGCACCATCCATTGTTATTACGACTTTGCGTTCCGGATCCACACGCTCCATGTTGAAGTACGTCTCATATTGTATTTCCCGTTCGATAAAGTGCGGTAACGCCCAATCGGCCACAGACTGTAAGGCATGAATACGACCAATCGGGTACGTGTACTTAATCTCGACGTTTTTGCGGAGGTCCCGTTTGCGGAAATAATCATCCAGCATAAGCGTTATCTCCAGCGGTGCCGCCGGGCATTTATGCGGCATATCCTGTACGATCAAAATACGGCCTTCCGTAAATCGGTTCAGCCGATCCCGTAGACGTACGGCACCGTCCGGGGTATAAAAATTTTCTGTAACCTCGGCCATGCCCGGAACATAATGAAAGTTCGGTACGGATCCGGTGGCGATCACCAGAAGATCATAAGGGACTTGTTCATGCTCGGTGATGAGGCGATGATGTTTCAGATCCAATTCTTTGATTGACTGTTCATGCCAGTGGACACGGGGATGGACCAGCGTCTTTTGCGGGCGGATAAAATCATCCAGGTCGCCCATGTTGAGCGCTACAAACAAATAACCAGGTTGATAGAGATGCACGCTTTGATCCCCATACAGATGAACTTCCACCTGACCTGCTTCGATTTCTTTTGCCAGCGTACGCGCGAGCCGATTTGCAACCGTCGTGCCGGCCGTTCCTCCCCCCACGATGACAATCTTTTGAGCCATCGCTAACCCCTCCTTTCATGCTCCTAAACTCGGCGGTTAAAAGTGCGCCGTTCACTCGTTCTCTCTATGCGCACAACCTAAGCATGCTTTTTTTCAACAGCGATTTTGTAATATCCGTCGGTTTCTTCAACATGCACAAGACCGTGCTTCATCTTTTCGACCCATTCCGGAATATCTTTGGCAGAGCCGGCATCGTTCGACCAGACCTCAATCACATCGCCCACCGCTGCAGCGCGCATCGCCTTAATGAGTTCCATGAGTGGTCCGGGGCAATATGAACCACGCGCATCAATCGTCTTGGTGATCATGCGTATAACCTCCTTAAATATGCATTGAGAAAATATGCATTCAGACCTTTGCAGGGTTTCATATAGGGTTACAAAATTTTACACAATTTCTTAACGGACAAAACATCGCTCTATGAAACGTTTATATGTTCCGTGTAAGCGACTTACATCGTTAAGATCTGTCCACCTTGGGCCAAGTTAAAAAAGGCGGTAACACCGATCACATCGTCAAATACGGGTAAAAGATCATCGACCGTCCAGCCCATCACATCCATCGCCAGTGCACAAGCATACACCTTCAAATGACCCAGTTCTTTGCCGTTTGTAAGCAGCGTGTCAAAGCGTTCAGCTTTTTCTAACAACGCCTTCCCGACTTCACCCGTCTTAAACGAACGGTCTTCAACTGTTTTCTTTAAAAAAGGAACGAGCGCATTCATCGTGACAAAAAGCGATACATGCATGCCCGACATGGCGGCCACCGAACCCATTAATGAAGCAGCATGCACTTTTTCAAGTTCTTCTGAAGCCAAAATAATCGACAGTTTTGGTGCATTTTCCATCTTCATTCCTCCTTTTTTTAAATCCGATCACGTACTTGATCTCGCGCGCCGCGATCTCCATACAATGATGCATGACGATCAAGGCCGCACGCTACCCAGCTACTCGTTCGCTTACGAGGGATTTCATTTGTCCCTCCTCTTCATTATACAAAGAGTCGCTTGTGATGAATATATGATATCGTTCGTATTGATGTCTTTTATAAGAAAATACCTCAAACATCTTGTGAACCCCGCCCGGTATAAACAACATCTATGACTGTGAAAATAAACCATTCCGAACGGTGTCGATATGAATCACCATGAATAAACGATCGACCGTAACGTAGTATCTATTTACGTGCGTTTTACAAGCCTTTTTCCTCTGGTCGCTGCGAAGATAACGAGCGCCGTGAGAAGAACATGCCAGAGGATGCTCAAGGTCGGATCGCTCAAGATCGAAAACTTCGCTAGATATGGCTCTTCCAGGATCATCGAGGCAGCGGTCCAGGCGATGATCGCTGCACCGATAACAACCAAAAATGGAAAACGTGTGAGTAACTTTAAAATGAATGTGCTCCCCCAGACCATGATTGGGATACTGATGAGAAGCCCGATGATGACGAGAAGGACATCATGACGTGCGGCGGCAGCAACGGCAATGACGTTATCGATGCTCATGACCGTATCGGCAAAGGCGATCATCCGCACGGCTTTCCAGATACTGCTCGGTTGAGCCTCAGAATGCGTTCTCCTACGATCCTCACGCAGGAGATGATAAGCGATGTAAATAAGGAAAAGACCGCCGATTAAGCGCACGAAAGGAATCATCAGCACGTAGACGGCCAAAACGGTTAAAATCGCACGGATCACAATAGCTAACAACGTCCCCAGATAAATCGTCGGTTTTTGCTGTGAAGGCGCCAATCCCCTGGCAGCCATGGCGATCACGAGGGCATTGTCACCGGCCAGAACGAGGTCGATGATAATGATGGAAACGAGGGCGATCCAAAAATCCGCAGAAAAAAGCACGTTGATTCCTCCTGTCAAAATTAAATAAAAAAGACCTCTGCGCAAAGGTAGCAATGCCTGAGAGTATCATCAGGCATAACTCACTTTACGCAAAGGTCTTGCTCGAGCGACTCCTCTACAATTTACGCAACTTATGTCGATGGGTCAACATAAAGATGAGATCCATCACGTCGCTTGACCACCGGGTCACTGCCATACCGATACTTAAGATTCGATCTGAGCGGCAGTAAACCGTACTGACGATGGGTCAATGATAAGCTACTCCCCTTTGCTTGATGTCAAGTATAGACAAGTCTCAACGGGTTGTCAAGACGTCGCGATCACTCAACAAAAAGCAACAGCTGCCGTTTTAAATGCGTTGACACGGCCGTCAGGTGTAAGAGTCCTTATGCAAAAAGAAAGAAGCCTCCCTACATTCCTTACCGTCAAGGAGGCTCTAGGTCAGATGAGGCTTAAAGTGTACACATCATACGCTCTATCTATATTTAAAACATATGCTGAACATGCATAGTTTACATCATTCACTCAATCAACTTAGACAACACAATCGATTGATACCGCTACACGTTTTCATCTTCAAGCACGATGACGAGGTCGCCGGCTTCGATCGACTCACCTTCTTTGACCATTACTTCTTTGACCACCGCCGCACGCGGCGCTTGGATGGTGAGTTCCATCTTCATCGCTTCGGTGACGAGGAGCGCCACACCGCGTTCCACCGCCTCACCCGCGCGCACATTCACTTTCAGAACTTTTCCGGGCATCGACGCACCGATGTGATTCGGATTGCCCGGTTCGGCTTTAGGACGGACACTCAGTTCCTTGGCCAGCGTGCGATCGATGACCTCAATGGCCCGCGGCTGACCGTTCAGTTCAAAAAAGAGGGTGCGCCGTCCACGTTCATCGGCTTCACCGATGGTGAGCAGGCGAATGTGCAACGTCTTCCCTTGTTCGATCTCCGCCGTCGTCGCTTCACCGGGCTCAAGTCCGTAGAAAAAGGTCGGCGTATCGAGTACCGATACATCGCCGTACGTTTCCTGATTGTGTGCAAAATCCAGGAACACTTTCGGATACAGCGTATAAGAGAGCACTTCTTCAAACGAAGGCGTACGCTTGATGAGCCCCTCCAGCGTCCGCTTCTGTTCCTCCCAGTCAACCGGCGGGAGCGCCTCCCCGGGCCGACCCTCAAGTGGTTTGCGACCTTTTAAGACGATCTCCTGCAACTTTTTCGGAAAGCCAAACGGGGGTTGTCCCATCATGCCCATAAAATAATCAACCACAGACGCGGGAAAATCGAGCGACGCGCCGCGTGTGAAAAGCGTCGCTTCATCGAGATTGTTCTGGACCATGAAGAGGGCAAAATCACCGACCATTTTGGAAGAAGGCGTCACCTTGACGATATCACCCAGCAAACGGTTAACGAGCGCGTACGCTTCTTTCACTTCCCGAAAGCGATCGCCGAGACCGACGGCCTTGGCCTGCTGTTCCAGATTCGTGTACTGGCCGCCCGGCATCTGATACTTGTAAATGTCGGCATTGGTCGCCTGCATACCGCTTTCAAACGGTGCGTAATACGTGCGCACCGTCTCCCAGTAATCGGCAAGCTGCTGTAAGGCCTCAAGGTCAAGACCCGGATCGCGCTCGGTACCGGCGAGCGCGGCAACAAGCGCGTTCATACTCGGCTGGGACGTCGTCCCGGACATCGAGGAGAGAGCTGCATCGACGATATCGACACCCGCCTCGACCGCCTTTAGGAGCATAGCAACCCCGTTTCCGCTCGTATCATGCGTATGCAGATGGAGGGGGAGGGACACTTCTTCTTTCAGGGTCTTGATGAGTTTATACGCAGCATACGGCTTCAAGAGTCCGGCCATATCTTTGATGGCGAGGATATGTGCCCCGGCTGCTTCCAGTTTTTTGGCCAGATCAACGTAATACTGAAGGGTGTACTTTTCTTCTTTCGAATCGAGCAAGTCGCCCGTGTAACAGATGGCCGCTTCCGCCACTTTTCCGGCATCGCGTACCGCCTCGATTGCCACTTGCATGCCCGGAAACCAGTTCAGGCTGTCGAAGATGCGGAACACATCCATGCCTCGCGCTGCCGCTTCTTTCACAAAGGCACGGACGACATTATCGGGATAGTTCGTATAGCCGACCGCATTCGATCCGCGCAGAAGCATCTGGAGGAGCACGTTCGGCATCGCTTCACGCAGTTTTTCCAGACGATCCCAAGGACTTTCTTTCAAAAAGCGCATGGCCACGTCAAACGTCGCCCCACCCCACATCTCATGGGAAAACATCTGCGGTGCAAGGTGCACCGTCGCCTCCGCCACACGCAAAAGATCTCGCGTCCGAACACGGGTGGCAAGGAGCGACTGGTGCGCATCGCGAAAAGTCGTATCCGTGATGAAAAGCCGTCGTTCTGCGCGTACCCAGCGGGCGAGCCCCTCCGGTCCGAGTTCTTCTAAAAGGCGTTTGCTCGAGACAAACGGTCGTCCCGGTGCCCCATGGGCATGCGGCAGGCGGGATGGATCGAACATCCCTTCATGATCGTGACGCTCGCCCTGCCTACCGTACGCGTCATCCTTGTCATATACACCGTTTACACTGCCCTTAAGATCTGCGCCGCTCCCGCCGTTTATAGCCTGTTTAAGCGGGGCAGCGAGGGCCTCTCTCACCGCTTCCCGGTACGCTTCACGCACTTCGATCCGGGGCGGTTTTTTAACGGCGGGCTTGTCGGCACTTAGACGATCGTTTACAACGACTTCCCCGATGAACTTGAGAAGCTTCGTTCCTCGGTCCTGGCGGCGCGGCATCTTGAGTAAATCTTGCCGCTCGTCTATATAATGCGTGTCATACGTCCCATACAAAAATTGCTCATCCTGAATGACATTTTCTAAAAACGGAATATTCGTCTTCACACCGCGAATGCGGAACTCACGTAGCACTCGGTGCATTTTATAAGCGGCCAGCTCGAATGTCGGCGCATACGTGCAGGCTTTCACCAGTAGCGAATCGTAGTGCGGCGTAATGTGTGCACCGGTAAAGCCGTTCCCGCCATCCAGGCGCACACCGAATCCACCCGGTGAACGGTAGGCGAGAATGCGCCCCGTATCGGGTAAAAAGTTGTTTTCCGGATCCTCCGTCGTAATCCGGCACTGAATAGCGAACCCTTTGGTCCGAATCTTATCTTGCGGCGGTACCCCGACTTCTTCATCGGTCAGGGCATGCCCTTCCGCCAGACGGATTTGCGCCTGCACGATATCAATATCGGTAATAAGTTCGGTAATCGTATGTTCGACCTGAATCCGGGGATTCACTTCAATAAAATAATAGTCGCCTTGATCGGTGACGAGAAACTCGACCGTTCCGGCGTTTTCATAACCGACGGAACGCATCAGACGAACCGCATCTGCGGCTATTTTTTCTCGTAAGTCGGTTGAAAGCGTGCGCGCTGGAGCGACTTCTACCACTTTTTGGTGACGTCTCTGGATCGAGCAGTCCCGCTCATACAGGTGGTAAACGTTCCCGTAGCGGTCACCTAGAATTTGCACCTCAATGTGTTTCGGGCGTTCGATGAGCTTTTCCAGATAAACGCGATCGTCGCCAAACGCCGCTTTTGCTTCCGATCGCGCCCGCTCAAAGGCTTCTTTCAATTCAGAAACGGCCCGTACGACGCGCATGCCGCGTCCGCCGCCCCCTTGAGCAGCTTTGATCATAAGTGGAAAACCGTACCGCCCGGCAAAAGCCTCCGCTTCTTCCAACGACTGGATCGGCTCTTCCGTACCCGGTACAACCGGCAGTCCCGCCTCCACTGCCCGCCGACGCGCCTCCACCTTATCGCCGAACATCTCCAGATGTTCCGGGCGGGGACCGATAAAGGCAATCCCTGCCTTTTCTAAAGCGCGGGCAAACTCGGCATTTTCCGATAAAAATCCGTATCCTGGATGAACAGCGTCGACCCCCTGCCTCTTCGCCAGTTCGACAATACCGGGAATATCCAGATACGCTTCGAGCGGCCCCTTCCCCTCACCGATCATATAGCCTTCGTCGGCTTTGTAACGATGGAGGGAGGCGATGTCCTGCTCGGAATAAATGGCAACGGTGCGAACACCAAGTTCGGTCGCCGCGCGAAAGACGCGAATAGCGATCTCACCGCGGTTCGCGACAAGAATTTTACGAAAACGCCGGATCTCTCTTTCTGGCATCTCCCCACCTCCAGAGTCACGTTTTTCTTTCTTTTTGGGAACCAACACGTCTTCATTGAGCTTGCCCATCTTCTAAAAGCAACCCACTTTCTAAAAGCAACCCGTCGAACGCAGGTTGTAAAAAATATGTCCTTGATGTTCGGACAATCCGTCCACCCAGGACATAATTTGATGATACGATAGGAATCAGCAATCGTCAATACAAAAAACTTTAACAAACGTGCAACCTGTTTAAAAAGCACCCAAAAGGTTGGGTATTTAAAGCTGATGAAAAACTATCCTTCACGTTCTTAAAAAACCGCGCACGACGATGATCGGCGTCCCGGCGTCAGCCGAACCGGCCATGAGATCGGCAAGTGTCGCCACAATGCTGGTGAGACTTCGGGGGGTGGTGCCCACTTCCCCCTGATCGCGCTGATTGCGCTCTTCTCCCTGCCCACGACCCTCTCTTTTACCTCCGATGGGTTCACGCATCTCCTCTTTTCGTTCAACACCCTCTTTTGGCAAAGAAGCGTCCATCACAGACGCCGGTACAGACACAGGTACAGACCCGGGGAAAGATCCCGACATTGACGCCGGTTCAGTCTCTTTTCCAGGCGTAGCGCCTCCCAAAGCTTGCTCGATCTCCTCCCGACTCATGCCTTGCTGGTGAAGCGTATCGACATGCATTTTTAGTTTTTTCCCCGTACGCAGACGATACGACCGGAGTCCCGCGCTCACGCCGATCGCCGGATGCGGGTCGGCCAGTTCATAGATGCCGCTATCCGGGTCTTTATACGCGCCGTCTCCAAAAATAATGACCTCAACGTTGACGCCGAGCCCATCTAAGATTGCCTCACGGATCGCATCGGCTGTTCCCGAGGCATCTTCCGGCAGGAGTTTCAAACGACACGGCTGTTCACTGGAGACATTCGAACCGATCACGCCCCAGGGAGCTGGACCGATTTCATCCAGCGTCACAACCGGCACATCGGCCCCAAAGGCATTAAAGACCTCTCGCGTCTCGAGACGCTTGTGTACTTCCCCGATGATCACGCCGTCCAAATACCCTTGCTCGTAAACTTTAAGCGGGTTTGCACTAAAGATGATCGTCCCTGTGGCCTCCCCCTGCCGGATCATGTCGAGGTAGAGGGCTCGGTAATCGACCCCGGTAATCGGATGGCGGAAAAAAGCATCTCCCACTTCCGGTAAATATATCGCTTCACTGTCTTTAAAATACGCCTCCATTTCGGCATAATGAACGACCTCGGCTGCATTGCGCGCAGAAGCCTCATCATCTAAGTAGGCGGCGGCATCGATGATCACCGCCTCTCGGCGGGCCAGATCCACTTTCACCGCCAGAGCGCCCCCGGCCTCCGCCATATCCCCCTTTAGTTCCACCGCTTTTGAAGCGGCTTTTTTAAGATCGGAAAACGTCACTTCTACCGGCATGAGACGACCTTCCGGCGACCTCACGGTCAGATCGGCGATTCCTTTACCCATAATTTTACGCATACCGAGCACCTGGTAGCCGGAAGATTGCAGAATTAAGGCAGCGATCGTTTCGCGAATGAGTATATTGAGATGCGGCGTATTTTCCCGCGCCGACTGCAAGCTCTTCAAAATCTTTTTGAGTCGGAGCCGCATCCAGGCAAATTCCGGATCGATCACCTGATTGCCGACTTCATCATACGGCAAAGAGAAAGAAACGGTCACCTCGCCCCCACACGTCGCCAGTGCCGCTGCTTTGAGCACCAGGGCAAAGCGGTTGCGGCTGGCAATCGGAAAAACGATGGCGAGATGCGCCTTCGGTTTGAGGTTTAACTTCATTCGAATATCTTCCGCCAGTTCCTCGCACGTGACATACCGATTTTGCGAGCGGGCTACGACTGCTTCCGTGACACAGACGATGTCGCCATCTTGAACCTTGTCACGGACAGCTTCTAGCGTCACCTCGCGGATATTATCATGCGGCAAAATGAGACCCGTCTTAATTCCAAATGCACTGGTAACAATCTCACCCATCCCGTTCAGCCCCTTTCACACCATACACTATACCGCTTAACGAGACGATTGGCAATGTTCAGCTTCCCATTCCGAAAACGTCATATTTGCGCTACCTGCCGTAAAGTACAACGCCAAAATGTTCGCCTCTTCTAACGGATAACACCCGTCATCAGGTAAGAATATTCGTATTTTAGAGCGTATCAGACGATTATGTACGGTCCGTTCATATACGCGATCCGAGGCACGATCATAGACATGATAATAGCAGCGATAAACTGTACGAAGCGCCCTCCCCATCGTCCAGTGACCCTTAACTTGTGTGCGGCACACTTGATATGACCGCACTGCCTCAAGGTACATATAGCGTTCTAGAAAAAATCGATGCATCGTATAGTTAAGTTGGCGAAACGCTCCAATCGAAGCCGCGACGACATACGGTAACATGAGGAGTGCCGAAAGCGACCCGCTCAGCGCATAACCGAACGCAGGTAAAAATAAAATCGTGAGCGCAAAAAGAACGCTCAGAAACACCGTTACACCGTAGACCGTCATAAGTGCAAATCGATAAGGCAAGATCAAAGTGAGCAAAGATAAGACGATCCGCCCTCCATCGAGCGGATAAAGCGGCAGTAAATTAAAGAGAAAGAGCATCGCGTTCCCTTCAAACCAGAATCGTCCCATCTCCGGTTGCCATAGATGAGACGCGGTCCAAAACCAACCTAGAACGATAAGCGGCACATGCACAAGCGGGCCAGCGAGCGCGATGGCCACCTCCTGCCAAGGAGGGGCAAGCGGGGGCGGGGTAACATAAAGGGCACCGCCAAACGGTAAAAGGACAACGCTGTGAACTTCCCAGCCCAGAACGCGGGCGCACACCGCATGCGCCCACTCATGGATGAGTACGAGTGTAAATAAAGTCACAAGCTCAAACCAGCGCCCGGAAAGGGCTCCTAGCGCGAGAACAAGCATGAAAAAGGGGTGGATTTTAATCAAAACGAATCACACCTGCGGGATCAATCAGACTGCCGGTACGGCGCAGCGATAAAAACAAGGACTGCTCCTTGACGCGGCCGATTGGGTCTTCGGGTTCCACCCAATCACCTGCCCTAACCCACACCTCACCCATAAAACCGTACATACTTTCCGTCCCATCCGCATGTAAAATGGTGATGACCCGACCGCGCGTAGCCGTATCCATAACCGACCTCACCCACCCGGTGGCCACCGGGTGAACAATACTTTTTGCGCCTGTCTCGATGACCACACCTGATGTGTGTTCATAAAAAGCATAGACCGATCCTTCCACCGGCGAACGGTAGTGAACGGTCTCGCTTTTTCTTTCTATCTTAAGGGTAGGAAGAAGCGACCACGACGTATCGGCGAACTTGTCTAAAAATGTTTTGACGCCGGCGCGTTCGCCCCATGCTGCGATCTCATGCCGGACGCTCTGAACTTTTTCTGCAAACGGAAGATCACGAAATCGTTCACTTAACCCCAGCAATAAAACAACAACGGACATGATCGCAACGAAAAAGATAGAGACCGAAAGAAATAGATTGGCGTAAGTAGTGTACTCCACAGGTAGAACGGTTTTTGTCTTCCTGTTTATATCCGTGTCATCACGATTATAACCATCTAAATGATAACCAGATAAGATGTTCCGAATGCGCCTTGTCTGTTTATTTTTAACCCGATTGCGAATGTCTTCTCTCATCGCTTTTCACCCGGCTTCGTGGCTTGTTTTACTTCATTTATAGTCCAAGCCCCCGGGCATTATGACAGAAAAAGGAGCGCTTTACACGCTCTCTTTTCTTACCGAAAAACCTAAAACAACGCCTACAGCGAATAAATTGATAAGAAGTGAACTGCCACCGTAACTTAAAAAGGGCAGTGTAATCCCGGTAATCGGCATAATCCCGATCGTCATGCCGATATTTTCGTATATCTGAAACGTAAACATCCCTACGATCCCGGCGATAACGCTATGGGCAAACGTAGATGTCGTCTGCATAGCGATGCGGATCATCCGGTATAGCAAAAAGAAGTAAAGCATAATCAGGAGCGCCGACCCCAAAAAACCAAAGCGCTCCCCGATTACGGAAAAAACAAAATCGGTCTGGGCGAAGGGGACACGGCGATTAAACGTTAAGAGCTCCTGTTCTGGAACACTCCGCCCCCAGAACTCACCGGAGCCGATCGACTGTAAAGAATAATACAGTTGATACTGGTCGGGATTGCTCGGGTCGATTGATCGATCTAAAAATGCTGTGATTCGACGCCATTGATACTCTTTAATGATCTTAAAAAAAAGTTGGGGGAAAAAAAAGTAAAGAAAGATAAGCGCAAGTAATCCTGAAGCGTACACACCGACAACCGTGAGGGTATACCTAGGTCGGACTGATACGGTGAGCATCGCAAGGAGCGTCACGGCCATCCCGAGCGTTGTGCCGAGATCCGGTTCAACGACGATGAGCGCCATGGGGAGAGCGAACAGTATAAAAACAGGCCATAGCCCCCAGAAGCTTTCCTGCATATCTCCGTCTTCAATACGCCGCCGGCGATCGGTTAAAAAACGCGCGACCGTAAAGATCGTGACAAGTTTCGCAAGTTCCGACGGCTGGAATTGCAGTCGAAAACTTGGCGGTCCCAGGATAAACCAGCTTTTCGACCCGTTGATCGGTTCGGCAAAAATAAGCACACCGATCAAAAGGAGGATCGACAGCCCATACAGGATGGGGGCAAGCATATAGTAAACCCGCCCCGGAATAAACATCACACCGAGCATCACCGCGATACCCAGTCCGTACCAGATGAGTTGCTTCGTATCTTCCCCGTAAAGCGGGCTTGCGCCACGAATCCCGAGATAGCTGAAAACAGCCAGTACGAAGATGATGGCGATCAACCACCAGTCGATCGCGCGCCAGTTGATCGAAAAAGACTTCTCCTCTTGCATCTTCAAGACATCCCAAACATCTTTAAAACTTTGTTGAACATCCCTTGTTTTTCCTCCAATTTGAGCAATGGAACGGACTCTCCAAGCATCCGCCGAGCGATGTTCCGGTAGGCGAGGGCCGCCTTTGAACGCGTATCCATAACCGTCGGCGTCCCTTCATTGGTCATTTTAATGACAATCTCATCATCCGGAACGACGCCAAGGAGATCGACGCCTAAAATCTGGACGATCTCATCCACACTCGCCTGTTCCATCTTCTTCACCATCTGGATACGCAAGCGGTTAATGATCAGTTTGGCCCGGCCCAAACCGTTTTTTTCTAAAAGCCCGATGACCCGGTCGGCATCGCGAATAGCCGATACCTCCGGCGTGGTGACGACGATCGCTTGTGTCGCCCCGCTGATCGCATTTTGAAATCCTTGCTCAATGCCGGCCGGGGAATCGAGCAGCACAAAATCAAAGCGGGAGACGAGCTCATGAACGAGCTCAGCCAGCTGTGAAGGCTCAACGGCTGTTTTGTCTTTGATCTGCGCGGCAGGCAAAAGTACTAGGCGCTCCTCAAACCGTTTATCCTTAACCAGCGCCTGTTCGAGTCTTGCCCGCCCTTCAATCACATCAACGAGATCGTAGACGATCCGGTTTTCTAGTCCGAGCACGAGATCCAGATTGCGAAGCCCGATATCGGTATCCACCAACACTACCTTTTTTCCCATCATGGCCAGTGCCGTTCCTACATTGGCGGTCGTCGTCGTCTTCCCGACGCCACCTTTGCCCGAGGTAATAACAATTGCTTCACCCATAACGCCTACCCAACTCCTCCCAGCATTCACTTGATGCCTAACCAAAAATAGGATGCGACGTTTCATCATCGGATGGTGCCGCAATGCGGCGTGGGGGGTCTATTCGAAATCGATCATTTTGAACGTGTATGCTTTTCTTAAGAATTTCCTGCCGTCTCAAGTGCAATCATCTCCTCGGCCGCCTCATCGAGTACAAAGGGGAGACCGCGCAATGCTTTAAGCGGTAAGACAAGGAGACGATTTTTGTGCGCAGCAGCAAAAGAAGCTTTCCCGTAAAGCGACCGCGGAACCTCATCTAGGGCCAGCCTTCCTATCCCGAAGCGGGTCGGTCGAAAGTCATGCGCCACGATAATCGCCGGATCACCACCCACTCCTGCAAAAGCATGACCCATGAGCTGACCGAAAATATAAATACTTCCCCTCGCTCGGATCAAGCCACCCGGATTAAGGTCACCTAAGAGCAGGACATCGCCCGCCGCTTCCACCACCTGCCCGGACCGCACAATGCCGACTTCCGTTTTCAGACTCATGCGGGTGAGCATCGTTTCCACTTCTTTTTTATCAAAAACATCGCGGATCACATCGGTGACTTTCAGTGAACCGTGTTGTTCAATCAGCGTACGGACGCGTTCTATTTGCTCTTCCGTTACATAACGGGTACCGAAATGCACATGCACTTCCGTGGGCGGACCCTGCAAAAAATGATCGTATGCACCCATGAAACGTGCTTCTAAGGCCGAGAGCAAATCGTCAAAGCTGCAATGTGGATCGAGAAAGAAGGATAAACCATCGCGCGAACCTTTAATGAGAATCTGAACATCCTGAAGCGCCACTTCATCCGCCCCCTATCAACGTTTTACTTATTCGACAACGGGAGAGCGTTTTCCTGCTATATGCTCCGAAAATCATGGCTGATTTTCTGGACGGGTCGCCTCGTCTGGAACACCTGCGAGCGGAAGAAGCGGTTCATCACCAAAATACGCGGCGACGATGCGGCGTGCGATCGGACCGGCTGAGTCCGCCCCGCCCGACCCGCCGGGGACGATGACGACAAAAGCGATCTCCGGCCGATCATATGGTGCATAGCCGACCATCACCCCGTTCGTCTGACCCGTTCCCCGCTGTACCGTCCCGGTTTTCGCCGCAACCGGCACGTTCATCCCCTGAAAAACGGCATAAGCCGTGCCCCCGGGCTGCGTCACCTCCCGCATTCCTTCCTGCACGTAGCGTATCCAACGCGCATCGATACCGACACGCCCGAGCACTTCACCTTCTACAAAATAAACGGGGGGTCCGGGCGTACGCGAGTTTTCTTCCGGTTCATTCACCGAATAGACGAGGTGCGGTCTCACCCGGTAACCGCCGTTTGCGATGGTGGAGACGTACTGTGCAAGCGCCATTGGCGTATAGCCATCGTACTGTCCGATCATCATCTGAGCCAGGTTTCCGAGCTGGCGAAAATCGCTACTGTCCGGCGTCACATACCCGACCATCTCCTCATTAAGATCAATGCCGGTTAACACACCTAAGCCGAACTGCGCGGCCACTTCACGCACATGATCAAACTGCGTGCGGTAAGCATTGCCGGGTCCGGCCTGGCGGGCGAGCCGGAGCGCCACTTCATACATATACGTGTTTACCGATTCTTTCAGTGCTCGCTTCCCATCGACCCATCCGTGACCGCCTGCTTTAAAATCTTTTAAATAACGGTCACCGATCTTCACCCCACCAGTCGAGAGCACTTTTTCATCGGGACGCATGAGCCCGTCCTGTAGCGCCAGCATTACGGTCAGCATCTTAAACGTCGATCCCGGTTGATACCCACCGTTTACGAGCACGTTTTGCTCGCGTCCTGCTACTTCCGTCTGATAGCGCGCCGAAAAATCGGGTGCGTCAAAGACGTTGAGATCGTAACCCGGCACTTTAGCCATGGCCAGCACATCACCGGTATAAGGATTTAAAACAACAGCCATCGCTTCTTTGACATTCGGCAGAGGATTCACCGGACGGGTATTCAGATTTTTGATTTCTTCCCGCAAAATATTTTCAACCGTATGCTGATACGCCGCATCGATGGAAAGTACGATGTTGGCACCGGGTGAAGGTGGGTAGACTTCCCGTGTCTCGAGTCTCCGGGTAAGATTGTTCATCAATACATCCGTTTTACCGGGCAGTCCATGCAGAACATCTTCATAGCTCGCTTCGACACCAGTCATACCGATGCGGTCAAAACTCGTATATCCCCTGGGAAGGTAGTCTTCTACTTTACTTTCCGGTATATCCCGCGTATAACCAATGATATAGGCGCCAAGCGAACCGTACGGGTAGACGCGTCTTGCGTCGACGACGACCTTAATCCCGGGAAAATCTTGCATACGCTCTTGCACCTGAAACATGATCGTATCTGGAATATCCTGCGCCACTTTCCGCGGTACGTGACGGTACAGCATCATCGGTGCATCCTGAAGTTCCCATTCGGCCGGGTCAAAACGCGTGCCATCTTTGGCTTCTTTTATCAACGTTTCTCTCTGCGTTGGATCATCCGTTTTCGGTACGTACGCATACCCGGCATCAAGTTTTTCCATGATCGTGACCCGATTCATTGCTTTGTACCGCTCATCTTTTTCGGCATACACTTGAAAAATTTTTTCCAAGTTGATCGCAATCTGTTCGATTTGCGCTTTTTTAAAGCCTTCATCCAGAAACGACAAAGAGTAGACGAGCTCATTTTTAGCGAGTGCCACACCGTTTCGGTCGTAGATCCAGCCGCGCTGACCGGGTGTTGTATACACTTTTTTATTAATATTGGTAGCCGCCTGTGCATACAGTTCACCATCGACAAGCTGGAGAACCGTGAGTCTCAAGATTAAAAGCGCAAATAAAAAAAAGATGAGCATGAACAGGACGTTAAAACGACGGACGACCTGATTCATGATCATACCTCCTCATGCGATACGTCGCGTTCTTGCATCAATGTCCGTAATGCCGGTACCATCAAAGGATAAAGGATGAGGGCACTGATCATCCCACCGAGTGCATCCGGCACAACTGCGTGCTGGATAATAAAAACAAACGACGCGTCCGTCCAGCGAAAAAGACGATACAGACCGTCGACATACAGATCGAAAAGAGCGAGTGAGAACCCGGCGAGCGGTACGATCAAAAAGATCGAGCGGTAAAAAAAGCGCGCCACTTCACTTAAAAAGGAAACGTAAAACGTCCAGAAAAAAGTCTCCAATCCTACAAATCGTCCGAAAACAATATCAAGGAGAAGGCCCGTCCCAAAACCTAAGACGAGTGCTGGGGCCGGGCGTAAAAAAAGCGCCGCAATCACCACATAAAGCGCCGTCAGACGCACATGAAAAAATCCGGTACTGCTCAGGAGACCCGTCCAGTCCAAAACCAGCAAGAGGATATAGAGCAGGGTAAGCTTAAGACGTGGGTTCTGGATCATGGGCCCACGCCCTCCCCTGTGTATCCGTCATTTCGTTTGACAACGAAGACAGCCGAGACATCTTTCGCCGGATCAAAGGGACGAATCCAGGCATTGCGGGTGAGCATGTCGCGTCCCGGACGAACTTTCTCGACCGTACCGACCGGAAGACCGGGTGGTAAGAGGCCACCGAGCCCGGAGGTGACGACCGTCTCCCCGAGATGTACCTCCGTATCGAGCGGCATCTTGCCCATGATGAGAAGACCATTTTCACTGTCGTAGTTTTCTATGACCCCAAAAGAGCGTTCTCGTGACGTGGTCATCACGGCAATGTGCTGTCTTGTGCTCAAATTTCCGAGCAGTCGCACATTACTCGTAAACGTACTCACCGCATCGATAATGCCGATAAGCCCTTTATCAGTGATCACAGCCATCCCCGGCATAAGCCCATCTTTTTCACCTCGATTTAAAACGAGCACTTCGTCCCACGTGTTCACATCCCGACCGATCACTTCTGCCGAGTATAGCGTATAATCATGCGCCTTTGACTGAAAATCTAAAAGCCCCCGCAGCTTTTCATTTTCCTGCTGCAGAAGATCATATTCCGCTTTGATACGAATGAGACTATCGAGCGCCATTTTCAGCTTCCGGTTCTCTTCAAACGTATCGCGGAGCTCAAACAGCCCTAGCCACCAGCTGCGCACGGTCTTGTACGGCCCGCTGACCAGTCTTTCGGCGAGGCCGGCCGTGTCCTTGACCATCCTCTCCGGAAGAGTTAAAAAACCGCGACCGTATGGAACGAGGGCGGCAGATGCAGTAATGAGTACCAGCCCGGCCAGTAGAGCCAGTATGCGGCGACTGAACCAGTTCATTCATCCAATGCTCCCCGGGCCATCAGGAATGGCCGATCTTTTTTCCTGTAAAAAAATGTTTTTTGTACTGTTCCAGATTTTCAAGTGCCCGACCGGTACCGATCGCCACGCTATCCAGAGGATTTTCCGCGACAAAAACGGGCATGCCCGTCTCCTCTGCCAGCCGATGATCCAGTTCACGAAGAAGCGCCCCACCTCCCGTTAGCACGATTCCGCGATCCATAATATCGGCGGCGAGCTCCGGAGGCGCCTTCTCAAGCGTCAGCTTCACCGCCTCAACGATCTGAACGACGACCTCACTCAATGCGTCTGCCACTTCCGTAGCCTTAACTTCCAGCGTTTTCGGAAGACCGCTCACCAGATCCCTTCCACGCACACTCATCGCCGCATCTTTGGGCGGCTTTATGGCCGAACCGATTTCGATTTTTAACGCTTCGGCCGTGCGCTCCCCGATCAAAAGATTATATTTTCGTTTGATATACTGCACGATCGCTTCATCCATCTCATCCCCAGCTACCCTGACCGATCGGCTGGCAACTATGCCTCCTAAGGAGATGATAGCCACTTCCGTCGTGCCACCGCCGATATCGACGACCATACTACCGGTTGGTTCCCAGACCGGAAGATCCGCACCGATGGCTGCAGCAAACGGTTCTTCAATCGTCAGCGCCTCGCGTGCCCCCGCTTCTTTTGCTGCATCTTCTACTGCCCGCCGCTCTACCGGCGTCACCCCGTACGGCACACAGATCATGACATTGGGCCGGCGTGAGATTAGACCTTTAATACGTTGTGCTTTTTGAATAAAATGGCGGAGCATCGTCTCCGTCGTTTCCATATCGGCGATCACACCAGATTTTAACGGGCGGCGCACTTCAATATTACCGGGCGTCCGACCGACCATCTGCTTGGCATCAGCACCGACGGCTTCGATCGTTCCCGTTTTGGTATGGACAGCAACAAGCGACGGTTCGTTAATGACAATGCCCCGCCCCTTGACATATATCAGCGTATTGGCCGTACCCAGGTCAATTCCCATATCCTTCGCTAAGGCAAAAAGCATCGTCCCCATCCTTCCTGCGTGATCGACGGATGCATTCCATCGCTATCCTTGTATACAGTTTTGCATCAATACCATTTTAGATCCATACCGTTTTAGATCCATACCGTTTTAGATCCATACTGTTTCTGACGATGTTTCAAATAACGTTTATGTCAAAAAATTCATTTCCCTTAGACTCGAATATCGGCCATCCCCGATGATGACATGGTCGAGCACATCAATACCCAAAAGACGTCCGGCCTCGGTAAAACGCGCTGTCACCTCGCGATCTTCCCGGCTTGGCGAAGGATCGCCGCTCGGATGATTATGCGCAAGGATAAGCGCATGCGCGCTCATGCGTACTGCTTCGCGAAACACTTCTCGCGGGTGTACGAGGGAGGCATCGAGCGTCCCTTTAAAAATATCTTTTTCCCCGATCACTTCATGCTTGGTATTCAAAAAAAGAACGACAAATACTTCTTGCCATTCATAGCGCAGGCGATCCATGAGATGATTGGCAGCATCTTCCGGACTTTTGATCACGGGGCGCGCATGCATCTCGCGCGTCAGACGCCGCCCGAGTTCAAGTGCTGCTTTAAGCTGAATCGCCTTGGCCTGGCCTAGCCCGGGAAGATGCATGAGTTCACTTACATCCATCTCTAAAAGTCCGCGCAGGCTCCTGGCATGTGCGAGCACTTGCTCGGCTAAGTGCAGCACGGATACTTCCTTCGATCCGGTGCGGAGCAGAATGGCGATGAGTTCGCTATCCGATAGCGCATGCGCGCCGGCAGATAAAAGCCGTTCGCGCGGGCGCTCACTGGGCGGAAGTTCCCTGAGTTTTAATGTTTTTTCCGAAGGTCTCACCGGCACGTTCCCCTTTAAGCGCCGTCTTCATCACCACACGCTGATGCCGAGCCGCTCAAGCATGTTCACCGTCCTCTGGAGTGGGAGTCCGACGACATTATAATAGTCGCCTTCCAGCCGTTCCACCAAAAGGGCACCTTTTCCTTGGATGCCGTACGCGCCTGCTTTATCGAACGGTTCGCCCGTGTTTACATACTGTTCAATCATCCGATCGGTCAGTTCAGCAAACTTAACCCGCGTTTTTACCACATCAAGCTGCGGATCGTAGCCTTTTCGAAAAAGCGCTACACCGGTTATGACCTCATGCCACGTACCGGACAGTCGTCTTAACATCCAGTGTGCCTGGGCGTTATCTTTAGGTTTTCCCAATATCTCACCTTGTACAACAACGATCGTATCAAACGCTAAGACGAGCGCATGAGGATACGTTTGAAAAACGTGTGCACCTTTTGCCTTTGCCAGACGCAAAACTTCATCGTCCGACTCGGCAGTCGGATCCAGATCCTCCTCAATCTTAGAGGGAACCGTGCGATGCGCAAGCCCGATCATGTCGAGAAGGGCTGTGCGCCGCGGTGAACTCGAAGCAAGTACGACATCGATCATCAAGAACCTCCTTACCTCCACCTCATTATAACGAATTTCACCAGACAACAACAGAGGAAAAACAAAAAAAGCACAACCGAACCACGTTGCTCGTTTTTTAGCAAAAACATGGAACCGATGTTGTGCTTGGGTTGGCTGAGCGCCTTACGTCGGCACATATGCGTCGATCTGTTATGTACGATATCCATATTGCTTGCGATGTAAAGCATGCCGTAACATATGATGTTAACCGTCAGGATGTAAAAGCATCCGGATAAAAGGTCGCGAGCGCCTTAATAAAGTTGAGATGCGCCTGTTCGATCATCAGAAGATAATTTTCATCCGGCGTTTTAATATATTCGACGAGGGCCGTCACTGCCGTCGTCATTTCTTTCGTCATCTCTGCTACCGCATCTTTCGCCGAACCTTGCAATACGTTTTGCAACTGACGTGATTCTTCGACAAACTGCTGATGTGTCTCACGAAATGCGCGCCATGCTTCCTCCTCGATTTTTACCGGTGTGCGAATACCCTGGATCATCCACGTCGCACTTTCGGTGTACAAGTAAAAACCATGCGTTAAAAAACGATCGAGAAGTTTTGCTTCATCATCTTTAAGCGGGCCGAGAGCCGCTGAAGAAGCGTTGAGCACAATCGGGCGCACAAAAATATCGATGTTTTTCACGGCATAATACTCAGCCAATATCTTTGCTTTCTGTTCATCCGGCAGAAGCCCATAAACGAGTCTAAGCGGAGGACCATCTAAGATAAGCACCGGTACGTTCTGCGCTTTTGCGCGTTCGGCAAGCGGTTCAAGCGAAGTATGTTCTTTGAAAACGCCCCCTTGCAGCATATAAAACGTTTGCTTGGAGAGCGTGAACGTGCCTCCTCCGGCAACCGGAGTGTTCTCCGTTCCGTCTGCGTCTATCTGCGAGTTTGCACCATGGTTTAATGATTCCTGTATATGCTTTGCGCCCTCTCCAGGCACAAATCCGACCGTTTTAAACCAGCCTTGATGAAGCGCCAGCCAGAGCAAAGCGTAACCAACGATCGCCCCTAAGAGAGTCGCCGAAACGATGGACATCACCCAGCGTATCGGTTCTCTAAACCGCGGCCCGAGACGAAAAGGAGGACCGGGACGCTCGTGAAAAATTGGGCTGGAAGTGGAAGCATAGGGTCGATCGGTCATGCCATCTTTCGACGGTTCATCATAAAACGCATGGAGCAGTCTATCCGGAAGTCTATGCGCATCATCGATCCTCTCTTCTCTGTCTTCGTCATCCATTGTATCAGATCGTGTGATGTTAGAACGCATTGTGTTAAGACGTATAGAACTAGTGTGTATCGGATCTGGATGCACTGGATCAGGACGCACCAGGTCAGGACGCATCGGATCTGGACGCACTGGGTTTAGTGTGGTGTCGGGGGTGGCATGCGGCTTTTTCTCAGGTATCTTCTCTTCCTGGGATTCTTCCTGGGATAATAAAGGTCGCTCCATACGCGAGACGCGATCGAACTGCGTTTGTTCGTGCAGTCTACGATCACCCGGCGTATTTTTCTCTCCATATAATTTCTCGTAGACGATCGTCTTATAACGTAAAGGTGTATCAGATGAGAAGGGCGATTTTTCTGCATCTCCCTGTCGTTTGGTATCCTGTGGCTTGGACAAAGAATGTGCCTTAACCGCTCGTCCCGGGTCCGTTTTGACGTTTCTAACGGCAGGGGTGGGTTCCGGTGCTTGATTCCCATCTTTTCTTTTTGGTGGGGTTTCAAGATGTTTACTTTGAATCGTCCAACGTGTCTGTTTCATCGATGCCCCTCCCTTGATCTTCTATCAGTTACCAATCGTTTCTAAGATCAAGGTATGACCGAGGCGGACAGGTTAGAACACCGTTCGGACAACTTTTTAACGTATGCCTTTAAAAAAGTATATCTTTTCCGGACGTGTTGACATCTACTGCTTTACCAAACGGTAAAAGGACGACACTTCGCGGATCGACATGCATGGTTTCCCGTGCCCATTGCCAGGCTTGCTCAAAGGTCTGCATCCCTACCTGTCTACTTGTTTGCATGATGTTATGAAGCTGATGCGTTTTTTCCTGGCGAATGAGGTTGGCGACAGCCGGTGTATTGATTAAAATCTCCAGAACTGCTACCCGTCCACCCTGTCTTTGGGGAAGAAGTCTTTGCGCGATCACGGCTCGTAACGTCCCCGCCAGCTGTGAACGAACCTGCCCTTGCTGCTCAGCCGGAAAGACATCGATGATGCGATCGATCGTACTCGTCGCATCTTGTGTGTGTAAAGTCGATAACACAAGGTGCCCCGTCTCAGCCGCAGTAATCGCCGTGCGAATCGTCTCGAGATCGCGCATCTCCCCGACCAAAATCACATCCGGGTCTTGTCGCAGCGCTGCGCGAAGACCGCTGGCAAAGTCTCGTACATCCCGTCTGATTTCGCGCTGGTGGATGACGCTGTGCTTGGGTTCGTATATATATTCAATAGGGTCCTCCAGCGTGATGATATGACGGGCCTCGCGCACGTTGATGGCTTCGATCATCGCCGCCAGGGTCGTCGACTTACCGCTTCCCGTGGGACCGGTCACCAAGACAAGTCCATCATGGGTATACGTCAGCTGATCGAGCACTTCGGGTAGAGCGAGCTCGGAGAGCGTTGGAACATCTTTAGGGATGCGCCGCGCTGCAAGAGCGAGTTTGCCTCCTTGACGATAAAGATTGATACGAAATACGGCGTTCGGCGGAAGTTCATAGGCAAAATCTATCGACCCCCACGCGCTTAGCTCCTCAACATCGCCTTCGCTTAAAGTGTTCATCATAAACGTATCCATCATGTCCTGTGTAATGTGCATCGACTGCATTCGAATCAGACGACCATCGACGCGAAAAACGGGCGGCTCCCCTACCGCCAGGTGAATGTCTGAGGCACCTAAGCGAATCGTTTCTTCGAAGAGGTGAATAAGTACATCCATATCCTTCTGCCTCCTAAAACTATTCTGTGTCAGCACATTTGATGATCCAATTGTATCAAACAATGTATCGACGCATCGTATCGGCCAATCATATCGGCAAACGTTATGATCGAATTATTCCAACTCTTCGTAATAGGCAACCCGGTTACGCCCTTTTTGTTTGGCGCCAGCATACATCGCCCGGTCCGCATGCCGCACGAGTTCTTCCGGCGTATCCTGTGCCTGATTTAAAGAGGCAAAACCAATACTGAGCGATGTCTTAACGCGTACCATCTCCTTCTCAATCTGGCTCACGTATGCACGGTCATTACCGCTATTCTTATCACTATGAGTATCGTGTAAAGACTGTGCATAAAACACGAGCTGGTTAACGGAATGACAGATGGTTTCAGCAATCACGCGCGCCTGTCGACTATCTTTATCCAGCAAAAGCACGGCAAACTCCTCACCGCCGTAGCGAAATACTTCCCCTTCGCTTCCGACCACACGCTGCATTGTCCGAGCGACTTGTTGAAGAACCGTATCGCCAAACGGGTGACCGTACGTATCATTGATTTGTTTGAAATGATCAAGGTCGATCATAAGTAAACTGAGCGCGCGCCCCTCACCTTTGGCCAGCTCAAACCATTCCCGCAAACGTTGATCAAACGCACGATAATTGCCAAGACCCGTTAACTCGTCGGTCAGAAGTCGTAAACGCATTGTTTGATACGCTAAAACCTGTCCGATGGCCAGCCCAAATTGATCCGCCAGCACCTTGAGTAATACCCGCTCGGCTCTCGTAAAACGCGGTGATGACTGCCGGATCAACAATATGACGCCTATCAGACGATCCCGATCATAGAGCCCGATCGCCATACCTTGAAACCACACGCCCAACCAGCGAATCGTTTTAAGCCGCCGCTTCGAATGGGCCAGTTCAGACCAAAGGTGATCGAACATTGCTTCGGTCGATCCCACCCACCTCGTCGGTGTAACGTTTTTAAATTCTTTCTCCAAATACGTCCCGTCGTCCATAGCAATCCTTATGTGCGAGCGATCGGCTCCAAAGATCATCTGTAAAGAGGCATTCATCCGTTCCAGCAAAAGTTCCAGATCGAGCGTCCCACCCCAAATACGCACGGCTTTTTCCCAGACTGAAAGAAGCTTCTTTAAATCGCTCAGTTGATAATACAGTCTTAACAAAACGGCCAGAAGAACGAAGGGAATAAGGACATAAAGAAAAAAGAACAATCCTACATCTTCATAGAGTTTGAAAAATAAAAGTCCAAAAGGAGCCACGGCAAAAGTTGTGAGCGCATGCCAGGCCATCTCTTGTGGATCCGTCTTGCCCCACGTCCTGTAAAGAAGATACCGTCCCGGGTAGAGTAGAACTTCGTTCGACAAAAAGCGTGCGGCGACATAAAAAAGGCTGCTGATAAAAAGTGCAAAAGAGTCTGGCCACGCTTGCGTCCAAGCATATACTGTGTCAAACATAAATGCGCTGAGATAACTTACGGAAAGAAAAAGAAGCATATTGACCGCATAACGTTTGATTGTTAAAACGCCCTGTGCGAGCAATAAGATCAAAATCGATAGTTGCATGAGCATTGCCTCAACCCAAAAACCGTACATCAAAAAAGCAGCAAGCGATAGCGGGCTATCGAGCGTGACCGTCGTTCCTTTAAATTTCATAGGAAAAGCACTGGTCAGCACGAAGAGGAGCTGCAGTAAAAAAATTGCCCAGAAATCCTTGTGCGAAAGGCTTTCCAAATAAAAGGCAGCCTTCCACGAAAAGGGAATAAGAATCCCCATCCAGAGCGTGATTAAAAAAATATTTATTAATCGTTCGTAATTTCTATCTTTTTGTCGAAGAATTTCTTTCAGCGACCGACCCATTGTCTTCGCTCCTGCATCGTTGATCTGAGCATGAATCATATCAACCGGTACTCAATGATATCCTAAAACGGTATACTAACTCATTGAGTAGATTATAAGAATACTGGAATGATTTAACTATGAAAAAGGTAAAAAATCAAAGAAAAAAACGCCCTGCAAAAGGGCGGCACACATTGCGCCTCTATGATTATTATAAAGGACTTAGTTCCTAAAGGGAAGCATTTCATAAGAATAATTTCTCATTCTCCCACCACCTTTCGCTTTCGCTTAGAAGTGGGAGACTTCTTTCGGAGGTAAGTTAAATCATAATGATTTGGATTGACGAAATCCATTTCTCTTCCTATAATACGGTAGCAGGTATGATCGCTTAATTCAACCACATCATGGTTATGCTTCACTCTTTGTTTCACATGACTATATTGATAAGGAGGGGTTTATATGTCCAGTCTGTCTAATACGGCCCAGCAAGGAGCGCAGCAACCGTCCGCCGAAGCCCAGCCACGCGGCCTTGCATACTTTCCAATTGCCCTCTTTACCAGCGTGATGGGGTATACCGGAACAACGATTGCCGCTATGCGGGTCGAACCTTTACTCAATCTGCCGCCAGTCGCCTCGAATGTCCTCCTTGCGATCAGCACGGTCCTTTTTTTAGTGTATCTAGTCATCTTCATATACCGTGTTTTTGCTCATTTAGAAGAGGTACGGCGAGATTTTGATCATCCTGTGCGTATGAACTTTTTCGGAGCGATTACCATCAGTTTTCTCCTTCTTTCCGTCGCTTACGCAGAGATTGGGCCTACCCTTTCCAAAACACTTTGGTGGATCGGAGCACCTTTACATCTTCTTTTAACCCTTGTTATTCTCAACAAGCTTATCACCCAAACCAAATTTGAAGTCGCGCATTATAATCCGGCGTGGTTTATCCCGATTGTCGGTAACCTCATTGCCCCGATCCAAGGGGTTGCCTATGCACCTAAAGATCTGAATTGGCTGTACTTTAGCATCGGCCTGGTGATGGGCACCATATACACGACGATTTTCTTCTACCGGATCTTCTTTCACAATCCGCTTCCTTTAAAGTTGTTACCGACTTTTTTTATCCTCATGGCACCGCCAGCCGTCGGTTTCATCGCATATGTGAAACTCACCGGTCATGTCGATACGTTTGCCTACATCCTTTACGGGTTTGCCTTCTTTATCGGGCTCTTACTCCTCTTTCTGGTCAAAATGTTTTACCGCATTCCTTTTTTCATCTCCTGGTGGGCCCAGCTCTTTCCTTCTGCCGCCATCACCATCGCGACCGTCCTCATGTTTCATGAAACCGGCGAATGGATTTACCGTTATTTAGCGTATATTCAAATGCTCGCCCTGCTCTTCCTTGTCGTCTGGTTTACCTGGAAGACGCTCGGTCTCCTTACCGCGAAAAAGCTGTGTGTAAAAGAAGATTAACAAACATAGATGAACAAAATCGTTACAAATCAAGCTTTACCATAACAAATTTTAGTTCTGTCATTTCCTGAATGGCATACTTAATCCCTTCCCGGCCAAAACCACTTTCCTTAACCCCACCGTAAGGCATATGATCGACCCTGAAGGTGGGGATTTCGTTCACCATCACGCCACCGACTTCAAACGCCTGTGCCGCCTGAAAAGCCTTCTGAATATCCTTTGTGAAAAGACCGACATTGAGACCGTAACGGGAGTCATTCACCCATTTGATCGCTTCGTTCAGATCGCGATAGGGAATGAGCGAGGCGACCGGTCCAAATACCTCATCCTTTACGACCGACATTTCCGGTTTGACATCGATCAAGATGGTCGGGGCGATATACTGCCCTTCACGCGTTCCACCGAAGGCGACTTTCGCCCCACCGCGCACGGCTTCTTCTACCCAGGAGGCGACGCGTTCCGCTTCCCGGTCATGAATCATCGGTCCAACATCGGTCGATTCTTCTAGCGGACTTCCGACTTTGAGTTGCATAGTCGCTTCTTGCAGCGCCTCACGAAAACGATCAAATATCGCTTCATGGACATAAATGCGCTGGACGCTGATACAAATTTGCCCGGCGTATTGAAAAGCTCCTTCTGCAATACGACGTACGGCATAATCAAAAGGGGCGTCCGGCTCCACGACGACAGCCGAATTCGAACCTAATTCTAAGATGGTGCGCTTCAAGCCGCTTTTTTCACGAATACTTTTACCGACAGCGGGACTCCCGGTAAACGTAATGACTTTAACGAATGGATGAGTCACTAGAAGATCCCCGATCTCTCCGCCTGAACCGGTCACGACCTGGAGTACACCCGCTGGAAGGCCTGCTTCCGCAAAAAGTTCGGCAATACGCAAGCTCGATAGAGGTGTTGCACCAGCCGGTTTGAGCACGACCGTATTCCCAGAGGCAAGCGCCGGACCTAATTTGTGGGCAACAAGATTTAACGGAAAGTTAAACGGCGTAATGGCCGCAACGACACCGAGTGGTTCTCTCCAGGTAAACCCCAACCTTCCCTCTCCGCCGGGCGCAGCATCCATAGGAATCGTTTCTCCGCCAATGCGTTTGGCTTCCTCTGCTGAAAATAAATAGGTCTGAATGCCCCGGCTCACTTCCCCCCGCGCAGCCTTAAGAGGTTTCCCCGCCTCTTCGGCAATCAATCGCGAAAGCTCTTCCTGATGCTCTCTCATCAATTCGACCAGTCTGTACAGTATACCAGAACGTACATGTGCGCTCGTCTTACGCCAATTCAAAAATGCTGCATGGGCACCCTGCACGGCTTTTTCTACATCTTCAGCATCAGCCAGTGATACCTCTGCCAGCACCTCTCCACTGGCCAGCGAAACGATGGGTTGCCTCCGTTCCCGAATATGCCACTCACCGTCGATCCAAAGCCCTTTGACTTCCGACATCTTGATCGCTCCTTTGCCTTTAAAATGTTTATCAAAACCATGCTCGTATTGTATACAATTAGAGAACGCATTCGGTTAGGATCATACATCGCTCGCTTGTTAAATCTTTCTGGTTATTTACGCTTTATTTTTATAGTTCTACGCATTCTTCCATTTTTTATCCTTTCATTCATTGTCCTCGCATGTCGAATCTATTCACGATCGTTCCAATACTCATCCTGGGAATAACACGATCTCCGACTGCTACCTCAACAGATAAGAGTTGCCGCCGACACCGCCGGAGAGACCTACCAATTTATTGCCGACGAACAAGTTAAAAATGGTCGTTTCTTTTCAATTTCATCACTATACTTTACTCACTACACTTTACACCGTTACAAATGACTATACGACGACCCATTACATATGGCTTGATTACACACCATAACAATATATTTTGGTACAACCTAGCCTAGTATAGTTTGCATTGTTTCATTTAAAATTTCCATACCTTCCTCAACCTGTTCATTGCTCATCACAAGCGGCGGTAAGAAACGAATGACGTTACTGTATATGCCCGCACTTAACATAATCATCCCGCGCTCTATACCAGCCTGAATAATTTGCGGAACGATTTCTTTGTAAGGTTCCTTTGACGCACGATCTTTCACTAGTTCCATTGCCACCATTGCCCCCAAGCCACGCACATCACCGATTACTTCATACCTGTTCATCATTTGATAAAGGTGTGTCTTAATCCGTTCACTGATCACCTTTGCCCGCTCAGGCAAGCGTTCTTTTTCAATTATGTCAATAGTCGCAAGCGCCGCTACACAACCAATGGGACTACCGCCATATGTCCCGCCGATCTCCCCCGGTCCTGGGGCTTCCATAATTTCTGCACGCCCGGTCACAGCGCTGATCGGTACACCGGCTGCTATGGATTTGGACATGGTCATCAAATCGGGTACGACACCATAGTGTTCCATAGCGAACATCGTGCCGGTTCTTCCAAAACCCGTTTGAATTTCATCGGCAATTAAAAGAATACCGTGTTCATCACAAATTTCCCTTAAACCCTGCACAAATCTTTTCGACGGAACGACAAACCCACCTTCCCCTTGGACCGGCTCAATAATGATGGCCGCCACATTTTCAGCCGGCACATCGGTGACAAATAGTCGTCTGACCGATCTCAGCAGCTCCTCATCATACGTCTCATCGCTCATACTTTCCGGTTTGCGATAATAATAAGGATAGGAAAGGCGATACGTCTCCGGGGCAAAGGGACCGAAACCATATTTATACGGTTTCACTTTACTGGTGAGCGACATAGCCAAAAGCGTTCTACCGTGAAACCCGCCTTCAAACGATACGATCGCACTACGTCCCGTATATTTCCGGGCAATTTTAATTGCGTTTTCAACCGCCTCTGCTCCACTGTTGAACAAAACCGTCTTTTTTGCATGATTCCCCGGTGTGATTGCATTTAATTTCTCTGCAAGCCGGATATACGATTCGTACATCATCACATGAAAACTGGTGTGTATAAAATGGTTTACTTGCTCCTGAATAGCTTGCACGACCGCTTCCGGTCTATGCCCAACATTGAGCGAGCCGATCGCCCCCACAAAATCAAGGAACGTATTGCCGTCGACATCTGTGAGAAGCGCTCCTTCCCCGTAAGCCACAAATGTTTGAGCCGTGATAAAAGGCCCTCGCGGGATACTCGCTTCTTTCCGGGATAAAATTTCCTGCGCCTTCGGACCGGGGATCGGTGTTTTTATGTTAACAAACTTACGATGCCGCGTTCTATACATAACTTTTATACCTCATTAAATTATATTTAACGAATACTAAATCGGGAGTAGCGTATATTATTTTTAATATAGATTATCCTTAAAAATTTAGGAGCTATTTCATGAACTCCTCTGCTATAATGGAACCTAACAAGACAACATACATAAGAATAGAACTCGTAAATAGCTTAATACAATATTACTGTAATATTATTATTTTTTATCAATGTTCTTAAAAAACACAAATCATGCACGAATAGCCGATCTTTTAGAATCGCTGTTGAACCGGATCTTACAAGATAATGCAACCGAGCTGCTAGTAGCTGAACTCTATGAACATACGAAAGAGCGGTGTAACTAATGAACTGTTACCTATTCTAATTAACTAACAGTTTGTGTGGTACATTCAAACTATTTGTCTTTCCTTTTGGAAATGGGGGTTTTCAACTGAATTATTCGCTCACTATCGGGCCTAGCAAGGACGACAGATCCAGTTGATATAAACAACCGTGAGGACTCAAATAAAGTATTAATAAATGAACTACATTTACATATCGAGCAGTATGCGATAACACAAATGTAGAAACAACATGCTTCTTACTTCATCAAATTGTAAATACTAGTTTGTAAATACTAGTGGAACCAAAGCTCCTCGAACAATGCAATTTCAATAAGGATATTTTGATGACGCAACAAATATTATGATGCTTCCCGAAGAATACCTTTTAAAATCTTAGAACCATCAACGATATATTATGATTAAAATGAGGGTGTTTGTCATTATAGTTCGAGATTTGTATCCTTCTAAACCGAGTGTATTTCACTTGTCTTAGAAATCATCTTATCTCGCTGTATTTTCTATGGAAGATAAAAATTGGTCAGCAACAAACAGAGCATGTATATTACCGAACATCCGGATTTAAAAAGGATTAATCAAAAAACCAAAATCTAAACAAGGTTGTTCCCTTTTGATAGCCTCTTCGTCGGAGGAATTTTACATATAAGACGAAGTTGATTCCTATAGTTATGGTATAACAGCGACTTGTCGCACAACAGCTCCTTGATTCAAACGATCGAAACCTTCATTTAATTCATCAAATGATATACGACTTGACAATAATTTGTTTATTGGAAGTTTACCTCGTTTATAAAGTTCTAAATAGCGAGGAATATCTCTAGATGGTACAGAGCTCCCCATATATGACCCCATCACTCTTCGTTCTTCAGCGGTCATCGTCACTAAAGGAAAAGCAAATTGATGTTCTGGATGAGGAAGACCTGAAGTAACAGTAGTTCCTCCACGACGAGTTATAGCATATGCTACTCTCATTGCTTGAACAGACCCTGCAGTTTCAAATGCAAAATCAACCCCACCACCTGTAAGTTCACGAATTCTAGGTATAACATCAGAATCTCGCGAATCGAATACATAAGTTGCTCCAAAATCAGAGGCCATCGATAACTTGTGTGGTTGAATATCAATCGCAATGATTAGTCTAGCTCCTGCTAACTGAGCTCCAAGTAGCGCACTGAAACCCACTCCACCTAGGCCAACAATAGCGACTGAACTACCAACCGATATTTTGGCAGTGTTGACTACAGCCCCAACACCGGTAAGCACCGCACAACCAAACATTGCAACAATATCTAACGGAATATCAGGGTCTACTTTGACTAGTGAACGTCGATCGATAACAGCGTATTCAGCAAATCCAGAAACACCTAAATGATGATGTAATTGATCTCCTTCAAGATACAGCTTAATTTCTCCACTTAATAATGTTCCTGCACTATTAGCAGAGTTACCAGGCTCACACATGGCAGGCCGACCTTCTTGACATGGTATACAATGACCGCAACTCGGTACAAAGGTGCTTACCACATGGTCTCCAGGATGAAGATCTGTTACTCCTTGGCCTAACTCAACCACTTCACCAGCTGCTTCATGTCCTAAAACCATTGGCATAACTCGTGGTCGACTCCCATTAATCACAGATAAATCTGAATGACAAAGCCCAGTTGCTCGAATACGTACTAACACTTCACCTGGTCCAGGAGGATCGAGATCAACTGTTGTAAGTTCAAGTGGATGACTTTTCACGTAAGGCTCGGGCAATCCCATTTCTCTCAATACATAAGCTCTAATTTTCACATAAATCTTCCTTCCCGTAATAAAATGTCATTCGTAATAAAGAGGTGCCTTTAAAAATGAAGACCAAGCGTCTGGATCATGACCAGTAACTTCTTTAGCTTCTTCACGTTCTGCAATCCAATGAAGTTTACGAACACTTCTTACAGTATCAACCGCACTAGCCAAAAATCCAGGCAGAGATTTTTCATTCCAGTGTTCCAGTGTGTAAGCAGCATCAACAGTCAATAAAAATTTTTGTCCACTTGGCAAAGTGATCAAGAAGCTCTGATGTCCAGGAGAATGTCCAGGTGTAAAAAAAATACGAATCGTCCCGTCACCATATAGATCAAAATCATCAGTATGCTTCCCATCTAAAAACATCCAATGTAGGCCCGGTTTATCAAAGTCATTTCGAATATATCCTCCAGCGGCAAACCAGTCAGGGGTAAATGCATATTCATACTCGTTACGCTGAACAACATGAATAGCACTGGGAAATCTTCCAATTGCACCTGTATGATCTAGATGTAGATGACTTTGCAAGACATATCGAACACTCTCTTTAGATATCCCAATCTGTTGTAATGCAGCTTCTACTCCTTCTTCAGGCTTCATAACGGGCCAATAGACATTAGCAATTTCTCCCCAATGTTTAAATGGGTCATGCGCCACTTCTACTGCGTTACCACCATCAATAATTACGTTTCCTTTCGGATGGGTGATCAAAAACCAAGGTACAGGAATTTCGTAAGGAATAGGATCTGCATTCATATGAATATTGTTTTTTTTACATTTTAATATTCCACTTTGAAACATGTACAAACGAATAGGTGTATTAGTTTGTTCATTTACCATCTTTATATCCTCCTTGATTTAAGTCTAATAAATTAATATTAAATTTTACTAGTTAAATATTATATTCCATTTCTTGAATACTCGAAGACTGTAAATTACTCTATTGACAGCAATAATTACAGTTAATGAGCCTTATTCATTTTTAATCATCCTTTCAGAATTAAATTTTTTCTTCATTGGCTTAAATACCAAGGAAACATCTATTTTCTCTTCAAATTCTAGACAGCAAATTCCGTGCCATTTTTTATTCATTCATATATGAATTGTTTAGAAAACCTCATTCAGGAGCCATTAAGATGACGTATAATAATTTGTGTAAATAAAAAGGTAGGATATCCCTGGAATTAGTTATCATTCCACAGAAAAGAGTTCTCCCACCTATGAATAAGGTACACCATCCTGAGATCCTGAATCAACTCAAAGATGCGCTACGGCAGTTTGTGAAATTCAGCTTAGAAAACATCATGAAAAAAGAACTAAATGAGACACTGGCTTCCCTGACCGAGCACACAACCAAAAACGGCACTTATCCTTGTCATCTAGACTCGTACTTTGGACGCATTGCACTTAATGTACCGCGAGATCGAAAAGGTCTCTTGTATTTGTCAACTCAAAAATCCGCCATTCGCTCATTTAATTTTCCCCCACCTTTGAGTGACCAGTGGCGGAAATGACCATTCGGTTATTCAGTCGGCTTTTGTTTAGCAAGCCACTCCTTCGTTTCTTTCATGCGGTACGAATTCCCGTTCATGTTCACGAGGTACGACTGATGCGTCAACCGATCGATCATTGCAGCAGTCATGACGGGATCCTGAAAGAT
>PEBX01000021.1 GCA_003050645.1 Candidatus Carbonibacillus altaicus
TGATTTCACCCTTCCTCAAGCCACGCTAGAACGCCTACATTTAGGAACGTTTTTGCTGAGGTCTTTTTGGTAAACGAATCGTAAATACATAATAATCCTCTTCATCGTTCTCTTCCATATCCACGATGAGCCCGGATTCTTCAACCATGTGTACCGATTGTCGAATCGTATTGACGGCAAGACGAAGGTCACGGGGAATCGCTTTACCAAAACGAAGTTTCTTAGCCTTGGGCTCTAGTAAACGCTGCACGCGTTTTTCAGTTTCTTTAACCGTCCAGCCCCCTTTTAACATGTCCACATAAAAAGCGGCCAGGCGCGCATCATCTTTAAGCGGTAGAAGGGCACGGGCGTGCCGTTCGGTAATCTTACGCTCCGCGAGCCCCTGTTTCACAAAATCAGGCAGTTGCAACAGTCTTAATTTATTAGCGATCGTCGATTGTCCTTTTCCCAACCTTTGCGCAAGCGCTTCTTGTGTTAAATCGTAAAGACGCATCAGTTCACTGTACGCCTCGGCCTCTTCCAGCGGATTTAAAGATTCTCGTTGCAAATTCTCAATTAAAGCGAGCGACGCCGCCTCTATATCGCCCATCTTGCGTACGATCGCCGGGATGTCCGTCCAGCCTAACATTTTTGCTGCGCGAAGACGTCTTTCGCCAGCAACAAGTTCATATTCATCTGAGGGAGCAGGGGTAAGCGGACGGACGATCACAGGTTGGAGCAAACCAAAGTTGGCCATGGACCGTGCCAACTCATCCAAAGGTTCCGGTTCAAAGGCACGCCTCGGTTGATAGCGATTAGGATGAATATGATCGAGCGGTATACGTTCTACTTTTTCTTTTTCCTGTGAAACGCGCTCTTCAGATGGTTTTCCCCCTCCAAAAAAACGAGCGACATAGTCTCGCACCCCTGATCCCCCTCTCCCCCTTTATTTCAGAACATACTATTCGCGAAGCGCCTTTAAAAATCCTGCCTAACGGATAAAAATGTTTCACGTGAAACACGCCGAAAAGTGGTCATGACGATGACCCTTTTTTGGTCAGACCCTTCCTGGGAAAGCGCTTCGGCGTCATTTTTTGCTTTGAAAACCACAGAATGCGCCGCTCAGCCTTCTCTTCCGGTAAAAACATGCGCTCTTCACTCAAAAAAGCCGCACCAAGTACAGATACAATTTTCTGACCGTCGCCGAATTCAGTCTGAACAGATGGCCCTTTTAATAAAAAAGCACGCCCCCCTATCCGCACAAAAGGTATCGTATACTCCAGTAATAGCGGAAGCGAGGCTACAGCCCGCGCCGTAACTTGATCAAACTGCTCCCGATAACGGACGTCGTACGCCAGATCCTCGGCCCGGGCATGCACGAGTTCAACATCATGAAGGTGTAACGCATCTATAACGGCCTCTAAAAACATCAAACGTTTTTTGGTCGCATCAAGCAAAACGAGTTCCAGCGATGGAAACATGATCTTAAGCGGCACACCCGGAAAGCCCGCCCCTGTTCCTACATCAAGGAGCCTCCCCCGAGGAGAAAAGTGCGGGCTTAAAGCTGGTGTGAGGGAATCGAAGAAATGTTTGATCACGATCTGACGTGGTTCACGAATCGCCGTTAAGTTCATGCGCTCCGACCACACCAAAAGGAGGGCCATATAACGGTTAAAAGCTTCTGCCTTCTTTTCGCTGACATTCAAGCCATAAGGAGAGAGAAAATCATTCAAAAAAGGTAGCGACATGAGCCCTTCACCTGCTCCCCAGCTTCTCTGACGCGGTCTTCCCCTGCTGTTCTAAATAGACAAGCAAAATGGAAATGTCCGCCGGCGTCACCCCAGGAATACGCGCAGCCTGTCCGATGGTAAGCGGTTGAACGGTCATAAGCTTCTGACGACCTTCGGTCGAAAGACCATGAATCGATGAATAATCGAGATACGGTGATAGACGTTTGTGCTCGAGTTTCTTTTGTTTTTCAACTTGCTGCAGTTGCTTTTCAATATAACCAGCGTATTTCAGTTCAATCTCAACCTGCTCCTCTATCTCCGGCGTAACAGGCGATGATGCCGGAGCGAGCACTTGTACGGATTCATACGTCACCTCCGGTCGTCGCAGAAGATCGGCAAGCGTCGTCAACGTGG
Organism: Candidatus Carbonibacillus altaicus; assembly: GCA_003050645.1. Classification (GTDB taxonomy): domain Bacteria; phylum Bacillota; class Bacilli; order Thermicanales; family DSM-22653; genus Carbonibacillus; species Carbonibacillus altaicus. The sequence continues at coordinate 2,124 of PEBX01000021.1, forward strand.
CTATCGGCTCCGTCCCAAGCTCCGTTAAATGGGCATTCGTCTTAGCATCGGGCCTAAGAACCGTGTGTTTTAAACGCTCAATTTCCGCTTCAACAAGCGACCATTTATGCAAAAACGCTTCATAACGCGCTTGAGATATAAGATTTAAGCGGTAACCGTAAGGCGTGAGACGTTTATCCGCGTTATCATGCCTAAGGAGCAGTCGATATTCCGCCCGCGACGTTAATAGACGGTACGGTTCATCCACACCTTTGGTCACAAGATCGTCGATCATAACCCCGATATACGATTCGGAGCGTTTTAAAATAAAAGGCTCCTTTTGATCGACGAAAAGCGCAGCATTAATCCCGGCCAAAAGCCCCTGACCGGCTGCTTCCTCGTATCCGGACGTACCGTTTATCTGCCCAGCCGTAAACAGACCGCGTATTTTTTTCGTCATCAGCGACGGCCACAGCTGCCGGGGATCCAACGCATCATATTCAATGGCGTAGCCGGGCCGCATCATCTCAGCTTGCTCCAAACCAGGTATAGAACGAAGTAAAGCGAGCTGGACATCTTCGGGGAGGCTTGTAGAAAGTCCCTGCACGTACACCTCACGCGTATGTCGTCCTTCCGGTTCAAGAAAAATTTGATGGCGCGGTTTACCTTCAAAGCGTACGATCTTATCTTCTATAGATGGGCAGTAGCGCGGCCCGATGCCTTCAATCGTTCCCGAATAAAGCGGTGCCCGGTACAAATTTTCCTGGATGAGCCGGTGCGACACCTCTGTCGTATAGGTGAGATAGCAGGAAAGTTGCGGATAAGGGAGGGGACGCGTCGTCTCATACGAGAAAAATTGAGGATGATCGTCGCCTGGTTGTTCTTCAAGACCTGAGATATCGATCGTCGTCCCGTCTACGCGCGGTGGCGTGCCGGTCTTAAAACGCATGATGTGAAAACCGTGGGAGATGAGATCATGGGCAAGTTCGATCGAGGGCTGGGTATGGTTCGGCCCACTTTCATAAGCGAGATCGCCGATGATGATCCGCCCCCGGAGGTAGGTGCCCGTGGTCAGAACGACCGCTCGGGCAGCGTAACGCGCACCGGTGCGCGTCACAACACCCCTCACTTCCCCATCTTCAACCCAGAGGCGTTCTACCATGGCCTGACGGAGCGTCACATTCGGTGTCTCTTCAAGTTTTTTCTTCATGTACGCGCTGTAGGCAAACTTATCGGCTTGCGCGCGGAGCGCTCGGACCGCCGGTCCTTTACCGGTATTGAGCATGCGCAGTTGGACATACGTCGCATCGATGGCCCGTCCCATTTCACCGCCCAGCGCATCGATTTCCCGAACAACATGACCTTTGGCCGGACCACCGATCGATGGATTACAAAACATAAACGCCACGTGATCGAGGCTGATCGCGAGCACGATCGTTTTTTTTCCCATGCGGGCAGCAGCAAGCGCCGCTTCAACTCCGGCGTGACCGGCTCCGACCACGATCACATCGTAGTGTCCTGCATCATACATTCCGCTGCCTCCTTTCACAGTAACCCTCAGTTATTTCCCGAGACAAAAATTTGAAAAAATCGCCCGGATGACATCATCGTCGACGGCTTCTCCAATCATTTCACCAAGCGCGGCATACGCATGGCGAAGATCGATTAAAATCATATCGTATGGCGCCCGATCGAGCGTCGCACGCACCGCGTCACGTAAAGATCGCTCACTTTTTTGTAAGAGTCCCAAATGCCTTTCATTGGCAACAAAACGCGCCTCGTCCGGACTGATCTCCCCCCAACCTAAAAGGTTAAGAAGGACATGTTCTAAATCGCCTTCACCCGTTCCCGCTGTCGCAGAAACGGCCACAATAGGTGCCTGCCGATATTTCAAAAGTTCTTCCTCATGTAGAACAGGCGGAAGATCGCTTTTATTGAGCACGTAGATAAGCGGTTGGGAAAATTCGGCGAGCTCCCGTAAAAGAGCCTCATCTTCCAATGTCAGAGGGTGAGACCGGTCAAAAACGGCTAAAATGAGCGATGCTTCGCGTATGGCCTGGCGCGAGCGTTCGATACCGATTTTTTCGACGACATCTTCCGTCTCCCTGAGCCCCGCGGTATCAACGAGACTTAGATGTATGCCGGCAAGCACGATGATCTCTTCGATCACATCGCGCGTCGTACCTGGAATATCGGTCACAATAGCGCGCTCTCGGCGGGCGAGCATATTCAGAAGGGATGATTTTCCCACATTCGGACGGCCAACAATCGCCGTCTTAAGCCCTTCTCTTAACACCTGCGTCCGCCTGCTTTCATCGATCATCGCTTCAAGCTCGCCAAGAAGCGTGCGCAACGAACGCCCCACCTTATCGTACGTCGCTTCCGGTTCATCGTGTTCAGGATAATCGAGATGCACTTCCATCTCGGCCATCAAATAGAGAAGTTTTTCGCGAAACGCCACGATCCGCTCACGCAACGCCCCGCGCAGCTGTTCGGCGCTTGCTCTTAAAGCATGATCGTTTTCCGCACGAATGAGATCGATCACTGCCTCGGCCTGAGAAAGGTCGATGCGTCCGTTTAAAAAAGCGCGAAGCGTGAATTCACCCGGCTCCGCCAGTCTCACCCCACGTTGCAGGAGAAGTTTTAAGACGCGTTCGGCAAGACGAATTCCACCGTGAATATTAATTTCTACAACATCTTCACGCGTAAAACTCTTTGGCGCGCGCATGACGGAGATGAGCACTTCGTCCAGCGGACGCCCTTCTTCGTCGAGGAGTTCTCCATACTGTAAGGTAAAACTTTTTTGCTGAAAAAGTGAACGCCGACCACGAAAAAGCGAATCGACGGAAGCAATGGCTGTGGGGCCACTCACCCGAATAATGGCAATACCCCCTTCTCCGAGGGGGGTGGCAATGGCCGCAATCGTATCGTCTTGCATACTCTCACCTCTTACGACCAGAAGAAGGCCGCGCTTGTTTTTTACGAATCACGACATAACGCGCCGGATCGACGCCCACGCTGTACGTTTCAACATCCGGATCATTTTGCAGGGCCAGATGCACCAGGCGTCTTTCATCCGCCTTCATTGGCATAAGACGAACGCTTAAACCCGTTTTTTTTACTTTTTCTGCTTTTTCCCGGGCCAGCTGAATAAGCATCCCCCGTCTTCGCTTAAAATACCCGGCCACATCGAGTTCCAGTTCAAGATGCCAGCCGTTTTGCCTGGATACGGTTAGAAAAAGATAGCGTAAGGAACGAATCGTATTCCCGTGTTTTCCCACAAGATACGGTGCATCCGCACCTTCCAAGGTAAGATCCAATGTGTTGTCTCGAATAGAGGCTTCAACTTGAAGAACAAGGCCGGTTCGCTTTATCCAGGCTTCGATAAACGTTAAAAGGGCATACGGTGCACGCACGGTGAGTTTTACTTTTGCCGGCCGGGAGCCGAGAGCACCCAAAAATCCGCGTCTTCCTTCCTCAAGTATTTCAATGTCTACCGCTTCCTGCGGCAGGTTCAGCGCGGTCAAACCTTTTTCCGTCGCGTCACGAATATCTTTACCAAAAAAGACGTAATCATGTTCCATCATTTCGATGACGCCTCTTCAACGTTCGGAATATGATAATAATTCCTCAAGAGTACCGCCTGCAATGCGGTCATCAAGTTCGTATAGACCCAGTAGAGCGGTAGTGCGGAGGGCAAGTTCCAGGCAATAAAAGCAATAAAAAAGGGCATGATAACCATCATCATCTTCATTTGACTGACAGACTGCGGCATCGCGCCATTTTGATACATAGGATTGACTTTATACGTGACGTACAAGGAGAAAAATTGTGAAAGCCCGGCTAAAATAGGCAAAATAAAAAGATGATCCGCTGATCCGAGCGAAAGCCATAAAAATTTACCTGCTTTTATGTTAGGATCTCGTAAAACGGCATGATAAAGCCCAAACAATATAGGCAGCTGCACAAGCGTCGGTAAACACCCGGCCATCGGGTTCACATCGTTCTCTTGATAAAGTTTCATCACTGCTTCATTCATTTTTTGCGGATCTTTCTTGTATTTTTCTCTTATCTTCATAATTTCAGGTTGAAGTTTCTGCGCTTCCGCCATACTTTTCGTCTGTTTGATGGCAAGCGGCAAGAGGAGCAAGCGAATGATAATCGTCACAGCAAGAATAGCCAGTCCGTATGAATGCCAGAGGACCGAGTGAAACCATTCAATTAAAAGTGTGATCGGATAGACGAAAAAAGCATCCCAAAACCCATTCCGCGGATCAGGTGCAGCATTCATGTCACACCCGCTGAGCAGAAAGATGAGGAAAACCAAGCTTAGTATGAGGGTCCAACGCGAATGACGAGGCATGCAAAAACTCCTTCCTCTACGGTGTAAAGATTCTTATTTACAATTTTTCGTGACCCGTGTGCGTTGGTCGCTTCAGTTTCAATTCTAAAAACGTCGTGGGAACCGGATCAACGCCCCCCTTGGCAAAGGGGTGACAACGAAGGATACGTGAGACGGCCAGAGCCCCTCCTTTAAACGGTCCGAAACGATCGACGGCTTCGTATGCGTAATGCGAGCACGTCGGATAGTAGCGACACGTCGGAGGCTTTAATGGTGAAATCACCTGTTGATAAAAACGGATGAAAAAAAGCAAAATCTTCTTCATCGCTCATCCTCCTTTGCCAGTACGCGCGCACGCGCGAAAAGTGTCAGTAAATGGTGTTCAACCTCCGCAAACGTAGCTTTTTGAATCGCCGGACGCGCTATCACGACGCAATCAAAGCCGGGACGTATACGCGGAGCATGAAGGCGAACAATTTCCCTTAAAACGCGCTTGTAATAATTTCGCCGAACCGCAGAACCGACTTTTTTTCCGACAGAAAAACCAACTCGGCAGGGTGAGGCATCATCGACTTTTTTTACATATAGAACAATCAGATGTGATACGTATGATTTTCCCGTTCGAATGACTTCAGAGAAGTCTTCGTTTTTTTTTAAGCGTAAAAGACGCAAAGCGAACCCTCCCACAACAAAAAAGGCCACCCTCCCGTGGCCTCAAGCATCAAGCAGACAAAACATAACGACCTTTTTTGCGGCGGGCGGCGAGTACCTTGCGACCACCTTTCGTTTTCATCCGTGCACGAAAACCATGATCTTTTTTCCGTTTACGTTTATTTGGATGATATGTCGGTTGAGCCATACGTATCCCTCCAGAGCCGAGTCACTCTAATGCATTATATCGAGGGAACAAGCGACTGTCAAGAAATAAAAAAATAAAAGCACAGACTATCCACAACCGGGGTCGACCGCATATCACTATACCCAACCAATCCACCACTTTATCCACAAGATCTAGGGTTGTTTGCTCTTTTTTTATCAACATGTGGATTATTTTGATGGTATCGCGCCTTTCATTGAAGGACAGGCGTTTTTTTGCTATGATGGATGCACATCGCCTGATGAACGAACCATATTTTCCACACCGTTATCCACAACTGTGGATAACGGTGTGGTTTTACATCCCCACCTGTGCACTGTTTTTCCCCATAGTCTCATAACTTTGTGTCTTTTGGTAGAAACAAACGAGGTGAAGCAGGTGCAAGACCAATCGCCGAAAGATGCCGAGACAATCTGGCACACGATTTTAGAAGAACTGCAAAAACGACTGAGCAAACCTAGTTATGAAACATGGTTCCAGGACACACAAGGCTATGTCATTCAAAATAGCGAGCTCCTCATCAAGGTACCCAACGCCTTTATTAAAAGCTGGTTGCAAGATAATTACATCGCCTATCTAGCAACAATGATAGAAGAGATGCATGGCACACCGCTCAGACCGCGCTTTTTAACGCCGGAAGAATTGCCGCCAACCCAAGCAGAAACACCGGCCTACCTTAGCGCTTCTTCGCAGACGTTGATGCAAACAGCTCCTGAAGCAGAACCGCTCAATCCTAAATATATTTTTGAAACATTTGTCGTCGGTCACGGTAACCGTTTTGCACACGCAGCGGCACTGGCCGTCGCCGAACGGCCAGCCAAATCGTACAATCCCTTATTTATTTATGGCGGTGTGGGGCTCGGCAAAACGCACTTGATGCACGCCATCGGTCATTATGTACGTAAACATCATCCTCAGCTTAAAGTCGTCTATTTATCCTCCGAAAAATTTACAAACGAATTTATCGGGGCCATACGTGACAGCCGAACAGAGGTTTTCCGGCAAAAATACCGGAGCGTTGATCTTCTTCTTATCGATGATATTCAGTTTCTCGCCGGCAAAGAACAAACACAGGAGGAATTTTTTCATACGTTTAATACGTTACATGAAGCAAATAAACAAATCGTCATCTCCAGCGATCGTCCCCCAAAAGAAATACCGACATTAGAAGAAAGACTTCGCTCACGTTTCGAATGGGGACTCATTACCGATATTCAACCACCTGATTTAGAAACGCGCGTGGCCATTTTATATAAAAAAACAAAAGCAGAACAGCTTGATATCCCCAATGATGTGCTGCTTTATATCGCCTCTCAAGTCAGCACAAACATTCGTGAACTGGAAGGCGCACTCATTCGCACTGTCGCCTATGCCTCCCTGATGAACCGCGATATCGATGTTCCGCTCGCCGAAGAAGCACTCAAAGATTTAATTTCACCGCACAATCATAAACAGTTAACCGTCTTTGATATTTTAAAAACAGTCTCCGATCATTTTTCTATTCGAATAGAAGATCTAAAAGGCAAAAAAAGGCAGCGAGACATCGTTTTACCGCGGCAGATCGCCATGTATTTAACACGCGAACTCACCAGTCTATCCCTGCCTAAAATCGGTCAAGAATTCGGCGGCCGCGATCATACAACGGTCATCCATGCCTGCGATAAAATCCAAAAAGCATTATCCGACGATCCGAAACTCAAACAAACGATTGCCGAACTGAAAGAAAGACTTTCTTTATTCACAAGTGGATAACGATCACCCACGACTCTATTCGCATTTTATCCACAGGTGGAGAACGAGAAATAAACGTTATCCACGGTATTTTTCCACATATCCACAAGACCTATTATGATGAAGACGATCTTTAAATATTAAAGAAGGTCTATGTAACGATGAAAAACAAGCGAACGCATTTGAAGGAGGCCTAGCGCATGAAGGTCAAGCTCGCACACCCTCTTTTTATCAAGATGCTAACTGCAAGTGCCCGAGCCATCGACAACCGCGCAGTCATTCCCATTTTAAGCGGTATACACATCGAAGTGCACGACGATACTCTCGACATGATTGCTACCAATCATGAACTTACGATCATCCACCACTTAAAGCCGAACAACGAAAAAACAGAAGACGTACCGACATTGCAAATTTTAGAGGACGGTGCTGTCGTCGCGCCAGCCAAACTCTTATTAGACATAACCCGACGGATGAAAGCAGATTCGCTTGAGATCACCACTGATCATCATCAAAACATTACCCTCACGCAAGGTGATTTATCGTATCAGATTCACGGCATGAATCCCGAAGAATACCCACTCCCCCCCACCTTTGAAGAAAGTACGGAGGTACGTCTTGAAAGTGAAGCATTTCGCGAATTACTGGATAAAGTGAGTTTTGCAGCCTCTCGGGATGAAAGCCGTCCCGTTTTAAAAGGCGTGCGCTTGATGCAAGAAGGAAAAAAACTCATTGCAACGGCCACCGATTCGCACCGGCTAGCCGAGTCCAATATGACCTTGACGACGGATGAGGTCGTTCTTAAAGAGCCGATTATCCTTCCCGCCAAACATATACCCGATATAATCGCCCTTTTATCAGAAGAAAAAGAAACCGTCTATCTGCAGACCGATTTGCGCACACTCGCCCTCAAAGGTCAGACATTTGATCTGTTTTTGCGCCTTTTAAACGGCACCTACCCGGATACGCGCATGATCATTCCGAAGACAGGCAAATCAATCGTCGAAACCGATCGCGAACCACTTCTTCAGGCTCTAGAACGCGCGCTCGTCATCGCTCAGTACAACCGTAACCAAACAGTAAGACTCACCGCAGATGAGGGCACCATCATGCTCTACACCGTTCATCCGGAACTCGGCACCTTTAGCGAACCGCTATCTGGAAGCACACCTCAAGGCGAAGCCTTATCGATCTGGTTTAATGGTCAATATTTGCTTGATGCCTTGAAACATTTAAAGCAAGATCGTATTGTTTTCTGGTTTAACGGTGCACTTTCACCGTTCGTTGTGAAAGAAAAAGCTGCCGATCACATTCTCCACTTGATCGTACCGGTGAAAACACACTGATTACGCATGAATAGAAAGTAGGATGAAGGGTGCACGTTCAAACGCTCTCCTTAAAACATTTCCGTAACTACAGCGAAACTTGCATCCCCTTGTTTCCCGGCATAAATGTATTCGTCGGTGAAAATGGCAGCGGTAAAACCAATCTCTTAGAAGCACTCGTCCTTCTCTCCCTGGCCAAATCACCCCGTGGCGGAGGGGATAAAAGCTGGGTAGCGTGGGGAGAGCATGAAGCGACCGTTCGCGGCTGGGTAAATGGAAAAAGCACACTTCAAACGCTTACGCTTACGTATATCCACGGTAGCAAACAAGCTTTTGCCAATGAAATGCGAATCGAGCGGCTCATGGATTTCGTCGGTCTTCTTAAAATCGTGCTCTTCGTTCCAGAAGACTTACAGATCGTCGGTGGATCGCCGCGTTTTCGGAGGCGCCTTTTAGACACACTGATCGGGCAGCTGAAGCCGCTTTATTTGTATCATTTAAACAGGTATAATAAACTATTGGTAAGGCGAAACCAGTTATTAAAACAACCCCAAACGTCCAGTGAACTGGAACGCCTGTTAGACGGCTGGGACGACCTGTTAAGTGAAAGCGCCGCTTACATCATTGCGGCGCGAAAATCGTTTATAATGCATCTAAAAACGTACGGTGAAAAAGCGTATGGGACGCTTTCGCAAAACAAAGAAACACTTTCGCTCATGTATCGCGCGGAGGGTCTTCCGGAACTCCAAGAAGCATCCGTTCCCCCCGATCCGCTAGTGGAACGCGCATTCTTGCAACAACTGAAAGAACAACTACGGCAAGTCTTCTACCAGAGAAGAGAGCTGGACAGACAGCAAGGACATACGACGGTAGGCCCGCATCGCGATGATCTCCTATTTTTTTTAAACGGACGCCCGGCGGATGTCGTCGCATCGCAGGGGCAAAAACGGTCGATTGCACTCGCCATCAAACTTGCCGAAGTGGAGACGATCGTTCAGGAAAGCGGTGAAGTTCCGCTTGTATTACTCGATGATGTCTTTTCGGAACTTGACGATGAACGATCCGGTATGCTCGTCCAACTGGTCAAGAAAAGCGAACAGTCTTTTATTACGACGGCATCTTTCCAGTATTTAGGAAAGTTGAAAGATGCTTCGGTTTATACTGTTACCCGGGGCCGGGTGAGGCGTGTTGAATAAAAGGAGGCATCTGAATGGCAAAGCAAGAAGCACAATCGGTTGCATACACGGCCAGTGACATTCAGGTCCTGGAAGGTTTGGAAGCTGTACGCCGGCGACCGGGGATGTACATCGGTTCGACCGGTAGCCGCGGGTTGCATCATCTCGTCTGGGAAGTCGTGGACAATGCCATCGACGAAGCGATGAACGGTTATGCCGATCACATTGACGTGACGCTTTACGCCGACGGACGCATAAGCGTTGCGGACAATGGGCGTGGTATTCCCGTCGACATTCATCCGCAAACCGGAAAATCGACGCTGGAGACCGTGCTTACCCTCCTTCATGCTGGGGGAAAATTCGGCGGCGGAGGTTACAAAGTATCGGGCGGTTTGCACGGTGTGGGCGTTTCCGTCGTAAACGCCTTATCGAAATTTCTGGAGGCCGAAGTTAAAAAAGACGGTCATCTTTACCGGCAGACGTTTTCCCGTGGTGAACCGCTCGGACCGTTAGAAGTGATCGGGCGTATCCCGCCGGAAGAACACGGTTCGAAAATTACGTTTTTACCGGATGATGAGATCTTTACGGAGACGACGACCTTTGATGAGAAGATTTTACGCGAACGGTTAGAGGAGCTCGCTTTTTTAAACCGCGGTATTACCCTTGTCTTGAACGATGAAAGAAATAATCGGCGGGAGACGTTTTACTATGAAGGGGGCTTGAGTGAGTATCTAAAGCATCTCTCCGATGAAGAGACATATCTCCATGCGCCGCTTTCCTTTAGTGGAAAAAAAGAGACGATCGAAATCGATATCTCGCTCGTCTACACGAATACGTATCAAACCGTTTTACATTCTTATGTCAATAACATCCCGACGCATGAGGGTGGCACCCACGAAGCTGGATTGAAAGCAGCGCTGACCCGAGTGATCAACGACTATGCCCGTAAGTTTCAGTTGCTTAAAGATAGTGAGAGCAACTTAAGTGGGGACGACGTGCGCGAAGGTCTGGTCGCGATCTTAAGCATCCGCATTGTCGAGCCGCAGTTTGAAGGTCAAACGAAGACAAAGCTCGGGAACAGTGAAGCAAAAACGGCTGTAGAAAGCTTCATCACTGACGTTCTTTCTCGTTTCCTGGAAGAAAATCCATCTGTTGCAAGACGCATCGTGGACAAAGCGATTCTTGCAGCACGCGCCCGGGAAGCAGCGCGTCGAGCGCGGGAGCTTACGCGGCGCAAAAATGCGCTAGAAGTAAGCGCGCTTCCCGGTAAACTCGCCGACTGTAGCAGTCGCGATGCACGGGCATCCGAACTGTTCATCGTGGAGGGTGACTCTGCTGGAGGTTCGGCAAAATCGGGGCGCGATCGTCATTTTCAGGCCATCCTGCCGCTCCGTGGTAAAATTATTAACGTGGAAAAAGCGCGGCTGGATAAAATTTTGGGCAACGAAGAAATTCGCGCCCTCATCACGGCTATAGGCACAGGCATGGATACGAACATCGATCTTCAAAAACTCAGGTATCATAAGATTATCATTATGACTGACGCAGATGTCGACGGTAGTCACATTCGCACGCTTCTCCTTACCTTTTTTTACCGTTATATGCGACCGCTTCTGGAAGCTGGGCATATTTACATTGCTCAGCCGCCGCTCTATCGCGTAAGCCAGGGAAAAAAGGTGCTTTATGCTTATGACGATGACGATTTGGAGCGGGTCAAAAAAATGTTTACCGGTCGCGGGGAGATCGTCATTCAGCGTTACAAAGGGCTCGGTGAGATGAATCCGGATCAGCTCTGGGAGACGACGATGAATCCGGCGTCGCGCCTCTTGCTTCAAGTGCAACTAGACGATGCCAAGGAAGCAGAACGAACCTTTGATATTCTCATGGGTGAGCGGGTCGAGCCGCGGCGGAAGTTCATTGCCGAACATGCCCGTTATGTTCGTAACCTCGATATTTAAGACCATCCATGATTGATGAAGGTTAAGAGACGATCGATGCACGATCATGCCAAGGGTTTAAGGAGGATTTTGACCTATGCTCGATGAACAAAAAGTCGTAGGGATTAGCCAGGAGATGAAATCGTCGTTTATCGATTATGCGATGAGCGTCATCGTCTCCCGGGCCCTTCCGGATGTGCGCGACGGGCTAAAACCGGTGCACCGGCGCATATTGTATGCGATGCTCCAAGAAGGCATGACACCTGATCGGCCGCAAAAAAAATCAGCCCATATCGTCGGCGGGGTGATCGCCAAGTACCATCCCCATGGCGATGCTGCCGTCTACGAGACGATGGTGCGGATGGCGCAAGATTTTTCTTACCGCTATCCGCTCGTCGACGGCCAGGGGAACTTCGGTTCAGTCGACGGTGATGCCCCGGCAGCCATGCGGTATACCGAGGCGCGGCTTGCACCCATCGCCATGCAAATGCTCAGGGATATTAAAAAAGACACCGTCGATTTTCAGGATAACTACGACGGCTCAGAGAAAGAACCGACTGTCCTCCCGGCGCGCTTTCCTCAGCTTTTAGCAAACGGTGCGAGCGGGATTGCCGTAGGGATGGCGACGAACATTCCCCCGCATAATCTCTCCGAACTGATCGATGCACTGTTCGTTTTGCTTGATGACGAAGATGCATCGGATGAAGCGATCATAAAAAAAATTCCAGGTCCGGATTTTCCGACCGGCGGGATCATTCTAGGGCGTGACGGAATTGAAAAGGCGTACACGACTGGCCGGGGATCGATCATCGTCCGCGCGCGTACAGAGGTTGAACCGATGAGCGGGGGGCGCTTTCGGATCATCGCAACCGAACTTCCGTATCAGGTGAATAAGGCGCGCTTGATTGAGAAAATCGCCGAGCTCGTGCGCGATAAAAAACTCGACGGCATTACCGATTTGCGTGATGAATCGGACCGCGAAGGGATGCGCATCGTCATCGAAGTACGCCGCGATACGAATCCGCACGTTCTTTTAAACAATTTATACAAACACACGCAAATGCAGACGACGTTCGGCGTCATTATGCTCGCACTCGTCGATGGCAGACCGGAAGTTCTCTCTTTAAAAGCGATGCTCAAGGCTTATTTAGACCATCAAAAAACGGTCGTCAGGCGGCGCACCGCCCACGATCTGGACAAAGCGAGCGCGCGCAAGCATATCATCGACGGTTTGAAAAAAGCCATCGATATCGTCGATGCGTTGGTCGACCGGCACGGTCCGATCCGCTCTGCCCGCGATCGGAAAGAAGCCCGGCAAAACCTCATGCAAGAAGTCTTTACGATCGACGGCAAGGCCTATCCGATGGGCTTTACCGAAGCGCAAGCCGATGCCATTTTAGAGATGCGCCTGGAGCAGCTCACGGGGCTTTCCATCGAACGGTTGCTGCAAGAAGAAGCGGAGCTCGCCCAAAATATTACCGAGTATGAGCGCATTCTCGCCGATCCGGATGCGTTAAAAGCGGTGATTCGTAAGGAGCTTCAAGAAGTGCAAGATGCATTCCGCGACGCGCGACGTACGCATATCGTAGAAGCTGATGGGAGTTTTTCCATGGATGACTTGATCGACGATGAGGCGGTCGTCATCAGCCTTTCCCATCATGGGTATATCAAACGGGTGAACGCTTCCGAATACAAGGCGCAGCGGCGTGGTGGTCGCGGTGTGCAGGGCGTGGGGCTCGGTGCAGACGATTTCATCGAACATCTCTTGTCAACGAGTGCTCATCAGACAATTCTCTTCTTTACCAACCGCGGTCGCGTCTATCGCTTGCGCGCTTACGATATACCAGCTTTCAGCCGGCAGGCGAAGGGCATGGCCATCGTTAATTTGCTGGAACTCGATCCCGGGGAACGCATCCAGACGATGATCGATGTGCAAGATTTTAATCCCGATCGCTATTTGTTCTTCGTTACCAAGCAAGGGATGGTTAAACGCACGGCGCTAAGCGAATTTATGAGCATTCGCCGCGTCGGTCTACTAGCGCTCACGCTGCGCGAAGACGATGAGCTCATTAGCGTGCGTCTGACGCGTGGCGCAGGCGAGATGATCCTAGGAACGCGCAAGGGTTTTGCCATTCGTTTTAAAGAGGAGGACGTGCGTCCGATGGGGCGAACGGCTAGTGGCGTGCGGGGGATCGATTTATCTTCAGGCGATGAAGTGATCGGTGCAGATGAGGTCAAGCCCGACCATTACGTGCTCACCGTGACGCGTCTCGGATTCGGAAAGCGTACACCGATCGAGGAATATCGCCTGCAAAGCCGCGGGGGGAAAGGAATTAAAGCGTTCCAGCTGACGGATAAAGTCGGTGCACTGGCCGGACTTGCCATCGTGAAAGAAGAGGATGAAGTGATGATCATCAGTGAAAACGGCGTGCTTATCCGCATTCCTGTTCGCGATATCAGCGTTCTCGGTCGCGTGACGCAAGGGGTGCGCTTAATCCGCATGGATGAGGGTGATCTGGTAGCGGCGATTGCTCATGCGCCGCAAGAAGATGAAGGCGACTAAAAAATACACGGGCGCGTGTCACGCTGTACGAGGAGGAGGAGCGGTGGAAAAGGTCGGACCCCATCTCATCGGACGCCGCTTACGTCAGGCCGTACGGCTTCCCGATGGCGATCTACTTTATGCGAAAGATCAAACTCTAACAGCGTTTGATATCGATTTTTTGCGCGCCTTTCAAATTCAAGCCGTCGATGTGTACGCTGAAGAAAAAAGTGATATGCGGGGAAGTTTGAAAGGAGACAGCAGGGGAAGCTTAAAAGGTGACGAACGAACCGATCTCTCCCCCTGCGGAAGCGCGCACATATTTCCCCCCGACGAAATACAGCGGTTTAAACAAACGCTCAAAGAACACGTGCACACCGGGCCCTTGCCTATTGCAACGTTGTTAGAGATGATCCGGGCATGGCAAGGTGCGCCCTCCCCGACCACGCAATTTTTTACACTTCTGCCGCCGCTTCGGAAGCGCCCGGTCGTGGACATGGAAGCGTATTTAGCAGAACATGCGCTCTACACGGCGCGCCTTACGTTTTATTTTGCAACGCAGCTCGGCTTTTCGGACAAACTCAAAGAGCGCTTGGCACTGGCCGGGCTGCTTGCCGATATCGGGATGTGGCGCCTTCCACCGTCTGTCTTCTGGCATCGCGAAACGTATACCGAAGCGATGCGGAAGACGATGGAGACGCATGTGAGTTTGAGCTTTGAGCGCTTGAAAGCGCAGGTTGGTCTTACGAAAGAAACGCTTGCCGCCGTTCTCGCCCATCACGAACGGTTCGACGGCAGCGGTTACCCGCTGCGTCTTACAGATGATCGGTTACCGCTCGTCACGAATATGGTCGCCTATGCGGATAGCATCCATGCGGCACTCACGCCGAGACCGTATCGTCCGGCCAAAACACTGGGTGAAGTGCTTATAGAGTTGGGGGGAGCAAAACGCCATCTGTACGATCCGGCCCTTTTCGAAGTTTTGGAACGTGCCTTTCAGGCTTTACCGCCTATCGTAACCGTGCGCTTTCGGGATGGTGCAATCTTATCTGTCCAAAAACCATCGTCCTGGCAAGATCCGTGGTATCCGTCGGATACGGAGGGGAAGCCGCCCCTTTCTTTATCGGAAATCGCGCGTATTTGTCTGGATGCTAGGGATGAGAGCTAAATCACATATCAGGTCAGAAAAGGGGGGCCGGATATGCATAAAGTGCGTCAGCTTCGTGTTATTATACCGGTCATGATGCTTGTATCGATTTTTATGTTTGTCCCATTCAGCGGCTTCCCCCGTTCGGTTCTCGCTATCGGTGAGGGGGGGAATGCGTCTCATTCGACACTTCTTCCCCGTTCGGCGCCTCAAGAAGAAGACGACCGTCGCGCGCATACGCTTTTTTTAGAAAGTACTTTTTACGGGACAAGTTATGAATCGATCCGCCGCATGAAAATCCCTTATACCGTCCGCGGCGTATATGTGACAGGCTGGACGGCGGGCGGAAGCCGTATGGACGATATTTTCTCTCTTTTCGATCAAGGTGTCATCAATGCAGTCGTCATTGATGTGAAAGAAGATCGGGGCGAGATCACCTACCGGACGAATGTTCCGCTGGCGCATGAGACGAAAAGCGATGCACGCCGTTATATAGCTGATATCGACGGGCTTTTGGAACGTCTGCACGAAAAAAACGTGTATACGATCGCTCGTCTTGTATCGTTTAAAGATCCGCATCTCGCCGATGCCAAACCGAATCTCGCCTTAACTCGTAAAACGGGTGGGGTGTACACCGATAACAAAGGTGTGCGCTGGATCGATCCTTATCAGGAAAGCGTCTGGGCGTATAACGCGGATGTGGCGAGAGAAGTAGCCCGAAAAGGGTTTCGCGAAGTGCAGCTCGATTATGTCCGTTTCCCGGAAAACGGAAAAAAAGTTGATGCCGAAGTGCGCTATGCCAACGCTCAAGGTTGGACGAAAGATGAAGCCATCATGCACTACATCGATTATGTGCGCGACGCACTCGAGCCGTATCCGGTGTTTCTGTCCGCGGATGTGTTCGGTCTCGTTACGACGGTGCAAGATGATATGGGCATCGGTCAAACGTGGGATAAAATTTCGCGTTATGTCGACTACATCTCACCGATGATGTATCCCTCGCATTATGCGCCATACTCATACGGACAAAAAGTCCCGGATGTAAAGCCTTATGAAATCATCCATTACGGGCTGCTCGATGCGCTTAAAAAAGATGCCCTGATGCGCGAAGCGGGAGAGCATCCGGCTGTGATCCGGCCGTGGTACCAAGCGTTTACGGCCAGCTATTTACCTAAAGGGCAGTGGATGCGATACGACCAGGAGGCCATCCTGGCTCAGATTCGCGCGGGGATGGAACTTGGCATCGACTCTTTTCTCTTATGGGATCCGCGCAATGATTATGACAAAACGGTGTTTCAAAATGGGCTACCAGAAGTTCAAACAATGCATGATCAAAAATAGGATGCATCACGTTTTCAAGATGATGGCTAGAAGATCATGAACAGCGCATGAATAGCTTATGAGAAGAAGATGAATAGTAGAAGATTTTAGTTAGACGATCATGGGCAGAACGTGGGGAAGTGTTGGATATGTCTTGTTGTCACGTTTTGTTCAAATATAGCCTCTTGTCAGATGCAACAGTTATGGTACAATAGGTAAAACCGCCTAAACTTTAACCTCATTCTGAAAGAAATCTCACCCGCCTAAACGAAATGTAAATTGAGTATGCACAACCTTCTTATCCAGAGTGGCTGAGGGACTGGCCCGATGACGCCCAGCAACCGTTTACGTCAGAAGACGTAAAAAAGGTGCTAATTCCTGCAAGGTATGCGACGATTCGCTGCCTTGAGAGATAAGAAGAGCGGTACAAACAACCCCTCTTCTTAAGGAAGCGGGGTTTTTATTTTACACATAGAGAAGGGAGAGCAACCATGCAGCGTGTCCATATCGTCGTTGAACTCGATCCACCGCGTGAGCCGGATTTAAACCGATATTTGGATGCGGCGCGACGCCTTCAAGCGGCCGGCGTCGATGCCATAACGATTGCGGATAATGCACTAGCCCAGTCCAGAGTAGCGGCTCTGGCGGCTTCTTTCTTACTCAAAGAGCGTTTGGATATGCCGGTCATTGTGCACATCAGTGCGCGCGATCGCAACCTTCTGGCACAACAGTCGACGATCTTTGGCTTGTATGCGCAAGGTGTTCGAGATCTTTTGATCGTAAGCGGAGATAGTATGAAAGTTGGCGACCATCCGACAGGGAAAGGTGTATTCGAGACAGATTCGCTCGGTCTCATGGAACGAGTCAAACGTCTTCGCGCAGGTGTAGATTTTTTTGACCGTCCGCTTAAAGAACCCGTTCACCTACGTTTCGGTGGTGCCTTAAACTTGCGTAAACAGCATGACGTCATGCTCAAACGGCTTATGAAAAAATACGAGTGTGGGGCGGAGTACTTTTTTTCGCAACCGGTGTATGATGAGGAAAGTATGAATAATATTGCAACTATTCGCGATAACGAGACGTTCCCTACCTCTTTACCTGTCTATCTCGGGCTCATGCCGATCATCTCGTATGATAATGCCCGTTTTATTCAAACGATTCCGGGTGTCCACTTAAGTCAAAGCGTTGTCGAGTCTTTTCAGTCGCTCACCGGGGATGACGCCCGGCAGTTCGGCGTCCAGCACGCCTGCACGCTGGCCAAAACCGCCTATAGTCGGTACGGTTTCCGTCATTTTTATTTCGTGACACCGTATTTACGGGCTTCGTTGACGGCAGCTTTGACCGTATGCCTACGCACATATGCCGAAGAACATAGTCGAGAAAAACATAGACCGATCATCGATCAGACGCACGATAAAACGGTGTTAATAAATCATGAAAGACGCCCGGGATAAGCCGCTCAAAAAAAATATAGACATACAGAGAGCTTTCTTCTTCTTGACTTAGGACTTGCATCCAGCGCTCGCTATCATAACGGCTGAGGTGACTCGTATAATACAGGAAGATGAGGTGCGGTAAAAGCACGGGTATGCCTGTCTTAAGCGCCACTTTCCGGTCGCTTCTCTCATGCTTTTGGATGAACTCTAAAAGTTCGGCGACTTTCCAATTTTCACCTGCAGATTTGTATTGATAACGGCTCGCACTGTACAGGGGAAAAGTCCCCTCGTGTTTAACCCGGATGGTGTCATCGCATAAGACAAAACGCTTGGGTTTGAGCTTTTTGACGGCTAAACCATGGGCGAGTTCTTCCTGACGTTTCGGATAATCCGCGCGAGTAAAAAGCAACCATAAGCGCATAAGCGCATAGGCGGCATAATAAAGGAGCGTCGGCTTGGCATACCAGCCGACGTTTTTGCTCTCCGCATACAAGGTCTGGGATTGTTCAAACCAGTGCCGTGCCTGTGGTGCACGCCGATAAGCGCATATGAGGCGTTCTTTTTCTGGTATATCACGGTACGCATCTTTCAGTCGCCTGAGAATAAAAGGCTCACTTCTTAACCAGTCAACGGATGGACTCGTAAAAGGTTTCATCATCAACCGACCTCAATCAAACTGAATTTTTACCATGTTTCGACCACCAGATGCTTTCCTTGACGCTCGAGCGTCCCTTTGATACACTGCTCTTAACTTGGAAGACTGATATACCGCACGAGTTCACTCGAGCTTTCGAGCACCCTTCGATACACTGCTCTTAACTTGGAAGTTGTGCGTTTAAAAACAATAAAAAGAGCATGCTGTGGATCAACGAACAATTGCAGACGATAAAGGAGGTTGGATGATGCAAGAGAAGTTTGCCCGGGAAGGTTTAACCTTTGACGATGTGCTTCTCATCCCGCGCGCTTCAAACGTTTTACCGAGTGAAGTGAGTACCAAAACGGAGCTGGCCCCGGGCCTTATGTTGAGCATTCCGATTTTGAGCGCAGCGATGGATACCGTTACCGAATCGGCGATGGCCATTGCCATGGCTCGTGAAGGTGGGCTCGGCATCATTCATAAAAATATGACGATCGATCGGCAGGCGGAAGAAGTCGATCGCGTGAAACGTTCGGAAAGTGGTGTGATTACCAATCCTTTCTCCTTATTGCCGGATGATACCGTACGCGATGCTGAAGCATTGATGAGCAAATATCGCATCTCTGGTGTGCCAATCGTTGATGATGCTGGCCGACTGATCGGGATCATCACCAACCGCGATGTGCGCTTTGAGCGTGATTTAGACCGGCCGATCCGTGAGGTGATGACCAAAGAAAAGCTCATTACAGCATCGGTTGGGACGACACTGGAAGAAGCGGAAGCGATTTTAAGGCAACATAAAATTGAAAAGTTACCCCTTGTCGATAAAGAAGGATTTTTAAAAGGGCTCATCACCATTAAAGATATTGAAAAAGCCATCGAGTATCCGCAAGCAGCCAAAGATGAAAGCGGGCGACTGCTCGTCGGGGCAGCAGTCGGCGTTGGCGGGGCAGCTATGGAACGTGCCGAAGCGCTTATCGCTGCCCAGGTTGACGCACTCGTTGTCGATACAGCGCACGGTCAGGCCCGCGCGGTCATAGAGACAGTGCGGAATTTGCGCAAACTCTATAAACATGTACCGATCATTGCTGGGAACGTGGCAACGCGTGAAGGTACGGAAGCCCTCATCGAAGCAGGGGCGAGTACGGTCAAAGTTGGGGTAGGACCGGGTTCGATCTGCACGACACGGGTCGTCGCAGGCGTTGGCGTGCCGCAGGTTACAGCGATTTACGATGCTTACCTGGCAGCGCGGGAACGCGGGGTGACGATCATTGCCGACGGTGGTATCAAATATTCCGGTGACATTACCAAGGCGCTTGCCGCCGGGGCCGATGCCGTGATGCTCGGTTCACTTTTAGCGGGAACGATTGAAGCTCCTGGAGAAGAAGAGATATATCAGGGTCGCCGGTATAAGGTTTATCGCGGCATGGGTTCACTGGGAGCGATGCGTGCCGGGGGTGCAGAGCGTTATTTTCAAAGCGGTGCGTCTAAGTTTGTACCGGAAGGTGTAGAAGGGCGCGTGCCGTACAAAGGACCGGTCAGCGAAGTGCTCTATCAGTTGGTCGGCGGTCTTCGATCCGGCATGGGGTATGTGGGCTGCCCGACGATTGACTGCCTAAAAAACGAAACGTCTTTTATCCGCATCACCCACGCCTCGCTCGTGGAAAGCCATCCCCACGACATTCAGATGACAAAAGAAGCACCGAACTACAGCCGGGGCTAAGATGTCCTTGATGATTCGTTTATTGTGGATACGATTCGTTCTACACAGGCTGGGAAGCGCATAATCGGACAAGCGATAGAAAGAGGATGGGAGCGCATGCACCAATCTTTTTTATCTTTATTTAAACGTATCCTGTACGCTTTGATTTTATTCGCACTGCTTTTGTTTGATGTTCCTTCGGTTGCACGGGCGGAGGATGCTCCGGGGCTCGATTTAAATGTTCGGGCGGCTATTCTGATGGAAACAGAGACAGGCCAGATTCTTTATGCGCAGGATCCGGATACGCCTTATCCGCCTGCCAGTATGACGAAAATGATGGCCGAATATCTCGTATTAGAGTCGATCAAAAACGGTAAGATTCATTGGGACGATCGTGTCGTCGCCAGCGACTATGTTTATTTCCTGGGAAAAGATAAAGGTTCACGCGTCTTTATCAATCAGGGCGAAGAACGAACGGTTCGTGAACTTTTTGCAGCAATGGCCATTTATTCTGCTAACGACGCGACGGCCATGCTTGCCGAGTACATCGCCGGTTCGGAAACGGCGTTTGTGCAAATGATGAATGAAAAAGCGCGTGCATTTGGTATGGAACATACGCATTTTGTGACTTCGAGCGGTTATCCGGAAGATGATCTCGGTCCGTATCGGCCCAATATTGAAGGGGAGCAGATGATGTCGGCGCGCGATGCAGCGATTCTCGGCTGGCACCTCATAACGGATTTTCCTGAGGTAACCGAATTTACAGCGACGCCCAAGGCTGTTTTTCGGGAAGGAGAAAAAAATCCGGTCAACATGCTCAACTGGAACAAGCTTTTACCGGGGATGCCGTTTTATTATGAAGGTGCCGATGGTCTTAAAACGGGGCATACGAGTGCCGCCAAATGGTCGATTACGGCTACCGCCAAACGCGGCGATATGCGTCTTGTCGCCGTGATCATCGGTGCAGAAAGCGAAGATGAGCGTTTTACCAATGTTCGGCGTCTTTTCGATTACGGTTTTAATAACTTTAGCCGGGTTCAGGTGTTAAGTCACGGTGACGTTGTCCCGGGATATGAGACACTCAAAGTGTCCGGCGGCAAAAGGAAGGATGTGTCGCTCGTGACCGATGCAGCGCTGCATGTGATGTGGCCGAAAGGCGAGACGATCGATGTGACGGCGGATATGTTTTCCGTGACGCTGGATGCGGACAAAGCCGTAGCACCGCTTAAGGCAGGGACCGTCCTCGGCTACGTTCAACTCAAACATCATCGCTATCCACTGATCCTCGAACAGGGCATGGGAGAAAACAGCGGGCCCGAAGTCGCCCTTGTCAGTCGTGAAGATGTAGAACGGGCTAGTCCCATCGCGCTCTTTTTTCGGGCCATTGGATCGTTTATCGCCGATCTTTGGAATAGCATTATGCAGGCGATCGGTGGCTGGTTCGGAAAATAAAAGTTTCCTCTTAAGTCAAGAATATGGTACAATAAATCGTTAGCAAAGGGGGATGACATGATGGAGCATCGGTTAAAAGACAAAATCGCTTGGCTCAATGCCGGCGGTGTCATCATGGATGTCGTCAATGCAGAACAAGCAAAAATCGCAGAAGCTGCTGGGGCTGTCGCGGTCATGGCGCTGGAGCGCGTTCCTGCAGATATTCGCGCGGCAGGCGGCGTGGCCCGTATGGCCGACCCGCGGGTCATCGAAGAGGTGAGAAAGGCAGTCTCCATTCCCGTGATGGCCAAGGTACGCATCGGTCATATTGTTGAAGCGCGCATTTTAGAAGCATTGGGCATTGACTTTATCGACGAAAGTGAAGTCCTCACACCAGCTGATGATGTCTACCATATCGACAAACACGATTTTTCCGTTCCGTTTGTCAACGGGGCCCGGGATCTGGGTGAAGCGCTTAGGCGTATTGGAGAAGGCTCGGCTATGATTCGTACGAAAGGTGAAGCGGGTACGGGGAATATCGTCGAAGCCGTTCGTCATATGCGCACGGTGATGGCTGAGATTCGCAAAGTGAAAAGTATGGCTCAGGATGAACTGATGGTCGAAGCAAAACGGCTTGGTGTCCCTTTTGACCTCCTCACATATGTGCATGAACACGGCAAGCTTCCGGTGGTGAATTTTGCGGCCGGCGGCGTGGCTACCCCAGCGGATGCTGCACTCATGCGCCATTTAGGGGCAGACGGGGTGTTTGTCGGTTCCGGTATTTTCAAATCGGAAAATCCGGAAAAATTTGCCCGGGCGATTGTGGAAGCCGTTACCCATTATCAAGATTATGAACGTCTTGCAGAACTTTCCAAGGGGCTCGGCGAACCGATGCGCGGTATTGCTATGGAAGCCTTAGAAGAGCATGAACGCTTAGCAAAACGCGGAGTGTAAACCCGTCATGCACATGATGCGGCTGGGGATCTTCCCGTGCATTGGAACATGTGCGCAACATGGGGCCATAGTTCACAATCTTATTCAAACCGCCGATACCCCTTCTATCACTGTGGAAGTGGAATGGGTTCAAAATGCCTCTCGGCTTGCTACGCTCGATGCGCTTATCATACCCAGTGCACCAGCCTCAGCTCTAAGACGCTTTATCACTCTTCCGGACTGGGAAGAAGCCATTCTTTCGTACATGCAGGCGGAAAAACCACTTTGGATGACAGGGCAAGCAACGGCCCTCATTGCCGATGGAACGTTACTGGACGAAAAAGCGCTCTTCCGACGGTTAAAATCATCGCTTATCGAAGGCAGGTCATCTACCGGAAAACACCGTGGGCGATGGTTTCATCCGTTCTGGGAGACGCTTTCCATCGCCCGTATCGCTTGTGATTATCATGCACCGTTTGTTCAGTGGGTCAGTCACGCTCCCCGGCCTACGATGCATATTCTTGCAAAATGGCGGGATCATCCAGTCGTTTTCTGGGAAAAGCAGTTCTTTTACACCGTGTTTTCACCTGAACTTTCCGGTGACTATCGTATTCATGAATATTTTTTGCGTTATTTGTTGATGAACCGTTCACGTCACGGTTAGACGAATTATCACGATTGAATGAAATGGATCGGTTTAATAAAACGTCATGATCGGACCAAACGTATCGATCGAGTAAAGGGGCGTCGTCTCGGTGTTAGATATCGTATATATCCGCGAGCACGTCGATGACGTCAAACGCGCAGCAAGGGATAAAAATATCGACGTAGACATCGATGAGCTACTTGAACTGGATGAAAAAAGGCGCGAGCTCATTCAGACCGTGGAACAGTTAAAACATAAACGCAATATCAATTCGGATCGCGTTAAACATTTAACGGGTGAAGAAAAAAAAGCGCTGATTGAAGAAACACGTGCGCTTGGTGCTAAAATCAAGTCTTTGGAACAAGAACTTGAGTCTGTACTTACGCTTTATCGTGCACTCATGCTCCGTGTCCCTGCCGTACCGAGTGCGGATACACCGATCGGTACCTCAGAGGAAGACAATGTCGAGATCAAACGGAAAGGCGAGATCCCTCAGTTTTCTTTCCCTCCTAAAAACCATATGGAACTCATGGTACGTTGGGGCATGGTAGACACCGTGCGCGGGGCAAAAGTAGCCGGAAGCCGATCGTATTATTTAATCGGCGATGGGGCGCGGATACATCGAGCAGTTCTCTCGCTTGCCCTAGATGTGCTTGAACAAAAAGGTTTTACGAATATGGTTGTACCGGTTTTAGTGAACGGTTTTGCTTTGGAAGGAACCGGGTATTTTCCTCTGGGCGAGGAACAGACGTATCATTGTGAAAAAGATGATAAATATTTGATCGGTACAGCTGAAGTCTCACTCGCCGCCTATCATTATGATGAAATATTGGAAGAGAGCGATCTCCCAAAGCGTTATGCGGGTATCTCTGAAAGTTTTCGCCGGGAAGTGGGGTCTGCCGGGCGCGATGTATTTGGGCTTTACCGTGTGCACCAGTTCAGTAAAGTTGAGCAGGTGATCATCGCTCCCAATGATGTAGAACGTTCAGCCAAACTACACGCTGAACTATTGGAAAACGCCGAGACGATCTTACAGATGTTAGAACTTCCATACCGCGTCGTACAAGTGTGTACGGGCGATATGGGTCAAGGTCAGGTGCGCAAACATGACATTGAAACATGGATGCCCTCGCGCGGTGCCTATGGTGAGACGCATTCTTGTTCGACCTTCCATGATTTTCAGGCCAGGCGACTCAAATTACGTTACCGTCAGGCCGATGGCACGCTCCAATATGCGCATACGCTCAACAATACGGCAATTGCATCTCCGCGCATTTTAATTGCACTTTTAGAAAATCACCAGCAAGAAGATGGCTCGATCCGCATTCCTGAGGCACTCGTGCCGTACATGGGTGGTCGCACGCGCATTCCATCTTGAGGATAGCAACCGGCACCACCCGTCTATCTATCCCGGACGTTTTTTTTCAACTGATCCATTATAACTGTTCAAGTATAACTGTTCATTTATAACTGTTCAAGGCGATGATGGATTCATTGAGTTGGATTCATGAGATGGATTTATGAATGATCAGTAGCTAGCGTCGTTCAGGCGAGTAACGTAAAAAAGTAGGAGTCCAAGTTGATATAGGTGAACGATTCGGAACGGGGATGGGGTGGAACGCTCTGCACAAATGGAACGCTCTGCACAAGTGAATCACCTGCACAAGGCGAAGGAGATTGAAAAGAATCCGATGGGCATGCTATAATATCACTAGCTTTTTTCGTTTTCGAAACGTCTGTGAGGTGATAAATGCTTTTTTATAAACACCTTTGTTCATACATTCATTCATAATAAGTCACGTATTTTTATTTGAGCTCATACCTGTGCGCGTACCTGGTCCCGTAGCTCAGTTGGATAGAGCCGCAGTTTCCTAAACTGTGGGTCGGAGGTTCGAGTCCTCTCGGGACCGCCATACATACTGTGTATTTTACTGGCTTTGCAGGCCATGCCCCCTGAGGGTATGGTCTTTTTTGGCCGTTTGCCGACATTTCGCCGACATAGAGGAATGTATTTAAAGTTGCATTAACCAGCTGGTCCTGCAAACTGGATATGACGTGCGAGTATGTATCAAGGGTGAACTGAATATAGGAGTGACCAAGCCG
Organism: Candidatus Carbonibacillus altaicus; assembly: GCA_003050645.1. Lineage (GTDB taxonomy): Bacteria > Bacillota > Bacilli > Thermicanales > DSM-22653 > Carbonibacillus > Carbonibacillus altaicus. The sequence continues at coordinate 27,387 of PEBX01000021.1, forward strand.
TTCCTGAACGACCTTTGGGTGCCATCCGCGGGTGAGAAGGAACATCATAACATGCCGATCCTTGCGGGGCCGCAGGGGAGTGCCATCCGCGGGTGAGAAGGATCGTCGCATGCGAGTGCCTGAGATTGTTTTTGTAGCTTTCGCCATGCCTACACCCCCTTTTGAGCTTCGATATATTTTTAATCGCTTCGCTTGACACGTTTCCTGCTGTGGCGCTGAAATAACTCCTTGTCCACATGGACGGCAATTTGAGAAGGTGGGGAATTCCTTACGCAAGTGGTGTGATGAGATTCCCTTGATTTCCTTAATCACGTCTGCCGCTGAATCGGACGGCCATACCCTTACAAATAAACGGAGCCGTCCGACGTGAGTGCAAGAGAATAGGCGAAACTTGCGGTGATGGGAATTTTATTGACCGGAACGGCCCCTGTTTCAGGAACCGAAGACTTTTCTTGAGGTGCAGAATCTTTTTCTGGAAAATTCGTATTATCTTTTATGTTTTCTTTATCTTTATAACTCTGCCCAAAGCAGTCCGTCATGGCAATAAGAAGATTATATTATCGGAACTTAAAATAATTTATCACACTCGCGTCCGGAAAACAAAATGTTTGCCTTTTAAAAGCACGAAAAGCATGCTAAACTTGTGAATAGAGGTTGTGATGTTGAAGTTTCTAACGGTTGAAGAAGTGGCACAGTATCTTCGACTGCACAAGGATACGGTACGAAGTTTTATCTTTGTACGGCCACATTAAGCTTGTGGAACGCCGTTCGATCAAAGCTGGACTTCCGCCACGGAGTGGCTCGTCTGGACTCCGTACAGACAGAGGCCTTGTCCTCCGGTAAACACGCGTTGCTGGAGCTGACAAAGGTTCTTTACGTCGGCAACGGCGCTGTAGATGTAGCGGATCTGGCTAAAACGCTGAACAAGAATCTCATCACTTTTTCATTGGTGGCGTTGTGAGAATACCGAACAAGGAGTGGGGAACATGAACCTACTGCGCTTTAAGGTGCTGATCGAATGGGACACCGAAGACAATGTGTGGGTCACGTACGTTCCCGACTTAGATTGGCTGTCTACCTATGGCGACACCCGGGAGGAAGCCCTGGAACGGACTCGAGAAGCGATCTTAGGCTACCTGGAGGCTGCGGAGAAGGAAAACCTCCCCTTGCCAACGTCACAGCATGTCCCTGAACTCGTGGAGATAGAGGTGACTGCGCCCTGACCCGGATGCCAAGAGTGAGCGGGAAGGCGGTGGTGCGGGCCCTGGAACGAGCTGGCTTCACCGTAACCCATGTGCGGGGGAGTCACTACTACTTGCGTCGGCTGGACGGTTCCGGTCTGGTGGTGGTGCCCGTCCATACACCCTTTCGACTCTCGTTCCACTTCCCGCAACCATTCGCGAATCGTAGATTTTACTGACGGAACGGATTGGATCGTGTCCTCCTTCCGGTTCGTTAACGGGCACCCTTCTTTCAGCGATCGGCCGTGGAACGAGTGAACAGCAGACTCGAAAAAGAGACTCGACGTGTCCTTTGGATTCGAGCTTTCGCCTCGAGGTATGGCTAAAATGAAGATGCGAACCGGACTTGCACTATGTGTGATGCTGGTGATGGCCTTGGGAAGAATCAAAGAGAAATAGCACAAAACATGCGTATTTTGGTGAAAAAGCTTCTAGGTAAGAGCTCATTCACATGTGGATCACATCTCACCCAGAACTTATCCACAAGCCATTTGTGTGGATAAGGGGATCGTCTGTTTTTTTCCCAAAGGTATTTCAAATCATACCAGTTCGTTTTGATTTCCTTGTAATACCGGATCAAAATGAGGTTATGTAGCATCAATGAACTTGAATTTCGTATGCTACAGGGGAAAAAAGATAAAAAGCAAATTGCTCACTTGCATTTCGGAGCATAATCGTATACAATAGTTTTCGTTCCTCAAATCGCGGGGTGGAGCAGTCCGGTAGCTCGTCGGGCTCATAACCCGAAGGTCGCAGGTTCAAATCCTGCCCCCGCAACCATACAGTAACGCCCATGAACGTTCAAAAAAAGATGGGCCTTTAGCTCAGTTGGTAGAGCACCTGACTCTTAATCAGGGTGTCCAGGGTTCGAGTCCCTGAAGGCCCACCATCATTCAAGTTGCGGACGTAGTTCAGCTGGTAGAACACAACCTTGCCAAGGTTGGGGTCGCGGGTTCGAGTCCCGTCGTCCGCTCCATACATAGGTTTGAGATATGGCGCCAAGAAGGCGCCTTTTGCGTATGAGTATGAAACGAGGTGAATTGCCATCAATCGATACATCAACGAAGGCGATAATCACGAGAACGATCAGACAAAAAAAGATCCAGTTTTGGTAAAAAAGAATCATCTTGCTTCTGAAAAGTTCCAACAGTCTCCGTGCTCAGAAGATGAGCGTTGGATGCGTGAAGCCTTAAACCTTGCGCATCATGCTGCTTCTCTCGGTGAAGTGCCGATCGGAGCCATTGTCGTAAAAGATGGTCAGGTGATCGGACGCGGTTACAATCGCCGGGAGATCGATAAAAATCCGCTCGCCCATGCTGAACTTTTGGCGATTCAGGAAGCTGCGAAAATCTTAGGTGGCTGGCGCCTAAGCGGGTCAACACTTTATGTTACGCTCGAACCATGCCCAATGTGTGCGGGTGCTATTGTGCAAAGCCGCATCGATCGTCTCGTCTATGGCGCGCGTGATCCTAAAGCCGGCTGTGCTGGGACGCTTATGAATCTCGTCATCGAACCGCGCTTTAATCATCAGGCCGAGGTAGTAGGCGGAATACTAGAAGAAGAAGCGGCACAGTCGTTAAAAAATTTTTTTCAGACACTTCGCGCAAAAGAAAAAGGAAGCTTTTCCCCTTGAACGACACGACAAATAGTGCTATAATACTCTCTGCATATGGAGGCGTACCCAAGAGGCTGAAGGGGGCTGACTCGAAATCAGCTAGGACGGGCAACCGTCGCGGGGGTTCAAATCCTCTCGCCTCCACCATTTAGATTTAGTTATAACTATTTTTTTTGTGAATAGCTCACGATCCTAAGACGCTGGTTGAGAAAATCATAAACATGCAAGTACATGACAAGCACATAGAGATAGATACCAAACCGGGATCCTGACGCAAAGACAGATAAGGTGACCGGTTTTTTTGTTGCCATCTGGTCAGCATGAGATGAAATGGCGCAAGAACGGAGGGCTCGGCTTTCTCGGCGGTTTCTCGTAAAGAAGAGAGCTTTCCCGGCCCTAAAAAAGCTGGTTAGAGAAAATATTGAAATGATTTGTCAACACAGTTCGCCGGTGGATCGTGTCGATCACATTTTTTTGAGTCGACGACTTACAGAAAAAGGAAATTTATTGCTGTTTGAGCTTAAATGAAGCAGGAATAAAGCCTTTCTATAGAGAATAAAGATGAAGGGAGTTGAAGAAAAGGAGCGACCAGAACATGAAACATGCTGAAAATCGGTGGCAATCACTGCTGAAAGGATGGTCTACGTCAGCTCTTCTCCTCGATCAGTACGGCAATGTCTTAGCTCAAACTGATGATCAGTTGCGCGCCGTCTTTTTTCAAGCGTTTAACCAGTTGAAGACGTCGCATATCATTCGTGATCAGGACGATCAGGTATACGCAGAAGAACAGAAAAATAATTTGATGCATCAGGATGCGCTGATTATGATCGAACAATTTTTATCAGCGGATGATGTCATGAACCATAAACATATGCGTCTGTTTGGTCTTCTCAGTCGAGAAGCATTTTTACGTTTTGGCGACGGACTTTTAATCGTTGATGAGACGGGAAAAGTTTTGGCAGCCAACCATATGTTTATTGAATACTTTGAACTATCAGCTCGGATGGAGGCCGGTGTATGGTTGGACTCTGAACTCGAACCACCCTATATCAAAGATCTTTTTATGGCTCTCCCTGTTGATGACTGGCCGCTTCCTCCGAGGCTTTTGGAAGGCGTCGAAACGCGCGATGAACCGTATGCCTATCCTTCCTCAAGCCGCACGCGAACGCTGTCCCGGTCGGTGTATCATCTGCGACATAACAAACAGCAAACATTCATTCTGGCGCAGTTTAAAGAGCTGAGTCATTTTATGAATATTGATGAAAAAATTTTACGTACCGATCGTCTGGCAACAATCGGTCAAATGGCTGCCGGGACGGCACATGAGATTCGCAATCCACTCACGTCGATCCGGGGGTTTTTACAGATCTTACAAGATTCGCTGAAAGAAAAACAGATGGAAACAGAATACGGGTATGTACAGCTCATGCTTAAAGAAATTGCGCGCATTAATTCTCTTGTTGAACAATTTTTATTGCTCGGAAAGCCGCGCGATGTGCACTTTCGAAAAATTAATCTGGAGAAAGTGCTGGATGATATTATTCCGGTACTTCAGAGTGAAGCCATTTTACATAACATTCATATCAGCGCCGAATACCGTGATCCGCTTCCGGAAATCATTGCCGATCCGGATCTCATTAAGCAGGTCGTCATTAATATCGTGAAAAATGCTATTGAAGCCATTTGGCAAAACGGTAAAATTACGATTTCCGTAAGTGTGCAAAAAGAAGAAAAAATAGTTATCATCAAGATTCATGACACGGGACCCGGTATCCCCCCATATATTATTGACCGTATTTTTGACCCATTTTTTACGACCAAAGAAAAAGGTTCGGGTTTGGGTCTTTCGGTCTGTCAGCGCATTGTGCAGGACATGGGCGGGAACATTCGCGTGTTAAGCAAAGGATTTGGCACGACCTTTCAAGTTATTTTACCTTTTGCCAGCGGTGAAACGTGCGCTGATTGAGCCCTTCTTGACGTTGTGATACAATCAAAGCAGTTTCAAGAGGATCGGAGATCGAGGAGGGAGGAGATGTATCGCGCCCTTTATTTAACGTATCGCCCGCAAACATTTGCCGATCTTGCCGGTCAAACGCACATTGCCGAGACGTTAAGGCATGCGGTTAAGACAAAAAAATTTGCGCATGCTTACCTTTTTAGCGGTTCCCGGGGAACGGGAAAGACGACAGCCGCGCGGATACTAGCGAAGGCCATCAATTGCCTCTCCCCGCTCGAGGGTGAACCGTGTCTTTCGTGCGAACACTGCCAGCTTATTGAACAAGGCGAAACACTCGATGTCCTGGAGCTCGATGCTGCCTCAAACCGGGGCATTGAAGATATTCGCACGTTGCGAGATGCGACCTTACTGCGCCCCAGCAAACTTCCTTATAAAGTTTATATTATCGATGAAGTGCACATGCTGACCCAGGAAGCTGCCAATGCGCTCCTTAAGACATTGGAAGAACCGCCGGATTATGTCGTGTTTATATTGGCCACGACCGATCCGCAAAAGTTGCCGGCGACGATCGTCTCACGGACCCAACGGTTTGATTTTAAACGTCTCTTGCCAGACGTGATCCAAAGTCGCTTGCAGATGGTTGCGGAAAAAGAAGGCATTAAGCTCGAGGCTGGAGCCATCCGTTTGCTGAGTGTCCATGCTGAAGGCGGGATGCGCGATGCGCTTGCGCTTTTAGATCAGGCGCGCGCTTTTGCCGGAGAGACGATTACGAAGGCACATGTGGAACAGTTGTTAGGCATTCCTCAGGACGTGCATATCGAAGCCTTGCTTCAGGCCATAGAAACGGCGAAGTTGCAGGAGATCAGCCGCATTTTACAGGAGATGTATGCCGATGGCCGGGATGCCGTACGCATTTTGACGACGCTGATGCAGGCTATGCGCGAACGGGTGCTGGGACAAAAGGAACATGAACAAACGCAGGATCGTTTCGATGCTACCCGGCGTGAGCGGCTTCTTACTATCATGACGCAGATGCTTACGCTCGAACCATTGCTCCGGCGGAGTTATGACCCCTTTTTGTTTTTAGAGGTCGGATTGATCAAGGCCAGCGCCGAATCTCATGCTCCTTCGGCGACTGGCTCGACGATTAAACAGGCAGACGGGGATGGCGTACATTTAAAAGCGGTAGAAAAAGCAGCGTCTACGTTTCAGACAAAAGCTTCCGGATCGAATCAGAAGACGTCCGAGAGCATAGAGCCGCCTTCGGAACGTACGCTGAGCGCGCATCCAGGAGAGACTTCGCCTTCCTCTCGAAAAACGACGCGCCGCGAGCAAAAGGGTGTGTGGCAATCCGGATCGACGGATAAGCTCATACCGTTTTTAGATGAAGTGTCTCTGCTTCATATCCAGTCTTATCAGTCGCGCTGGTCCGAACTTTTAAACCGCATCAAAGCGTATGATATTCGCACAGAAGCCTGGTTTAAGCAGGGAACGCCGGCGGCCGTGCACGAGGATATGCTCCTCATCGTATTTTCTAAGGCGTTGCACCGCGAGACGGTGGAAAAAGAAGAGCACCGTATCCGGATAGAACAAGCCCTCGCTGATGTATTCGGGCGTCCACTTAAGTTCATGGCGGTGATGGAAGAAGACTGGTTAAGGACCCGGGAAGAGGTACGCTCCGGCAAAAAAGCGGAGGCGATGGTGGACGGGTCACACGAAGATCCGCTCGTCAGAGAAGCCATTGAACTTGTAGGAGAAGCCTACGTCGAAGTAATCGATAGGAGGAAAAAAGGATGAATATGCAAAATATGATGAAGCAAGTTAAAAAAATGCAGCAAGAAATGGAAAAAGCGCAGGAGGCGCTAAAACACAAAACCGTGACGGGAACGGCGGGAGGCGGTGCCGTACAAGTAGAAATGAACGGTCACAAAGAAGTGCTCAGTATTAAATTGAAGCAAGAAGTAGTTGATCCGGAAGATCTCAGCATGCTCGAAGATTTGCTCGTGCTTGCCGTAAACGATGCGCTGGCCAAGGTAGATGCTTTGGCTCAGGAAGATCTGGGAAAAATTACCGGTGGCCTCAAGCTGCCCGGCCTGTTTTAATTGACAAAAGACGGTTGGGCGCGGCACAATCTTTTTATCGGGAGACAAGAAAAGGATTTACAGTCACCCGCTTTACAGCCGGTGGGCTGCTCATCACACGGTGACCATCAAACATTGTTCACACACAGCCAGAGATACGAATAGCCAGAGATACGGACAGTAATAGATATGGATAACATGAGATATGGATAACAAGAGATACGGACAGCCAAAGAAATGAGAGGATGACCGATGCACTATCCGCTTCCTTTAGCGCGTCTCATCGAAGGATTTCAAAAACTGCCCGGTATCGGTCCTAAAACGGCCACGCGCCTGGCTTTTCACACTTTAAAAATGAAAGAAGACGACCTCAGAGACTTGGCTGAAGCGCTTCTTTCGGTCAAACGCGATCTAAAGACGTGTTCAATCTGTCATCATGTCACCGATGAGGACCTGTGCCCGATTTGCCGCGATCCGGCCCGTGACAGAAGTACGATTCTCGTTGTGGAAGAGTCTAAAGATGTGATGGCGATGGAAAAGATGAAAGAGTACCGCGGTCTCTATCACGTCTTAGGCGGTGTCATTTCACCGCTAGAAGGAGTGGGTCCGGAACAGTTGACCATCAAACCGCTACTAGAACGGCTCAAAGACGAAACGATCAAAGAGGTGATCATCGCCACCAATCCGTCCATAGACGGTGAGGCGACGGCCGTCTATCTCTCCCGCCTCATTAAACCGAGCGGTATTCGTACGACCCGTATCGCCTATGGCGTGCCGGTCGGTGGGGATCTGGAGTATGCCGATGAGGTGACGCTGGCAAAAGCCGTCGAAGGTCGGCGGGAATATTGAGGAGCGAAGGGTAGAATGGTGTTCGATACGTGGGACATGCCGCTTGTTGCGGCACTCTTAAAAAAACGCTCGCATCTATCCTTTCACGTGCCAGCACATAAGGGTCGGTATCTTCCCCACGAGTTTCAAGTGATCTGGCAGGACATGCTCTCTCTGGATCAAACCGAGCTCCCGGATCTCGATGATCTACATCATCCCGAGGGGGTCATCGCCAAGGCTGAGATGCGCGCAAAAGAGGCCTTTGGCGTGGATGCATCGCGCTTTTTGGTCGGCGGTACGACCGTCGGCGTGCTGGCGGCGGTTTTAGGCACACGCTGGGCTGCCGGAGGAGAAAAAGGGCTTTGGATCATCCAGCGCGACAGCCACCAGTCGCTGTATCATGCCTTGATGCTGGCGGGAGAAGAAGCGCTCATGCTCACACCGGCGCTCGATGCGTGGGGTTTTCCTGAGGGGCAAAAAGTGGATACCATCAAGGCTGCTATAGACTGGGCCTTGGATCATGGTTACACGGTGCGCGGTCTTTTTTTGACCTCGCCCAACTACTACGGACGGATGGCGCCGCTTCGATCCATTGTGGACATGGCACATCGCAGCGATATACCAGTTATGATCGATGCCGCCCATGGGGGGCATCTCGCCTATTTACCGGACCCTATGCCCGATGAGGCCATCGCTTCCGGTGCGGACCTTATCATCCACTCCACGCATAAGACAAATGGGTCGCTTACGATGAGTTCGCTTCTTCATTATCAAGGCCATCGTCTTCCTCGGTCCGGTATCGATATGGCGCTTAACATGCTCATGTCTTCTTCGCCGTCGTATGTGCTCATGGCTTCTTTAGATATGGCTCAGGCGCTTATAAGAAACGGCTATTTATCGGCACGACTCAAAGCACTCATGCCGTCTATCAGGCGTCTTTGGCAATCACTTCAAAACTGTTCATTTTACACGCTCCTTCCGAGCGATGATCCGCTCCGTCTCATGATCAAAGTGCCGGACGGGTTAGGAAAAGAGGTCGAGGCGCACCTACGACAGCATCATATAGAGATGGAGCTTCGTCACGGTGATGTTTTGCTTTTTATCTTGAGCTATGCCGATGATGAAACGACCGTCGAGGCGTTAAAGCGCGCGCTTGATGATGTAGAAGAAACGTTTTTAGTCACACAAAAAAAAGGAACCAATGCTTTTAAGGGGAAGGAGATAAAATCTAAACCCCTAACGAAAAAAAATTTTAAAGCGGACACATATCATACGTGGATGAGCGAACTTTTAGGGGAAAGCCGCTGGACCCATCACCGCTTTTCTCCGCCCCAACCGATGATCCGTAGGCCGCTTCACGATGCAATCGGAGAACGCGTGGCCAAAATGATTGTTCCTTATCCGCCGGGGATTCCTCTGATACTACCGGGTGAGCGGTTAAGTACGGAAAAACGTGATCAGCTTGTTGCACTGATCGCCGAGGGCTATACCTTGCACGGGGTAGAGAAAGATCATGCACTGAGGCCACTTATATGGATTCATGCATAGCCATTCGACCGTTCTTATGGTACAATGTTAACCAAAAGCGGGAGGGGATTCGAATGAAGATGGTTGTCGCCGTTGTCCAGGATCAGGACAGTCAAAGGCTATCCAATGCGTTGATCCGGGAAAATTTTCGCGCAACCAAACTCGCCAGCACGGGCGGTTTTTTGCGTTCCGGTAATACGACTTTCCTGATTGGTGTAGAAGATACGGATGTAGAACGGGTTTTAAAGATCATCCAGGAAAGCTGTGAGTCACGTGAACAGATGATTGCTCCGGTCGCTCCCCTTGGGGGGACGGCAACCTCTTATGTCCCTTACCCCGTAGAAGTTCAGGTTGGTGGAGCAACCGTGTTTGTGCTAAACATTGAGCAGTTTAAGCATTTTTAATCTACACCTGGCGTGCACACATAGGGTGTGCGGGTGGTGAGGAAGACGATGGCATCTGATATTTCCGGTCTGGATGGAGAACATCTGGATACGAATAAAGAATCTATAGAGAAAGAATCTACAGAGAGGGAATGGTCATACACGGCGCGCATCGATCAGCTTTTCGCGAGCGGTCGCTGGGTGCACGGTTATATATTTGCCGGCCCGCCCGGTTCTCAAAAAAAAGAAGCTGCACGCTATATGGCGGCTAGGCTTCTTGGGACCGAAGATGTAATCCAAGCAGGAGCCATCTGGTATCATCCAGACCTCTTCTGGGTCGATGCACCGGATACCTCGCATAAAGTCGAAGATACGCGGCTGTGGATGCAAAATCTCCTGCTTGCACCGGTTAAAAGCAATAGACGCGTGCTCATAGTAGAAGGTGCAGAGCGACTGACGCGGGAGGCACAAAATAGTTTTCTTAAATTTTTGGAAGAACCACCGTCCGGTCGGATCATCATTTTGTTGAGCGAGGAGCCGTGGAGACTTTTACCCACCGTTCGCTCGCGCCTGCTTACGATGGTTTTTTGGCAAAAAGATTTGAGTGAAGTTAAAAGAAAGCTGCTTGAATCGGGCGTGCGCGCCGAAGACGTAGAGACGCTTGCACCTTTTTATGCAGATGCCGAGCGGGCCGAGATGATCGCGCGCCATCCTTCGTTTGCTTCGCTTCGGGAAAGCGTGGTAGACTGGATCTGTGCGCATGACGAGAGAAAAGATCGTGACTCTGACCCGGGTGGACTTACGGTTTATAGATGGCTCATGCATCCGCTCGTGAAAGATGAGCCAGAACTTTTATTTCAACTCGTCCTTGCCGCTCTGAAGGACATGTTGCGACTTGTTCAAAAAGATGCGGGTGGGCGCACGTCTCGTCACGAATGGCATTATCCCGATTACCTGGAGCGGCTCCGCCAGGCGGCCCACACCATGGGTATCCGATCGATCAGTGACATGATTTTTTCCCTTCTCATGGGGTGGGAGGCTTATACGCGTGCCCATACACTTTTTCCGATCGAAAGTGTGCTTTGGAATTTAGATCAAGAGGAGCGGTTAACGTGGGCGTGGATGTTGTAGGTGTCCGTTTCAGAAGGGCAGGGAAAATATATTATTTTGATCCCGGGCCTTGGGACGTCTCACCTTTTTCAAACGTGATCGTAGAGACGGTACGTGGGATCGAATTCGGACAGGTCGTTACCCCGCGGAAGAACCTCGATGAAGCGGATGTTGTCTTACCGCTGAAGCCTTTGCTGCGTGTCGCCGATAAAGAAGATGAGCGCCTGTATGAGACGAACGCCCAGGCGGCCCGGGAAGCGATGCGCATTTGTGCGGAGAAAATTGCGCAGCATGCGCTGCCGATGAAACTAATTGACGCGGAGTATACCTTTGATCGTAATAAAATTATTTTTTATTTTGCTGCCGATGGTCGTGTCGATTTTCGAGAGCTGGTCAAAGATTTGGCGGCAGTTTTTCGCACACGCATTGAACTAAGACAGATCGGCGTGCGTGATCAGGCAAAGATGCTCGGGGGAATGGGTCCGTGTGGACGCCCCCTTTGCTGTTCATCATTTTTGGGAGATTTTGAACCCGTTTCCATCAAGATGGCTAAAGACCAAAATTTATCGCTCAATCCGGCCAAAATATCCGGACTGTGTGGCCGGCTCATGTGTTGTTTAAAATATGAAAATGACCAGTACGAATCGGCTAAAGATGCCCTGCCGGACATCGGGGAAGAAATATTAACACCATACGGATCGGGTATGGTGATCGGACTCAATTTGCTCGATCGCCTTGTGAAAGTTGAATTGGAAGATCGACGTATCGTCGAATGGCCTTGGGATGATTTATTTGAATTCCTCGCGGAGAAGATGCAGTAAGTATGCGATCCAAGCCGGATGGCAAGCAAAGCAGGTGACGATGCCCGGTTGACAATGCGCCGAATACCCAAAGGCTCGTTTTTGGTTCTGTGAGAGAGGTGCGCTGAAGTGGATGCAAAACGTTTATGGGATCGTTTTGAACACTTAGAAGAGCAGCTGGGTTCACTGTATGAAGCGCTTACCAGTATGAAAAAAGAAATGCAATCCCTGCTAGAGACGGCGGTTCGACTGGAACTAGAGAATCGACTGCTCAGGCAAAAGCTGGAGAGTCAAACGATACAAGCTCCGCCTGTATATAACGGTGAAAGCCATCATCCTCCCGCTCGTCAGGAAGAAGGAAAAAAAGAGCCGCTTCTCGTCGGCGAGGGTGTCGATAATCTAGCCCGTCTGTATTATGAGGGGTTTCACGTGTGCAACCATTATTTCGGGTCGGTCCGTACCGGAGGGGACTGCTTGTTTTGTCTTGATTTTTTGCATAAGTCTCTGTTGACGACGAACAGAGGTGCAGACGATGGCGGATAATCCGTGTACACGTCATATGGATCATATGGATAAGGGGCTTTTGTATCCAAACGAGCGGATGGACCGGCTGGGTAAAACGCCGTACTGTTTGATTCAAAGGGATGATGTCTTTCGTTTTGGACATGATGCGGTGCTTTTAGCCCATTTTGCCACGCCTCCTAAAAAAGGCATGATTGCTGATCTATGCACGGGAACCGGTGCGGTTGCCTTTTTTTTAACCGTAAAAACGACGTCTCCGGTCTTGGCTGTGGAATGGCAAGGCGAACTTTGTGACATGGCCCGGCGCAGTGTATTACTCAATGCCTTAGAAGCGCGACTGAGTGTCATGCAGGAAGATGTTCGAAACCTGCCCTGGATGCTCGGCAAAGCCGTCTTTGATTATATTACGATCAATCCGCCGTATGTATCCGAGGCCAGTTTTCCTCAAAATAAACGGAAAGCACTGGCCGTTGCCCGGCACGAGATTATGCTCAAACTTGCAGAGTGGACCGAAGCGCTTGCCTTACTTTTAAAACCGCTGGGTCGCGCGGCCATTGTGTACCGGACCGACCGTTTTTATGAACTCTTCCAGGCGCTTATCGTCCGTGACCTCATCGTCAAACGCCTGCGCTTTGTCTACCCGCATGCTCATAAAAACGCCGATCTCGTGCTCGTTGAAGTACAGAAAAAAGGCCGCGTCCGCGGTACCGTGGTGGAGCCGCCGCTCATTGTGCACAGGGCGGATGGATCGTTTACAGACGAGATGGAAGCGATTTACGATTCGTTTCGGAGTTGAACTTGGTGAACCTGAGCACGGTCTTTCAGCGTAGGCACCGTATGATAGTTTAAAGGGAATTGATACGGAGGGATGGTCGAAGCAGTGCTTCACGAGCAAAAAAGCTTTGCCCCGCATCCCCAGGGCTATGGTCGGCTTTATGTGGTGGCCACGCCGATCGGTAATCTACAAGATATCAGTGACAGAGTGCGAACCGTTCTGGGGACGGTCACGATCGTAGCTGCTGAAGATACACGGCAGACGCAAAAATTGTTAAATCACCTCCGACTGACCACGCCGCTTATAAGTTTTCATATGCACTCTCCGCCTGCCGTAAAAAGCAAACTCGTCGAACGCTTGAAAGCAGGGGATGATGTGGCGCTTGTGAGCGATGCAGGGACGCCTGCCATCTCCGATCCCGGCTATGCGCTCATTGAAAAGTGTACTCAGGAAGGCATTGCCGTCATTCCCGTGCCGGGGGCGAATGCTGCGCTCACCGCGCTCGTGGCTTCGGGACTACCGACGGATCATTTTTTATTTTTAGGCTTTTTGCCCCGTACGGCGAGTAAAAAGGAAGAACAATTACGGGCCCTCCGCCATCTTCCGTATACTTTGATCCTGTACGAGGCACCTCACCGTCTCAAAGAAACACTTCATCTCATCGTGCAAATCTTTGGTGAGCGTAAGGCTGTCCTGGCGCGCGAACTGACCAAAGTACATGAACATTTTTTGCGTGGGACCCTTCACGATTTGCTTGATTATGTCGAGCAGCATGAAGTGCGCGGGGAACTGACACTCCTCATTGCCCCGGCACCGCCAGCCGAATCGAGAGAACCATGGAGAGAAGAAAACGCTTACAAAAAACATCTTATGAAAGAACTTGTTGCTGAAGTTGAAGCGCTCAGGGGTTTGGGGATCCGCCTTAAAGAGGCCGTGCGCATCGTAGGGCGTCTGACAGGAACGGATCCGAAAATGCTCTATCGGGCCTATCACGGAAAAACGAGTGAAGATTGAAGCGTATATGATTCATCATTCATCCGGTTTTTCCGAAAGATGAAGCGTTCGGGCGATCACTTCCAGCGACTTCAGACAGGCATGGCACACTTTTTTATCCTGATAATCGACCAGAGGTTCGTGCGCACCGCAAAAAACACAAGCTTCTTCGTGTTTTTTTAAGACAATCGTATCATTTTCGACAAATATTTCCAGTGCATCACGTTCACCGATGCCTAGCGTTCGCCGAAGTTCAATCGGAATGACGACACGTCCGAGTTCATCGACTCGGCGAACCATGCCCGTCGATTTCACAGTGACCCCTCCTAGGCAGGAACCTAGATTAAATATAGCATACCAGCTATTGACAGTGGCGTCAATATGTTTTGCAAGGGAGCAATTTTTGTTGTCTTTATTTTAGCGGTTACACCTCTCCCAGAAGGAAGTCCTTAAGCTTGTTACTTATGGGGCTGTCCCACCTGTCGTTAGGACCTGCTCTTGGTTGAAAAAATCTTGATAATTACCGATAGTTTCATGCTTGATCCTCCTGAAAAAAAAGCATAAAAAAAGCACCCCTCAAGAAGTGCTAATGAAAAATACAGGTTTGTTAATTTTCCCATTTTTTATAATTTTAGTATTTTTTATTTGATCGATTTTGTCAAATCCATCTTTGCATAGATTACGCGGTGGATCTCAACTATTTTCTCCTCTTCCCGAACAACGTAAAAAACCGTATAATTTTTCACAGGCAGCATTCGATAATCTTCTCCCAAAGGCTTAATAGGACGGTATATCTTGTGTGCATAAGGAAAATCCCTTAACAGGGAGATAGAATGCTCTAATGCATCCAGCAGATCCATTGCCGCCTTTGGCGCGTTTAACTGGTCGGATATATACAGGATAATGTCCGTTATATCCTGTCTAGCTATCGGAAGGTAAATAATTTCATACATTCCCGCCGTCTACCTTTTCCTGCATAGTTTGCCTCAAACTGTCAAAAACCTCTTTATGGGAAAAACGCTGATTGGTTTGTTTTGCTTGCAATTCCGCTTCCTTCAATTTGAAATACACTTCACTTTCAAATTGTAGCTTTTCATATGCTTCAAAGCTCATCACAACCATATCTCCATACCCATTTTTTGTAAGGAAAACAGGTTCGGAAGTTTCGTGAACAACCCTGGAAATCTCTGCGAAATGATTTCGCAAATCCGATACCGGCCTAATCTGTGGCATGAATAACACCTCCACATTTTATGTAGCATAATTTTATCATAATTATGCTAAATTATCAAGGCGCGCGCGAATCAATGTGTAAGTCAAGTGAATGTGGGCAACCCTTATTGCACTATATTCGTTGTAACATATAGTGCATTTTCTAATCCTTTCTTGTATCACTGAAAGTTAGATGATCTTGGCTTTATGTTTTTACCCGTAATCCGTAAAGTCTCCTCGCTTTCCTCCCTTTTCCCTTGCTGATTCTCCCTTGCTCGCCTGCCCCTGTCAAGGGTTTTGGGTCGCTTCGCGACGGCAAAGCCGCCCGATGGTCTTAAAGGAGATGAAAACTTGGATCATGGCCTCTACGCCGGAGATACTCCAGCTGTATCCTCCGCTTTTGATCCTCCGCGCGAATAACCGCATGGTCGCTTCCGATCCGCCCATAGGTTGGTAGGTAGACGTCTTTTTGCCCAGGGCTTTGAGTAGGTTCCGGTAATCTCGATGGTATTTCGCGTTGTTTTGAATGTAGGTCACAAAACGTTCCCATTTTTGTTTTGCTCTTCGGTCGGTGTGCTCTACGGTTAGATGCTCTACGATTTGGATGATCTTTTCTCCGTCATAAGTCAAAAAGGCTTCTCGTGCCTGTTGATACGCTTCCGGATGGTCCTTTAGGTTTTCTTTGAGTTCTTTTGCAAGATGAAAGCGATCGATGACGAAGATCACGTTCCGAAAATAGTTCTCGCATTCTTTAATCCATTCGGCCCCATCTCCATTCACAATCCACCAGGTCTTTTCATCGACGTCATAGTGCTCAAGGATGAATGCTCCAAATCCTTCCCAAAAGTCTCCCTTGCCTTCATGCCGGTAATAATGCTTATCCTGAAGCTCATACCGATCTCCTCTTTTTTCCCACCCCCGGTGCACAAGTTGAGTTCGATGTTCTTTCGACTTCCGTTTTGATTGTTGAATCGAGGTATGAATCCCATCCACTTCGATAAACAGCACGTCTGCCTTCGGTTTGCTTTCTTCTTTCATTGGAGCTTCTTCTTGGGGGGCGATTCCTCGTTCGATCAGCTTTTGCCGGATAGTTTCGTGAGAAAGATAGGCTTCCAAACCATTCTTTGAGGAGATTTGCCGCTTTTAATGTAGGAGGTTCCTTCCGCTGCGAGGCGTATCGCCCATTCTTCCAGGTGGGGGCTAATCGGTTTTCTCTCTTCTATGCTTAAGTATTGGTCGAGGAGATAGACGGTTTGTCCGGTTTTTCGATCTTCGTATAACCGCCTTTGAAACGTAACATCCCCAAACAGGGTTTGAATGGTCCGTTCGCGGTGGTCTTTAAGCCGATACCGATTTTTGTCCCGAAGTTCCATGATCTTTTCGTCCACCATATGAAGATAATCGACGAATTCTTCAACAAAGATGTTGCTTAAAAGGGCGAAAAAGGTTTGTTCAAGCTCTTTGAATGTGGGAATCTTCATGTTAAAATCATTCATGAGGATCTCTTCTCCTTTCATTGGGGTTTGGTTACTTTCAATGATACGAGGAAAGAGATCCTCTTTCTATATTTTTGGGATTTTGCCCACAAACATTTTACTCACATACGAAAGATAATGGGCTACTTACGATGTACCCTATTTGAGATCGGTAACAGCGCATTGAATAAGCAGCTTAAGCTGTTTTTGAATCGATTGCGCCCCATCATCACGAGAAATGTCAGTGGTTGCAGCGAATTCGGACCGTAAAAGGGAATACGGATCCCGTTATCTACAAAACCGCTTTTGTGAATGGGTGTTAAGGTGACTCAGCCACAGGCAGATGTCTTTTTATGACACCAGACTGCGCACCTTTTCTGCCTGGTTTTCTTTGATTCGCCCCAGCGCCATCGCCAACATAACGCACAGCGCCAGGCAGCACCGTATCTTCATTTTAGCCATGCCGCAGATAGTGTGCAGTTCGAAACCAAAGGAAACGTCCAGCCGGCTGTTTACCCGTTCCACCGCGGTTCGTTTGGCATACATCCGTTACCATTTGTAACTGGCCCGGTCAATCGGGGTAAAGATGCGCCGGTCTTCCGAAAGCGGGATGCGTATCCCTTGCGCTACAGCACACTTCGCCTGTCCTTTGCACGCTTGCCGTACTGTTTCGCCGGACAAAGCTTCTTCAGCGTATTCCGGTCTTTCTCAAATCCGCCGACCGCCATGCGTCGCTGTATTCCGGTTTCCGGACAAACACAGCATACGGTTCCCTTGTAGTCATAAACCACATTTGCTTTGCCCTCCAGTACACGCGTCTTGTCTTCGTCCTTCCACATGTTGCGGATATCGATGACCGGCTTGATGTTGTACTGATCCCAAAGGATGGTGATCAACTTCGTATCGTCATACGCTTTGTCCGCGGCCATCGTCTTCGCCACTTCCAAAACGATCGGCTGTTTCTTTTCCATCTGCATAAGCATCCGGTGCGCTTCGTTGATGTCGGGCTCCGACGCCTTCGTTACGCTGAACATCACCGGCAGCTCATACGTCACATCGACGATCAGATGCAGCTTGTAGCCGAACCATTTCACGATTTTTTCCCACAGCGTGCCGTCTTTATGCATGCCGCGGTATTCTTTTCTGCCGTAGTCCGCATCAGTCTCCCGCCGCCCGTCCCGTGTTTTGTTCTTGTTCTTGCGTTTGGCAAAGGAGGCGACGGCTTTGCTGTCCATCGCCAAATGCTTCCCGAATCCCGGCAGCACTTCCGACAATTGCTTGACGAGATGGTGGAACATGCCGCCCGGAGCGCCTCGTATTCCATGAACGTTTTCAAAAACCGCGTGTACACCCATGACGGCGGCACCTGACTCTGAAGCCGCACATCTCCTGCAACTGGCCGTTTCGCATCAGTTCCCGACGAAGCTTCTCGACAGTGTCGTGCTGGAAGAGGGTGCCCGCCAAGATGGAGTTCCATACCGCACGAACTGGGTCATCGTCCCGCCCCTTGCCGCGACGGCGTTCAAGCGTCCTCATGAGTGCTTCATCCGGCATGTAATCCAACACCAGACGCAGACGCTCCAAATCTCCGAGTGCTTGAATTTCGTTCCACACAAATAGTTTCAGTTGTGGTATAACCCGACTTTTACAGTAAGCATATCTAATTGGTTTTAGGAAAAGGAATATCTTCCTTATCCGGCGCAGATTTCTGCGTTTTTTTTTGTTGCTTCTCATTGATGTTATGCTATGGTTACGCTACAATATGCTTAAGTGATCTCATGATTAAGTTCGATAAAAAAACTTATAAAGATGGTACGACCAAAACCCAAGTCCGTGTCGTTGAAGGTTACCGCCCCGGACCAGCGATATCTTTAAATTTTTAGTGATTGCCAGAATTCTCCGCCCGGACTCGAAAAGAGCCTCTTTCCAGTTGAAAAACGGATTCTACGGGTTGCGTACGGATTTTACACTGCCTGATGTCTACCGTTCGCTGGAGCGTTTTGCCGGTTTTGAAGTGAAGTTGCAGCGCCATTTGAACGAGCGTGTCAAAGAGACGATTGGCCGCGATCTTTCCTATGCGTTTTACGACGTGACCAATTATTTCTTTGAGATTGACTTTCCCGCCGATGAGGATGACATACGCAAAAGAGGCGTCTCCAAAGAGCATCGCACCGATCCGATCACAGCCATGGGGCTATTCA
>PEBX01000154.1 GCA_003050645.1 Candidatus Carbonibacillus altaicus
TTTTTGTTTCTCGCCGAGACATATCAAAAGCCTGGAGTCATCGCTGGCTTTGAAGTGAACGAGCTTTTGAGTTCGGTCTACCTGCTTCTCGAGTTGCTCCTCGCAGGCCGCCCCGAGGTCCTGAATAACTACCCGAGCGTCGTCCGCGAGGACGGCAATCCGGCCGCGCGCCGCTTGATGGAACACTATTTCGTACCTGTCGACCAGCCGTGGCGGGAGATGGGGACGATCCCTCAAAGTGGCATGGACTTTCAGGAAACATATGCCCGGTTTGACGCCAAGCGGAAGTTTCCTGTCCGGGTGGGCAAGCCAAAGCCAACGGCTTGTCGCTGTGGGGAAGTCGTGCGCGGGCTCATCGAGCCGGACGCGTGTCCCCTTTTCGGCCGCGCGTGCACGCCCGAGCACGCCATCGGGCCCTGCATGGTCTCTTCGGAAGGGGCCTGCGCGGCACATTACAAATACTTGCGCGCCTGATCGCCGTTCGCACGGCCAGTACTGAACGGTCGAAGGCGCAAGAAAGGCGGTGGGTCGATGACGAGACAACAGGTGAGCCTCGAGCACGGCGAAGGCGGGGAACTCAGCCATAAGCTACTCGGGGAGGTGTTCGTCTCTCGTTTCGGTCATGCTGAGGAGAGCAAGTGGGACGCGGCCCGCCTGGCGGTGCCGGAAGGCCGGATTGCGCTCACGACCGATACGTTTACGCTGCAGCCACTTTTTGTAAACGGCTGCAACATCGGGAAACTCGCCGTTGCCGGCACGGTGAACGATCTTACAGTGAGCGGTGCCGTCCCTCGCTATCTCACAGCGGGGTTTGTGATCGAGGAAGGGTTTCCCGTTCGGGATCTCATGACGATCGTCGATGCCATGGCTGTCGAGGCCCAAAAAAGCGGCGTCCGCATCGTCGCCGGTGATACAAAAATCATAAAGCGCGGTACGATCGGCGGCGTGATCATCAATACGGCAGGCGTCGGGGTGATCCCCCCGGAGTTCGATCTTCATCCGGAAGCGATGCAGGAAGGGGATGCCGTCATCGTCAGCGGCCCGATCGGAGACCATGCGGTGGCGGTGCTCGCGGCGCGCGGAGAGCTCGGCGTGATGACGGATCTTCCGAGCGATTGTACGTCGCTTTATTCGATGATCCGCGAGGTGCGGGAGAGGGGGGCGGAGGTCCGCTTCATGCGCGATCCGACGCGCGGCGGCCTTGCTACCACGCTGGTTGAGATTGCCGAGGATTTCGGTGCGGTGATCGAGATCGAGCAGGAAGTGATCCCCATCCGCCCGGAAGTGGAAGGGGTGTGCGAGCTTCTCGGGTATGATCCGCTCTACTTCGCCAGCGAAGGAAGGGCCGTTCTGATCGTCGCCGAGTCTGACGCACCGCGCGTGCTTCATGTCTTGCGGGAGACCGAGGAAGGGAAAGAGGCGGCGGTGATCGGTCGCGTCGTCGGCCGGGGCGAAGGCAAGGTTCTGCTAAAGAGCGCCCTCGGTTCACGGCGACGCGTGTTGAGACTGCAGGGTATGCAGCTACCGCGGATCTGTTAGCCGGCGATCCGGAGCCGGGGATCTGTGAGTGGGGGAATCCGGCTGGTTTCTACCGGGCGACCTGCCGAACGTCTTCCTTCGGTGGGCGCCTTCTTGAGCGACGCGAAAGGGGAATGTGAATGCATGCCGTAGACGTGGTCCGGAAAAAGGAGCGCGGCGAGACACTTCAGATGCACGAGATCCGCCGGATGGTCGAAGGGATTGTGGACGGCACCTTGCCGGAAGTGGAGATGCAGGCGCTGATCCGGGCCGTATCCAGTCGCGGACTCAGCGACGACGAAACGCTAGCCCTGGCGCGAGCCATCGCCGAGACGGGGGACACCTTGGATCTGTCTTCCGAACTTTCTTCCCTCCCTGGGGTGAAGGTGGGCAAGATCACGACGGGGGGCGTCGGGGACAAAATGTCTTTGGTAGCGCTTCCGGCGGTGGCCGCGCTGGGTCTGCCGATCGCTCACGTCTCTGCCCGCGGGCTCGGGCCACATGCCGGGTTGGTCGACAAGCTCGCGGCGGTCCCCGGCTTTCGGAGCGCCATCGGCCGGGAGGCGTTCCTCAGGCAAGTGCAGGACATCGGCCTCGCCGTGATGGAAAAGCCGGTATCGATGGCGCCGGCCGCCGACCGCTTGCTCGCGGTCGTCTATGACGCTTTCTTGAAGGAAATCGACCGGGCATATGGCGCGGAGGGAAGGGATGGAGCCGGGAGTATACCGGATACCGCTCAAGAGGGGAGCGCGCTTCTTCCGCCGGCGCTGGGCGTGGCCGTTTTCATGGGGCGCCTGCTCGCCGCTGGTTACGAGGCGCTCCTTGTGGATGTCAAGGTCGGCGCAGGAGCGCTCTTCCGTTCGGAAAAAGACGCACGGGCGTTTGCCGAGCTTTGGGTCCGTTTAAGCCGACGGCTCGGGAAAAAGGGTTCAGCCGTGATCGTCAATATGAATCAACCCCACGGCCTGGAGATCGGCACTGCGAATGAAGTGCGTGAAGCCGTGGAGGTCCTGATGGGCCGCGGCCCGGATGACGTTTTGGGGTTGAGCATGCGCCTGGGGGGCGAGATGCTTCTGCTTTCGGATACGTCAAAGACTATTGAGGAAGCGGTCAACATGGTCTATGAGGCGATCCGTTCCGGCGAGGCGCTCTTCAAATTCAAAGAGTGGGTGGAGCGTCAGGGGGCGGACGCGGCGTTTATCGATGATCCGGCCCTCCTTCCTCAGCCGGAATATGAGGCCGTCATCGGCGCGCAGGCGGAAGGGGTGCTTCTTCCGGTCGATGCCGGCCTGGTCGGCGCGGCGCTTCTGCTCGCCGGCGGCGGTCGGCACAGGTTGGATGCGCCGTTCGATATCGCCTGCGGGGCGACGCTTTACTACAAGGAAAGCGAAAAGGTCTCCCGCGGCGAGGCGCTCGCGCGTCTCGTCGCCGGCCGGGACATCCCCGACGAAGCGGCGGAGATGCTTGCTTCGGCTTTTCGGATGACGGATCAAAACATCATGTACAGCCATACGGTCATCGATGTGGTCAAATAAACCAAAAAGACTTCGAAGAGCCAAAAGGCCCGATGCCGCCGCATCGGGCCTTTTCTTTGCCAAGCGGGGCCGACCGCTTAAGCGCCGGAAGGACGAAACGCCTGCAGATCACCCCCGGCGGGTGACAAACGGCTGCCCTTCAAAAACCGCGGTTTTCCGATGTGAAGTTCTGTGAAGTTCGTCGTTCAGTCTTTTTATGTGATGCATACACTGCTTGTGTCTAGGGCTTCTTTAAGCGTTTCTTGGGGCGTTTTGTACCGTGATCGGGGCTCGCCTTTAAGGGTGGGGGAGGGATGTAAGCGGTGACATTCGAATTGTGCACTGCCGATATATCGATACTTGGACCGCTATATCGAAACTTGGACCGATATATCGAAACTTGGAAGCGAGATCGATCGTATAACATGATAGGGACGAAGCGGTGGCGACGGGCGCAATAAAGAAAGAGATGCGGATGATCTCGATGAAGCTTCCTCCGAATGAAGATAGCCGCTGTCGAATGAGGATAGCCGCTGTCGAAAGATAGACAACAACTTACGGGGTGAGGAGAGTCATGCTTATTCACTTTCGCCGGCTGAGATGGGGCTTACTAACTGCAATGATGACCACGGTACAGACGTTGGCACCGATGATCGGCTTTGGCGTTTCGGCCGAGGTTCGCGCGTCCGCAATGTCTTCGCTCGCGCCGCTTTGGTCGGAGCCGATCAGCGAGGGCGTTACGGTGTCACAATATGTGAAGCACTTCGGAAATCGCCTGACAAATGTTTATGTCGCGGAGATCGACCTGACCAACCCGTACGCCAAGATCGTCCCTTTATACGGGCAAGACGGCGTTCTGACGAAAAAACAGACTGTCCTCGGACATGCCGAATCATCCGAGGCGGTCGTGGCGGTGAATGCCGACTTTTTCCATTTGCAAGGTTTCGGTACGCCCCTCGGGCCGATTATCGACGAGGGTGAAGTCAAAAGCGCACCGGGAGTGTCGACATGGTCCACATTTGGCGTGACAGAAGACGATCGTGCGGTGATTGCGCCGCTCAATTTTGCCGGGATGGTCATGGCGCCTGACGGGAGCACCTATCCGCTGGGGGGCGTGAATAAAGAAAATTTCAATCCGCGCGACGGCCGGACGAGCAGCCATATCGACCAAATTGTCCTTTTCTCGCCGGAATGGGGAAGTACAAGCTTCGGTGATGGTCGAGGAAGCTTTAAAAGCTACGTGGAATTGGTCGTCCAAGGGGGATTTGTTCGCGAAATCCGAGCCACGCAACCGCCGACTTCGATCCCGCCGGATGGATTTGTCCTTTGGGGCCATGGAAAGGGCGCCGAATTTCTCCTGACGCATTTTTTCGTCGGGGCGCCGGTGCAGGTGACATATGATCTTCAAGAAGAGGTGAAACGTTCGATTCCGCTTCAGACGGCCGTCGGCAGCCATATCTTGCTCGTCGATCAAGGCCGATCGGTCCATCCGATCGATCCCGCGGTGCAAAGTCACCTTCCGCAAGCCCGTACGGCCGTCGGCATCGATGAAAGCGGTACGAAGGTGTGGCTCGTCGTCGCGGAAAAGTCGGCCGACGGGAAAAGCGGCGGCGTGACGCTTCCGGAGATGGCCGACGTTTTGGTAGATCTTGGCGTGTGGAAGGCGATCAACTTAGACGGCGGCGGTTCGTCGTCGATGGTGGTGCGTCGGCTTGG
>PEBX01000155.1 GCA_003050645.1 Candidatus Carbonibacillus altaicus
CTCTCCATAACTCCAATCCATAAACACATCTCAAACGAAAGGGTGCATGTGGCGGTGCACCCTTTCGTTTGGGTACTATGGGCAGCAGATTCTTCATCTTTACTACGTATTTGTCCTCTGAACGGTGGGTGAGATATTTCGAGATCCCGTGATGACGGCTGCAATAATTGATCACTTCACGCATCAGTCCTACATCGTCAACATGAACGGGAGCTCATACCGTATGAAAGAGACAAAGATGCGGCTTCAAAAATAGCAGTTGGCATAGCTTTTATTTTATGTCGCCGCCAGCAAGGTAAAAAACGACCTGATGGATGCTATCCGTTTCCTGCACCAAATGCTAGAGTCTTTTTCATTGTATGCCGTTGACAGAATACAGCCTGCACGGTATGATGATGTACAATTCGAGCATGCTCTGAATGACTGTTCGATCTCTGGAGAATGTAGCATTGTAGAATGTAGCATTTTTACTTTTGGGCCAGTGAAAGGTACGGGTGGGCCGGCGAAAGGTACTGGTCGTATACTAGGGAAGTAAAGAAAGAGCATAGACTCTCATGCCGCACTGCGGCACCAGAGAAGGATGAAATAACGCAAACTATTTCAGGATAGACCCCCATGCCGCCGGAGCGGCACCAGCAGAAGAATGAAATGTCATACCTTATTTCAGGATAGGATAGTGCGGAGGGAACAGGTTGAACACGATGGATGCGATGAAAGAAGACGGATTTACTTATATAAACGGTGAGACGGTACTGTATGCTCTGTTCGGTTCCCCCGTCGGGCACTCACTGTCGCCTCTCATGCAGACGTCCGCTTTTCGAGCCAGCGGTAAAAATGCCGTTTATCTAGCTTTTGATGTGGAGCCGTCTAAGCTGGAAGGGGCTGTCGCGGCGATTCGCGCGCTCGGGATCCGCGGGGCAAATGTGACGATTCCGCATAAAGAAGCCATTATTCCGTATTTAGATGCATTGGATGAAAGTGCAAAACGTTACGGCGCGGTCAATACGCTGGCCTGGCGCGATGGAAAACTCACGGGTTTTAACACCGATGGGGAAGGCTATATCCGCTCACTTGAAGAACTGTTCATAATCGATTGGCCAAATCAGCATGTGGCGCTTCTGGGAACGGGAGGCGCGATTCGCAGTGTGGCGATTGCTCTGGCAGAAAAAGGCGTCGGTTCGATCGTCCTTATCAATCGCACGGAAGAGCGGGCGGAGCGACTGAAAGAAGAATTATTAACGTTCTATCCGAACGTAACCGTTGAACGCTGGTCGAATCGCCGACAGGTGATCGCCGATCGCACACTAGTCGTCAACGGGACGCCACTCGGGATGGTTCCCCGCACGGATGAATCACCGCTTCCGAAAGAAGCGCTCCATGAAGGGTTGATTGTGAGCGACCTCGTCTACAATCCATATAAAACACGGCTCCTTTTAGAAGCGGAACGCGCCGGGGCCCGGGTCCATCCGGGACTTGGTATGCTCGTCTACCAAGGAGCACTCGCTTATGAGCGCTGGATGGGTGAAAAGGCACCGGTTGCAACGATGTATGAGGTGGTCCGTCGGGAGCTGTACCGTCATCCGTGTTAAGAGTGCATCGATCTTTAGTCGATACAACATGATGATGGTTGCAGTACGATGACGGATGCATGCATGTAGATGAGTGCAGCACGATGACGATGATGGATATATGCAAGATGATAGGTGCAGCACGATGATGGATGCATGCATGTGGATGGGTGCAGCACAATGACGGATGCATGCATGTGGATGGGTGCAGCACAATGACGGATGCATGCATGTGGATAGGTGTATACATGGTGAGCATGTTTTTTATATAGAAGGACCGCTTCGGCACCGACACTGCTTTGGACGCCCGCAGTGTATTGCTCCTATGTGAAAAACACGAGATGTTTGTTTGTTAAGCCGCACGGTATGTGTTTTTATGTTAAAATGTTCTACAAAGGGACAATGACAAAGGAGATAGACGATTGAATCGAAAACCGTTAAGCGTGGGCTTGTTTGGGGGGACGTTTGATCCACCGCATATTGGCCACCTCATTGCAGCTGAACGCGTGCGTGATGAACTCGCGCTCGACGAAATCTGGTTTATTCCGAGCTACCGGCCGCCGCATAAAGCGGAGCAAGGGGTCAGTCAGGCGGAAGATCGACTGTACATGGTGGAGCTTGCGATTGCCGCGATACCGTATTTTAAAGTCTCAACGGTCGAATTCGAACGCGAAGGACCGTCGTATACGTTTGATACTGTAATGGCTTTAAAGGAGCGTTTTCCCGATTACCGCTTTACGTTTATCGTCGGGGAAGATGCACTTATCGGACTGAAACACTGGCATCGCTTTCAGGAATTGTACGCGGCGGTAGACTGGGCGGCACTTCTTCGACCGGGTTATACGTTGCCTCAGGATGAGTCATACTTAAAAAAAGTCCGTTTTGTCGTCATGCCACTCATTGATATCGCTTCTTCACGGCTTCGTGAGATGGTTCGTTTGGGCAGTTCGATACGTTTTCTCGTGCCGGAAGCTGTGCGGCGCTATATTGAAGAGCGTGGTTTGTACATGGATCGAACAGCAGATGAAGAAAGTGATGAGCCGCATTCAAAAGCCGTTCGTTCGCAAGAAGAGGCTAATCGGTCATAACCGTATGGTTTAATTAAGCTGGGCCTGCGCAGGACGCGATGACAGTACGCATATAAAGGCTATCCGTTTCGCGTCTGGTTATGACATCATGCGATGTGATCTAAAAAATGCGCGTAAAAAAATAGATAAAGGAGAGGGGATGCGTGTGACAAGTGAGCGAGAGCTGGAAACGAAGTTAGCCGAAGCGGCCCGGGAGATGTTGTCTTCGGCGCGTTACCATCATGTCGAAGGCGTCGTCCGGACAGCGGAAGATCTGGCTCGCCGCTACGATGTCGATCCGCGGCGCGCGCGGCTTGCGGCCTGGCTGCACGACCTGTGTAAAGAGTGGCCCAAAGATGAGCTCCGCGCGGTGCTTGCGTCCCATCACGATACGGTCTGGCTTTCGTATTCCCCCGCACTCTGGCATGCTCCATGCGCGAGTTACGTAGGTGCGGAGCGGTTTGGCATCGACGATATGCTCGTTCTCGAGGCCGTCTACGTGCATACGACCGGTCGCGGTGCGATGTCTAAGCTTGATCTCATCTTATGGGTAGCCGATTATATCGAGCCCGGGCGTACCTTTCCCGAAGTTCATCTGGCCCGCAAACTTGCCTATGTTGACCTAGAAGCTGCTTTTTATTATGGAGTGCGCATGACGCTCCTTGATCTCATCGAGCAGGGGTTGAGGGTTTATCCGTCCATGTGGCAAGCATATGATGCATACCGCACAAAACAAAAAGTGATTGACAGCGTGGTTCAATCATCGTAAATAATATAAAGTAAGACAGTATGAAAGTGAGACATGACGTCAAGAAGATGTGAACGAAAAAAATAAAAGAGACTGTGTCGAACACAAAGGATCATGACCGTGTGTGTCGAAAAAGGAGGCATGTTTTTTGGCAAAACCAGCAGAAATGCACGCACCGTATGATGCCGAACAGCTGGCTAAAGAACTGGCGCAGGCGATCGAAACGAGAAAAGGCGTGGATACACGTATTTTAAATATACAGAACTTGTCGCTCATCGCCGATTATTTTGTGATTACGAGCGGTACCAGTAAACCGCACGTCGATGCACTCACGGAAACGGCCTTGGACCTTCTTAACCAAAAAGGCCTGACCATGCGGCGAGTCGAAGGGAAAGAATCCGGGCGCTGGGTGCTCATCGACGCAGGCGATGTGGTCGTGCATATTTTCCACAAGGATGAACGTTCGTACTACCAGCTGGAGCGCATCTGGTCGGACGCTCCAGTTCTGTCGCTTACTTGACGGGACTCCAACGTTTCAGTAAAATATTGAGAGTCTAAACGGTACATGTCAGTCGTCTCCATTTGTTGGATGTCTACTGTCTCTTCCATGTCATTAGGTTTTATGTGCGTTATATACTTGATGTTCTCGGATCGATGCTTGGAGGATTCAGACGATGTCATAACGTTGTATGACCGTTATATGCCCTTTGTTCATTTGTTGTAGGGATGTGTAGGTCCTTTGTCCGAATGTTGTCACACCGTAGTCTCTATGTTCATATAAAGCGATGAACGGGCCATAAACGTTCACTCTCGACTTATAAGAGAGCCGGCGGTTGGTGCGAGCCGGCGGGCGGGAGAACGTTTCTCACCCGGGAGCGAGCGCGAGCCGTAAACCTGCGTTAAAGGTTGAAGCGGTCCGAAGGGATGGGTGTAAAAGAGATGGGCTTACATTGCGCACGCCCTTCGGGCAAAAAGGGTGGTACCGCGGATGACTCCGTCCCTTTGGGAGGGAGTTTTTTTATTTAAACATAGATGTCTCAGTGACGAAAACTTTCAACGAAAAAATTAACAATAAAAAAACGAGGTAGGAAGGTGAACTCAAGTGAGTCAAAACGAGCATTGGAGCTACGATCATCGTTCCGTCGAAGGGAAGTGGCAGGCGTACTGGGAGGAACACAGGACCTTTGAAGTGAGCGAGGTCGACACACAAAAACCGAAATTTTACGTCCTCGATATGTTCCCGTATCCGTCCGGTGCGGGACTTCACGTCGGGCATCCGGAAGGATATACGGCGACCGATATTATCGCCCG
>PEBX01000022.1 GCA_003050645.1 Candidatus Carbonibacillus altaicus
TCCCATCGTTCTCACCCCATCAACAGGAACGATTGTCGACGGCTGAACTAAGCGTTCTAGCATCGTTCTTCTGTCTGATCCTATCCACAGCTTGGACACACGGAAGATAGGATTTTTTAATGAATTCAGGGGCATCCCCGGCGACTCAAGCTGCCGGAGATTTAGGTACGTGGACCGTGTACCATTCTGCAAAAGCAACAGATGTAAAACAATAAAAAAACCATATCAAAAAACTACATAAATAAAGTAATAAAACAAGGACTGACTTACTTTTGATCATCTCAATAAAAACTACTTATTTTATTTATTAAAAGTCATTAAAACTATAACAAACACTCCCGCAACTGTCAATATCTCGTTATCAGATGCTCTTATTCTTTTATTCGGTACGATATTGCAATTTTAAATGCGCCCACCAGGACAAATTCCATGAACGCCTGACGGAATGTAGAGTTAACTCAATTTTCGCTCCTTGAAAAATACGAGAATCTCTTAATTTTATTGGAGAATTTAACCAAAAAACGCGAAAAACACCCAATCCTTTGGTAAAATGAAGTTGCCATCACTAACATTTACCAAGAAAGGATGTCTTTCATGTCTATCGTACCAAATTCCTCGGCTTCTGACCAGCAACTTCTTTCAAGAATGGATCGTTTTTTCAAACAACAATGGTTCGTTTTTCAAACAACAGAAGATTGGCTCTCTATTCAAAAAGTCCAATTTTGTGAAAGAATGCGGATGGACTTGCCTGGCGCTTTTCAAATTCCTTTTTCTCCTGGTTTTAACAGGAAAAATCTGTATCAAGCCCTTCAAAAGGAAGACTCATTGGATCTTCCCGGAAAAGACGCGGGCTATCGTTTTCTGAATAGACCCCCATGTCGCCGGGGCGGCACCAGTAGAAGGATGAAATGTCATTTCTTATTCCAGAGTAGCATCCGCTATCACTGGCACAAGTTTTTTCTGCTTTTGAGAAGCGGGCTGATCCGGAACAAACTGGACCTGTTAACCGCTAAAGATCGAAAAGGTACTGATTTTACGGAAAATGTTGGGATATTGAAGTTTTCTTCAAGATGACCAAATCTTATCTGTGGCTAGCCAAAGAATTTCAAGGCCGTTCCTATGATATGATGTTTACCCATACTATCATCGTTTTTTCCCGGTACTTACTTTTGTCGGTGGAATCGAGAGAAAGCCAGGATCCCTGTACATTGGGAAAGCTCTTTTCCCTTTGTTGTGACGAGATGGAGGACATCAAATTTGCTTCTGCACGGTGGCTTTTGATAGAACTATTTAAATCTGCGGTACAGGAAGTTCTAGTTCTTTGAGTTCGCCCAATTATATCTGGGGCTTACTCGGTGTTTCTGTCTGCGAAAGTTGAGTTAAAAATCAACCGGAGTTCCTATCGACATCTTCGCCACCGCCATCCGCGCGGTTCTCAGATCGTTGACGATCTGGGAGATCTGCAAATGCCCTCCCACGCTCAACAGACGAGCGAGGTCATGGAAAGAGGCTTTGGTCCGCTTTTTGAGAAACGCTAACATCGCCAGCCCCGCTTCCCGGGCCGCTTCATCCAACGTCAAGCCCGAAGCGATGCTCACCCACCGCTCCCTGGTTTCCAAGAAAGGCCACGGTTCTTGACGGCCTTTGATCACCTGAAAGCGGAGCTTCACGCGTCCGGCCACTTCCACGCCGCAACAGCCCGATTCTCCGTCTCCCATGGCGGCATGAAGATCGCCCAGAGCAAACAAAGCCCCATCCACGAATACGGGAAGGTATAAACGACTTCCGGCGGTGATCAAACGGGTATCCATATTTCCGCCGTGACGCCCGGGCGAGATGGTCGACACCGCTTCCTCGGCCGGGGTCGTGCCGATGACGCCGATCATCGGTTCCTTCGGAATGCGAAAACCACCGGGAAGCAGCACTTCCTCCTCCCCGATCGGGATCCGTCGGACTTCCGCATGCGCCAGCATCTTCCCGTATAAGGCGGAACCCGGCCGCAAATAGATCGTGCCGACGTCTTCGACATGAATGTCTAGAATGTCCACGGCCAACGTATCTCCGGACTCTGCCCCTTCGATATAAAAGGGACCCGTCACCGGATTGATGCCTTTGATCGGCATCACCGCCGGGTCACCGGTATGTTCTTCGACCAACTGGTTGCGGTAGCAGTCAACGGTTTCGATCGCATAAACCTCGCCGGGGATCAAGCGGTCATAGACCGGATTGTCCTTGGAAAAGCTGTACACGAGATGCGTCGCCTTAAACGTTTGCACGAAAAATCACGCTCCTCTAAAGCCGTCAAGCATAAAGGGATTCAATCAGGAGAATCTGCAGCGGATCGGTTTCGATCCGGATGTGTGCCCCCAGCGGGATGGGCAAATTCGGCAAACTGTGGCCGGCCGGAAATCCGATCACCACCGGCTTGTTCATGCCCGAGAAATAATCCGCCCAAATGTCTTCCAACGAAAGCGAAGGGCGATTCAGACCCGGTTCGCAGTCCGTAAACGTGCCGAGAAGGATCCCCGCCGCCGCGTCCAGTTTGCCGGCCAGCTTCAGCTGACACAGGAGGCGGTCGATCCGGTACGGCGCCTCGCCAACATCTTCCAGAAACAAGATTTTGCCCCGGGTGTCCACCTCCCACGGCGTCCCAAGGAGGGAAGTAACCAGCGATAAATTGCCGCCGACGAGGGCTCCGGCGGCGCTCCCGTGGGCAAGGACGCGCATGGAATTGAAGAGGGTGCGAAGGGCATCGTCTTCCACATAAGGCGCCAACATTGGACCGGTTTGAACACGCCCGAACAATAGATCGGCCAGCAGACGGTCTTGAACCTGTGGGACGCCTTGCGCGCGGCGTTCGACCACCGGGGCGTGCAGGGTGATGACGCCGAGCGTTCGGCCGACGAACGCGTGCAACGCCGTCACATCGGAGTAACCGAGCAACCATTTCACATGAGGACGAAGACGGGCCACATCGAGCCGGTCCAGGATTCGTACGGCACCATACCCGCCACGCGCCGCCCAGACGGCCCGCACGTCAGGATCTTCCCACGCGCGCATGAAATCTTCCGCCCGAAGCGCGTCCTCCCCGGCCAGATACCCGCGCCGTGCGTCTACCGACGGGTAGAGTCGAACGCGCAATCCGAGCCGTTCGATCCATCGTACGCCGCGTTCCAATGCTTTTGGATCCGTCGGACTTGACGGGGCGACCACGGCGATCGTATCGTCCGATTTGAGCGGCTTAAGACGCCTGCGTCGCATCATCCGCCCCCCCTCTCCCACATTCGATCACCGGTCATTTTTCGATGATCGGCCGCACAAATCCTCCCGTATCCCGTAGCCGCGCCCTCGCCTCGTCGGCGGTCATTCCGGTGAGAAGCATCACGAGCGCCACCTTTACTTGCCGATCGGCGGTGGAAAGCGCCTGGGCTGCTTCCGCATAAGAAACGCCGGTGAGCATCATCAGCATGCGACGAGCCCGTTCGATGAGCTTGTCGTTCAGCGGTCGGAGATCGATCATCAAATTTTTGTACGTCTTACCGAGCAAAACCATTGAGGCGGTGCTCAGCATGTTGAGGACCATTTTTTGCGCCGTCCCGGCCTTAAGCCGCGTCGAACCGGTGAGCACCTCCGGACCGGTCGGCAGCTCAATGGCGATGTCCACCAGGCGACTCACCTCGGCGCCCCGGTTATTGGCGATCGCGATCGTCACCGCACCCAAGCGACGCGCGTGGATGAGCGCCTGTTTGACGTACGGTGTTCGGCCGCTGGCGGTGATGCCGACGACCGCATCCCGCTCGCTGACTTGCAAATTGATCAGGTCATCGCTTCCGGCGTCGATGTCGTCTTCGGCCCCTTCGATCGCCGCTGTCATCGCCAGAGCCCCCCCGGCCAACACCGCAACGAGCATCTCCGGATCGGTGCCGAACGTCGGGGGACATTCGGAAGCATCGAGCACACCGAGGCGACCGCTTGTTCCCGCCCCGATGTAGATGAGCCGGCCCCCGCGTTGAAATTGCTCCACGATGCGCTCGACGGCTTGGGCGATATTGGGGAGTGCCTTTTGAATGACGCCCGCGATGGTCGCGTCCTCTTCATTCATCAAAGTGACAATCTCAAGTGCGGTCATCTGATCGAGCCGTTCGGACTTCGGATTAGGCTGTTCCGTCGCGAGGCGATCCAGATCGGTCATCACAACATCGGCTCCTTTGAAATTCTTCGTCTGCTGTTCATTTATAGCCGGGCGATTCGACGGCGATGTCGTGCCGCAGGGTATCCAAAAACGCGGAGCCAGCTTCATTGCCGTCTTCATCACCAGCAAGTCTGCGCGCCAAAAGGACTGCCCCGACCACCGGAGGAACGACATCGGGATACACCTCGTAACGATCGGCGAGCGCCGCTTGCACTTGCATCCGGAGCGGTGAATCGAGGTACATCAGCCCACCGGCAAGCACGACCGATACGCGCTCGAGCGAAAAAAACGCTTGTTTTTGAACCGCATCGACGAGATCGATCAGCGCCTGAACTGCTTCGGCCACAATCGCCTGAGCGACCGCATCGCCCTCCCTGGCCAAGGTCAAAACAAGCGGTGCGACTTCCGGAATCCGCTGAAGGATATCCGGCGTCCGATAAACAAAGCGAACCAGCGCTTCGATACCGTCCAGTTCGAAATGTTCGAGCACGCGATCCGTCAACACCGTCGGCGCGCCGCGCCCGTCGTAACTCTGCACGACCCGAACGAGCGCACGCCTGCCGAGGGCAAATCCGCTTCCTTCATCGCCCAAGAGATACCCCCAGCCGCCGGCACGGTAAGCCCTGCCGGCCTCATCATAGGCGAACGCGATCGAGCCCGTCCCGGCGATGAGCACGATCCCCGTCGCCTCGCCGCCGCGCGCGGCGGCGAGGGCGACCAACGCGTCATGATCGACCCGCGTTGGCACGCCCGGCCAAGCGCATTCGAGCCAAGTCGCCATACGCGATCGGTCCGCTTCACGCCCCATCCCCGATAAACCGAGAAACACGCCCCGGAATTCAACCGCATCGCCCAGCGATCCACGGATATGCTCGAAGATTCGACTCAACACCGTCGTGGCCTGTTTCCAACCAAAGCGATTGACGTTTGCCCCCTCATCGGTCAAATCCAGCAGCACTTTTCCTTTCCCGCTTGCGACGACGGCCCGCGTCTTCGTCCCGCCGCCATCGACACCGACATAGACTGGGATGCGTTCGGGATTCATCCTTTTTATGACCTCCTACTTTCCAAAAGCCGCGGCATGTAACTTTCGTCGCCACGGAACGATGCCTTCCCGCGGATATGGATGAACGCGATTCGTCAAGGCAACGACTTCGGTGTCCGTATACGGATCGTACCACATCGACGTACCGGTAAAACCGGTGTGGCCGAACGCTCCGGAAGAAGCCGCCGTTCCCGCCGAGCAGCCCCCCTCCCACGCCGGCGTCCCCTGCGTCGGGGCCGCTTCAAAACCGAGCGCGCGGGCGGAATTTAAATGAGCCGTATGGTTTTGCGTCGCATAGCGAACGATCGATTCTGACAAAAAGTTGCGCCGTCCGACTCGCCCTCTGTCTCGCCACATCGACAAGTACGCGGCCACATCTTGAGCTGTCGAAAATAGCCCGGCATGCCCGCTTACCCCGTGCAAACCGTAGTAGGCGTTGCCGTCATGCACCTCGCCGCAGATCGTTCCCGTCCGCCAGGGGAGCAGGGCGACATCATCCAAGGTCGGGCAAAAGCGAATGTCCGACTGCCCTCCTCCCGCACCTTGCGCCGTCATCGAACTTTCTTGAGGGAATTGCGCCACAAAAGACTCGGCGGCTTGGCGCTCATAGCCGTTCATGCGTTCCGTCGCGACAAATTGTGATCTGGGGCGTTGTAAGAACGGTACAGCACCTGCCTCATCATCACCGGCTTCACCATCGCCTACCTGGAAATCCCCTGCCGCACATGCACGAAGCAGGGAAAGGCGGCGATAACCCGTATCCTTGAGGTTGAGCGGATCAAAGACAAGCAAGCGGGCCACTTCGTCCAACGGTCGGTCCCAGATACGCTCTAGAATTCTGCCGAGCAAAATGAAACCGAGGTCGCTGTAGACGACGCGAGCACCCGGCGCATGGGCAAGCGGTTCTGCCGCGATCAAGGCTTCATAAGCTTCGCCGGAACGTGCCACGAGATAGTACGGACGCCAGGCCGGAAGACCCGACGTATGGATGAGCAAATGATGGATCGTGACCGCCGCCTTTTGTGCATGCACTTTGTCGCCTGTGGCCTGATTTTTGGAGAGCCATCCCGGTACATAGCGCGAAACCCGATCTTCCAAGCCGAGTTTCCCTTGTTCGACGGTCCGCAAAACAGCCGGCAGCGTCGCCATCACTTTTGTCAGGGACGCCAGATCGAAGATCATCGTTTTTTCCATCGAGCGCTCCTTGGGCACTTGCTCCGCATAACCGAACGCTTCATATAAGACCACGCGGCCCCGGCGCTTAATCAGAATGACAATCCCGGGAAAGATGCCTTCCGAAAGTCCGTCCTCGATGACTTGGATCACGCGGTTCAGATCGTAAGCCATTCCTAAAGTCCTCCTATGCCGAGCGCAATTGAAGACCGCACCGGCATGAGCAGGCGGCGCGGTCCCATCGCATCGTCTCCGCCATTTCTTTACTCAAAAAACGGCAAACGTTTCTTGAGCGTGCCCCGCGGTACGGCAAACGCTTGGGCTCGCTTAAACCCGACCGGCGCCCCTCTGACGACCGTGAGCGCCTGATAGTATTCGATAAACGGAAAGCCCGACGTCTCTCCCCGGGCGTAGGCATAGACGTTCATCGCCTTTACCCACGTCTCGTAAGCTTCATCAGGGATATCAATAAATACTTCGGGTTCAAAGTCATACGGATCCTCCCAGTTGTCGGCATAATACACCTTACTGGCGTAATGGGCCGGAAGCTTTCGCTCGATCGTCTTCAACCCGGCGTAAAAATGGGCATCCTGAACGATCAGGTGGGTATTCGTATGATCCTTGTGGATGCTCCCCTTCCAGTGGGTAATGAGGATATCGGGTTTGAGTTCGCGGATGATATCAGCCACTTCGTATTTGATGTGATCGTCAACCGGTAACTCTGCATCCTTGTAATCCAGAAAGCGGACATCCGCCCCGAGCATCTCGGCTGCTTGTTGCGCTTCCTCAGTCTTCTGTTTCTTGTACTCTTCCGGCGACAGACGCGGATGTCCCTTTTCGCCGAGCGTCAGATGCAAAAGCGTCACCCGGTGGCCCGCCAGCGTGTACTTGGCGATGACCGCTCCAGCAGTCAGTTCCATATCGCCGGCATGAGCACCAATCGCGAGAATGTGTACCGGCTTTGCCATGTCTGCTCACCTCGTCCACGAGTGTCTCATCACGTGAAACTTCCGTGTGATCACAAATTCTGCCTGGCGATACAAATGTCCCGCAGCGCTTTCCTCTCCCGTCCAAAGGAACCAGGCACCGTGCAGCCCTTTGGCGCACATGCCCTCCAAACAGAGATAAAGCAAGATTTTGCCCAAACCCTTGCCTTGAAACATCGGATCCACACCGAACGGGCCAAAGCGCTCGGGAATCCCCTCGTACCCACCGTGCATGCTAAAGCCGACGATCCGCCCCTCGTATTCAGCGACCCAGATCTGATCCAGCGGGAGCCCCTGCAAAATGCCTTCCCGGATCGAACGTCCCCAATCGGGATTGAACACGGTGTTGGCAAACGTCATCAGTGGGTAGAGATGCCGATCTTCCGCACGAGAAAAGGCATATCCCTCCGCCTCTCGAGCACGAATGAGCGCCCGAACGTCACCGGGAACTTCGAATCCGACAAGCGATCGATCCATGGCCACCGGTGAATACAGCTTGACGAAACCTTCCTTGAGCAAAAACCGGTAGCCTTCCGGATAAGCCGACTCATCGATTCCCGGCAAGAAGTAGTTTGGTGCATAGGAGGCGAAAAAGAGATGTTTACGTCCTTTTTGCGTTACGAAGGCTTTGGCGGCCTGCATCATCCGCGACGCAATGCCCCGCCGGCGATGATCCGGATGAACGAAAAAAACAGTGATCCACGCGTTATCCGGCTCCAGATCATCGCCGTACAAGGGAAGGCGGCGGACGAGCGCCAGCATAAAGCCGACGACGTGCCCGCTCCCGTCCGTGGCGACGATCGCCCCTTCCGGATCGAAGTTCGCGTCAAGGAGCACTTTCTTCCGGAATCGTTCTGGCGTTATCGGATCACGCGGCATGCTCTCCCGCCACGCCGCGACGATTGCTTTTTCATCGCCCGGTCTGTAAGACCTGATCTCGTACATTCATCCTACCCCCTGCCTGCAATTTTTGAATCTAGATTTTTGAATAACCCGCAGGCGAGTCTTCTATACGTATAGAAGAAAACCTTGGCGTCGCACGGCAAAGTGCTGCGCGGCTTCCTGCCATTCCTGATCGATCTCTTCGACCGGGCGGCCGCGTTCGAACGCCTCGCGATAGTAAGGCGCTCCCCAAAGCAGATCGATAAAATAGCGCCCCTGATGAGGTTCGAGCCAGGCAAACGCGTTCGGGTAAAGGCGTCGAATCACTTCGATCATCTTGAGTCCAAGAAAAGTGGGACACACAGCACCTGCATCGGTCAGATGGACATGTACCCCCTCCACGCGGGTATCGCGGTGTTTGGAATAAACGGGTATAAAAACGATCGGACGAAAGCGAACCCCTGGAAGGTCGAGGGCATTCAACGCTTCGGCGAGGCGCTCGGATTCAATCCACGGCGCACCGATCCACTGAAAAGGAAACGCCGTGCCGCGCCCTTCGGAAAGATTGGTCCCCTCGAAAAAACCCGTCCCGGGATAAAGCACCACCGCCTCATAGGACGGCATGTTCGGAGAAGGCGGAACCCAAAGCAGCCCCGTCTCCGGCCAATGCATCGTCCGCTGCCAACCTTCCATCGGAACGACGGTCAAATCCACCGTATACCCTCGCTCATGATGGTAAAAGAGAGCCAGTTCCCCCATCGTCATGCCGTGGCGAATCGGCAGATCATAGGCGCCGACGAACGAGCGCATCTCGCGCGAAACGCCCGCGCCTTCGATCGCCATTCCGCCGATCGGATTCGGCCGATCGAGCACGACGAGCGGCAAGCCGACCTCCTCTGCGCGATCCATCACCTTCCACATCGTCGAGATATACGTGTAGAACCGTACACCGACGTCTTGAAATTCGAGCATGAGCACGTCGAGATCACGGAGCTTGTCGCGGGGAACGTCCTTGGAAGCACCGTAGAGGCTTACGATCTCAAGACCTGTTCGGCGATCGAACTCATGATCGACGTGGATTCCCGCCTGAGCGACGCCGTAAAAGCCATGCTCAGCCGAGAACAAGCGGACAACGTCGGCCCCGTGCGCGATCAGACGATCGACGGTCCGCACGAATGAACGATCGACGCCAGTATAGTTCGTGACCAGCCCGATCCGCTTGTGCTCCCAAAGCGCGCGGTAAGACGGCTCAAACAGCCGTTCCGATCCCAGCTTCATGAGGGCAAGACCACCTTTCCCATGACGGCGCGCTTCCGGGCACCGGTCGCCGACGGCAGTTGATTGGGCATGCGATGGATCGCCTCGTTGCCGAGAAGGGCAAAGGCGACCGCTTCTTTGGCTTCGGCAGGGATGCCATACCGATCGCTCCGATCGACGGCAAGCTCCGGAAGCGCCGCCCTGAGCCCCTCAAGAAGCGCCCCGTTGCGTGCGCCGCCGCCGGAGACGATGAGCTCGTCGACGCGCGTTTGGCCGAACACGTGCGTCCTGAGCGCCCCGGCGATCGTCTCGACCGTGAGCGCGGTCACCGTCGCCACGCGATCCTCGAAGGAAACGCCGCGCCGATCTCCTTCCGCCCAGAGCATCTCGGCGTAGCGGCGGCCGAACTGCTCTCGACCGGTCGACTTCGGCGGCGGCAGACGGTAATAGGGATGCTCGAGGAGCGCACGGAGCCATGCCGCATCGACCGTACCGGCGCGCGCGAAGGCTCCGTCGCGGTCATACGTCGCGGTACCGTCGGTACCGAGCTGGACGAACGCATCGATGATCATGTTGCCCGGTCCGGTGTCAAAGGCGAGCACGTCCTCCGGTCGGGCCCCCGCGCCGACGACCGTCACGTTCGCGATCCCGCCGATGTTGAGCAGCACCCTGCCGCGCGTCGCATCGCGAAAGAGCACGAAGTCGGCGTAGGGAACGAGCGGCGCGCCTTGCCCGCCGACGGCGAGATCGTGCGGGCGGAAGTCGCCGACGACGACTTTTTGCGCCTGCTCGGCCAGCACCGCCAGCTCGCCGATCTGAAGCGTCGCCCCCGCCTCCGGCAGGTGATGGATCGTCTGGCCGTGAGAGCTGATGAAGTCGACTGCCGACCACGGCACACCGGCCGCTTGGGCCGCCTCTTTGGCCACATCCGCATACATCACGGCCAGTCGGACGCTAAGCACCGCAATTTCGTCGACCCGGCTGGTCTCCGGATCGCTCGCCGCAAGCAGCCGCGCACGAAGCGACGCATCGTACGGCACCGAAAAGAAACCGAGGAGCTCGACGGACGTTTTAAGCCCCGCCCCGCGGAGGCGCACGACGGCGGCATCCACACCGTCAAGCGACGTCCCCGACATGAGCCCGACGGCGACCTTGACGTGTTTTTCGGCGAGCGGCAAATACCAAGCCATTCACACTCCCCCTCGCTGATCGAATCTTTGTGGTTTTTCCTCTCACCGAGACAAACCAAAACCGGCAGCGGCCAAGCCGGGGACCGTGACCGGAAGCTTTCCGCACGGGGATAATTGACCGAAGCAGATCTGCACCGCAGCGGATAAAGCCGGCCATGTGAATTCATAGGCAGCAAGAAAAGCCCCAACATCGGGGAAAGCCATGAGATCGTACGGATTCCGCATCGCGATGACGATCACCGGCTTGCCCAGGGCGATTAAGCGGCGTACGATTTCAGCCTGCTTTTGATGCAAGTGCGCGTTCATTGTGCCGATGAGGATGGCAGCGGCATTTGCCGCAGTGTCGGCGATCGCTTCCATCTCTTCGTCGGTCGGCTCCGGACTGTACGTCATCACGGTCACGTTGTCATGGTGGGAAAGGACCGCTTCTTTCAACACGTCCGGCGTATAACGTCGATCCTCGACCATCGAGAAAACCCCGCCGCCCGGGTAGACGACCATCAGGAGTGCCGATGGGTCGAGTTTGAGCGGAATGATTCCCTTGTTCTTTACCAGCGTGACCCCTCGGGCATACAGGTCATTCGACAGCGCCGCATGTTCCGAACTGCCGACCATGTTCAAGGCAGCACGGTTGCTGGGAATCGCCGTCTCCCAGGCGGTGTACTTCGCCTTCAGTCGAAGTACGCGAAGGACAGCTTGATCCACGAGTGCTTCGGGAATTTCACCGCTTTCCACGGCTTGGGCGATGCGCTGGATCGCCTCTTTTTGGAGCGCGTACGTGTGTGAGATGAGCAAGAGATCGTTGCCGGCAATGAGCGCTTGAAGCGCTCCTTCGACCGTACCGACGGTATCAGCGATCGCCTTCATCTCCAGGCAATCGGTGATGACAACGCCTGAAAAACCGAGCGTATCTCGCAGGAAGTCGGTCACCACCGCCCGGGAGATGGTCGCCGGCACGCCGCGATGGGACTCTAAAGCAGGAAAGTCGATATGCGCGGTCATCACACAATCGGCCCCCGCGGCGATCGCTTGACGGAATGGAACCATCTCAATCGCTTCCAGGCGCTCAAGATCGTGCGCAATTGTCGGCAAAGTCAAGTGAGAATCGACATCGGTGTCGCCGTGACCGGGGAAATGCTTGATCGTCGGGACAACGCCCGCTTCCTGATACCCTTTCACGGCGGCGACGCCATGCCGGGCCACCAGCTCGGGCCGTTCCCCGAAAGAACGAATGCCGATGACCGGGTTGGCGGGATTGTTGTTTACATCGATCACCGGCGCCAAGTTCATGTTCACCCCGAGCGCCTTGAGCTCCCGACCGGTCGCCCGAGCGACGGCCGCTGTCGCTTCGGGATCATCCATCGCGCCAAGAAACATATTCCCGGGAAAAAGCGTGGTTCCCTCACCCAAGCGACGGACGACTCCGTTTTCTTGATCGGTCGAGATCAAAAGCGGATACGGCTGTCCGGCGCGACGCGCCGCCTCTTGGAGCGAGACATTGAGGGCATAAAGCTCCTCGCTCGTCCCGATGTTCCGGCCGAATAAGATCACCCCGCCGACATAGTCATTTTCGATGAGGTCCAAAATCTCTTGACTCGGCGTCTTGCCGTGAAATCCGACCATCATCAACTGACCGATTTTTTCACGCAGCGTCATTTGCTTAAGGAGCCTTGGCATGTCGTCCATCGTTCATCCCCTTTTCTCATGTCCCTGAATGAATCCGAGCATCTGATTGAATAAATCCGAGCAGCGCATGAGCTGCTGCACACGCCACCCGGCGGTCGACTAGCGCTCAAGCTCGACGATAAACTTGTAGCGGTCGCCGCGATAAATCGATTTCACGTATTCAAACGGTCGGTTTTCAGAATCGTAGGTGACGCGGGTGATCAAAAGAACCGGAGAGGCGTGCGGGATTTCAAGAATCTTTGAGACGACGGCGTCGGAAAGACTTGCCTCGAGCGTCTGGCGTGCATATTTGATGGTCACGTGATAATGTTCTTCGAGGAGGTTGTAGAGCGATTTGGCATCGAGGACATGGTGCTTGAGATCGGGGAAGCGCGCAATCGGCAGATGCGACGTTTCAAAGGCCATCGGCTGCTCGTTGGCCAAGCGGATGCGTTCGACGACAATCACTTGCGCATCCGCTTTAAGAGAGAGGTAATTCTGGATGGCGGGAGAGGCCTCCTGCAGATAGACCGACTTGACGCGCGAGTCCGGCGTAAGTCCCCGGCTGCGCATATCTTCACTAAAGCTTGTCAGCCGGATGAGCTCTTGATTGATCTTCGGCTCGGCGACGAAAGATCCCTTACCCTTTTTTCGCACCAAGAGACCTTCTTTGACCATCTCGCCCAAAGCCTGGCGGACGGTCATCCGGCTGATCCCGTACTTTTCGCTCAGTTCCCGCTCCGACGGAATCATCGTGCCTACCGGCCAGCTGCCGTTCATGATCGCTTCGGTCAATTTTTCTTTCAACTGATAATACAGCGGGATCGGTGTGTCTTTGTTCAGCATGGTTTGATCTGCACACCTTTTTGATATATTGTGTAACCTTTCCAGACCTTACAACCCATTTTGCCATAAAAGTCGACGAGTCCGGTCCAGTCGATGATGACATGCTTGATGCCGCGCCCGCGTAAGACAGCCATGCCCGCCTGCACGATCGCAAGTCCGTAACCGTGGCCGCGCTCTGCTGAATCGATCCCAAGTGGCCCGATGCCGCCAAGTGCGTCGTCGTCAAAAAGTGGCGTCCAGTACGTGTTTTGCGCGATGAGTGGTGAAGAGGCATCGTTTACGCGGCAAAACCCGATGATCCGATCGCCTTTCACGGCGACGACAAATTCGCGCCCCGTACCGCCGCGCTCAAAATATTTCACAGCTTCGTACGTCCAGCGGCCGGGGAAAGACCGCCGCATGAAGGCAAGAAAACTGTCTTTCTCTTTCAGCGCAAGCAATCGGAAAGCAACTTCAGGTAGTTTCGGCATGACCGCATCGTCGCGCAGCACACAGTGCATGTCGTACACGTCGTCGCCGCCGACATATCCGCGCGCTTCAAACCATCGCTTAAGCCCCCCGTCCTCGACAGGTATGCCGGGAAAAAAGTGCCAAGGATCGCGGCCCAGGGAAATGCGCTCGGCTTCATGCGCGAAAAGTGCACGCTCGGCGCGAAGCAAAAGCTCGCTTCCGATGCCGCGGCAGCGATAGCGCCGATCGACGAGCAATACCTGAATCCATGCCGTACCGCGGTTCGCCTCGATATAAGGCTCCGCCTCTTGCGGCGCCTTGGCGACGACAAAACCGACGATGTCCCCTCGATCCCCGTCGCGGGCTACCCACGAGCCGGGCCA
Source organism: Candidatus Carbonibacillus altaicus (assembly GCA_003050645.1). Classification (GTDB taxonomy): domain Bacteria; phylum Bacillota; class Bacilli; order Thermicanales; family DSM-22653; genus Carbonibacillus; species Carbonibacillus altaicus. The sequence continues at coordinate 14,070 of PEBX01000022.1, forward strand.
ACAAACGTTCGGATCATCAAAGCTGTTTTGCGCAAACAGCGCCTCCCTCATCGGGAATCGATCGCTAAGCTCACGATTCCAGAGGGCGACCAATGAAGAGAGGTCGGTTCGCTCGAGCGGCGTCCAATGGATCATCATCAAAAATCTCCTCTGTTTGATCATGTGTCAAATCCCACGGGTCACATAATACTAGATGTCTAGACCAGATATTGATATTATAGTTAAGTATCGCATGTCCTGTCAAATAGATTTCAAAAATTGATTATCATCAACGATGACTGACACACGAATGAATATTAATTTTGAACGCTACACTAAAAGGCTGGTGAATTAAGTCCACTGGCTCGACTATCTTCGCCCGACGAGGTCTGACGACCGAACGACTAGAACTGTCAAAAACTCAGCCACTCCCCTTGTGAGCCTTTCGTATGCCAGTTTGAGGTACACGGAATTCTTCGGGCTATGGGCGTTTCAGCACATACCGGATTAATCGTTTGAGATTCTGCACCACGGCCGTCAGGATGGCTTGCTTTTGCATCGCTTCCAAGCCACGGCTTCGAGCACGGTTTAAGCTGTGCTGCTCTTTACCTTCGGCAAAAAAGCGTTCAATGACGACGTGTCGCGTCCGTTTGGCCCGGTAATGCGGTTGACTGTTTATGCGACGGACTTTTTTCCACACGAGCACCACCTTGATCTTGATCCATCTTTTGCATGCTTTCTCCGGATCCCAGGCGGCTCGGCGCCACCCGGGGAACTCTTCTTTTTGTAGCAATCGCACGAGAATGAGGGGAACGACGTCCATCTTTAAAAGCCGATCGAGCGGTTCCGTTTTGGCATACCCGACGTCTCCGGAGACGCTTTGCACGCGAAGGCGGGGATGCTCACGCCGGATGTCCAGTAGCGCACAGGCGGCGACCTCTCGTTCCGCTGTGCCCGTGATAATCTTAGTCTGGGTCCGCAAGATGCCGGAGGAGCGTGTGTCCACCGTGTGATGAATGAGATAACGCAAATGTGCTTCTTGGCTGGTGCTCTTTCGATCAAGGCGAGCATCCGGATCGATCATGCTCCGGTGGGTCCGGTTGGAAAACCGCTCCCCCCGAAAATCGCCGGGCTTCTGTTGCAAATAAGCGTCGAGCGATTCCACAGGGGGCCGGCATTATGGGCTTTAAGCTGTGGATGGAGGCATTGGCTCGTACAAGCGTACTGTCCGTACCGTCCATCGCGACATGCACTTCCGGCTGAACGAGCCCTACGGCGATGCACTGATCCACCCCATGGCGCATGGCTTTCTCAAAAATGCCGTGCCTGCGCCAACGTTTCCGCGTTTTGACCACGGTCGTGCGATCCAAAATCCGTGGACCCCGGGCCTCCGGGTGAAGCATGGACTCGAAATTCAGCCCTAAGAACTACAAATCACCGGCGTGAATGGGAAGCGCTTGAAAATGCTCCCGCTCAGAGTGATTGAAGAGGTAAGAAAGTAAGATGATCCGCATGACGATTTCTGGATTGACGGCCGGACGGCCGATACATTCCGAATAAAACGGTGCGACCCACTCATGGATCGCGAAAAAGTCCAAGACGCGATCGATTTGGCGAAGGATGTGATTTTGTGGAACGAGGGCTTCCATATCAATGTGCTGAAACAATTTGGGTTCATGGGAAGTCGGTTGCCGAGCGCGCATTCTTGGATCTCCTTTTGAGAAAGTTATTCTTGCTTGCTTTGTTGTATGAATTCGATAAGCGTATTTGGTTTTTCCCTAAAAACGAAGGATTCTTCACCGGCCTTCTAGACCATATTTAGAGCTAACTCATCAAAACAATCACGTCAACACAGTATTTAAAAGTCAAAACAAATGATCAGCGAGTACCAAACCAAATGACATTAAGTGATGAGCAAGTTGTTGTCTATGTACTGTATCCACTCTGAAACACTTCAGTTTGAATTTAAACCAGTAAAAAGCATCGGAAGCTATACATTCATGATACAGGGATTGATTGTAACACGGTTCTCTTGCCTTAATTTGTTATAAAGTTATCACCTCGCTCTGTTCGTGCGTCCAATGAATCACCGGCATGCTAAATCTTTAATGAAAATCGTTCTACTCAACCCACTTCTACACACGTAAATTGACCTATTTCGACGATAATCTGTTCGTTGTCCAAAAAGGGCTTGGTAAAAACAAATTCATTCATATTTTAACAATTTTATTCTTTAACACCTCCCAGCGTAAGCCCCTTGATAAAATATCTTTGAAAAGCTAAAAAAATAATGATCATTGGAATAGCAGCCAAAGAGGCACCGCTCATCAACAGTTTGAAACTAGCTAGATTTGCATCCTGCAACGTCTTTAACCCAACCGGCAATGTGTAGAGATCGGCGTTGTTCAACACGATGATTGGCCAAAGGAAAGAGTTCCAGACGCTCATAAACGTAAAGATCCCCAAGGTGGCCAAAGCGGGTTTGGCCAACGGAATAACGATCGTCCAAAACGTTTTCCATTCACCTGCTCCATCGATCTTCGCAGCCTCCAGAAGCTCAGACGGGATTGAGAGCAGAAATTGTCGCATCAAGAAAACCCCGAAAACCATGGATAGATCCGGCAAGATCAATGCCCAGTGAGTATCAAAAAGACCTAATTTCTGTATCATGATAAACATCGGCACGAGAGTGACCTGTCCCGGAATCATCATGGTGGATACAATGACCCAGAAGATCAGATTGCGGCCAGGAAACTGTTTTTTAGCCAACACATAACCCGACATAGTGTCAATGAGTAGTATTCCTAAAGTTACCACAAACGCGATGTAGGCACTGTTTATAAACCATCGCCAGATATTGGTTCTGTTAAATAAATACATATACATCGCAAAAGAATTGTGAACCACTTCCGTCATCATTTTCCGATGATAATTGGCGAGTTCCTGATCGCCAGATTTTTCTGCTGCGCGTGCTTTTCTCCAATGCTTGAAATACTCCTCTATCCCCGCTGGTACAAATTTAGGAGGATTGGCTTCCACATAGGAAATAGGTGCATCCAAATCTTCATCTTGATAAGCATCCAATTGCAATGAAGTGCTGAAAACCCAATACAAAGGAAGGAGAGAAATTATTGCAGCTGCTCCCAATAGCATGTAAATAAACACACGTGTGATCTTCGTCATAATTGGGGAATTCATGGGACCTCTCCTTAATCATGATCCGTACTCAGTAATCGATATTGAATCACGGAAAAGAATAAGATGATGATAAATAAAATCATGGCTTGAGCTGAAGCAACTCCAAATTCATAATCACGGAAAGCAGTTTTATAGATAAGATGCACCAGAGTTTCGGTGGCATACCCTGGACCACCTTTGGTCATCATGATTATTTGTGTAAAGACTTGAAATGAACCGATTGTGCTTATCATTACCAAATAGAGCGTGGTAGGTTTTAGCATAGGCAACGTGATCCTGTACCACCGTTGAAAAGGACCGGCCCCATCAATTTTAGCAGCTTCGTAGAGGGTGTCAGGAATATTACTCATCGCGGCAAGATATAGAATAATTCCTACTCCCGGTGGAGTCAGGATACTCATGATGATAATCGCCCATAAAGCAGTAGCCGACTGACCAAGCCAATCGACAGGAGGAATGCCAAACCAGCTGAGAAAATAGTTGAACAACCCGAAGCGAAAGTTATATATCCATCTCCATACCATGGCAATAATAACCATAGAAGTAACAGTCGGGAGGTAAAAAGCGGCTCTGAAAAAACTTTGAGCAATTTTGCCTAACGGGTGGATCAAGGTTGCTAGAATTAATGCAATGACAACATGGACCGGTACTGTAAAAACCGTATACTTAAAGGTGTTCCATAATGCAACATAAAAGACCTCACTGTTCAATACCTTGATAAAATTATTCAATCCAACCCACGTGCTACCAAAAACGTTGTACTCCTGAAACGCCAAAATAAAAGCCCAAATAACAGGAATAGCAATAAACAAGGTAAAAACAACCATTTTTGGAGCCAAAAAGAGGTAATACACTCTGTTCTTCCAGATATCTTTCAGTAAATACTTTATCTTCTCTGACTTATAAGGAACTAATGTTTTCATCTCGATCTCCCAATCTCTTTGGGATAAGAGAGTCTAATCTGACCATTAGACTCCCTTCCCGCAATACTCATTACTTGTACTGATTAAGAATTTCTTCTACAGGACCACGCGCTGCTTTTAATGCTTCTTCTGGCGTTTTTTCACCATTTAGCACCAATTGTAACTGGGTTTGGATCGCTTCGTCAATTTTTTTCCAGTCTGGATGACGGGGAAGCATGACGGCTTGTTCAGCCATGTTCATCGCTTGCGCCATCTGCGGATTGTCGATAAAGGGGTTTTTCTCAGCTGCGCTCTTTCTTGCAGGGAATACTCCGTAATTTTTTGCCATGGTATATTGCTCATCTGTACTGGAAAGATACTTGATTAATTCAGCAACCATCTTTTTCTTTCCGTCGTTTTCTTCATGGAACATCACCCATCCCCCGACGCCTCCAATAGTTATCGGCTTGCCGGAATCACCGATTGGGTATTCGGCAACCATAAAATTGGTTTTCCATTTATCCGTTTGTGCTGAGGCAATCGCCCAGGTTGCCCACGGTTCAACAGCGACCATCCTTTGGTCTGACGCTGCCCAGGCCTTCCAGGTGCCTCCCACGTCATTTCCGCCCATTTCCGGTGGTGCCAACTTGTGGACAAATTTCAGGTCGGACAATTTCTTTAAAGCGGATACTGCCTTGGGATCATCAAACGTATACTGGTTCAGATCTTCGGAAAGTGGTCGGGCTCCGTCCATATACAGGAACGGCCATGCCTCATAATAACCCGGCAAAATATAGGTAGAGAAGCCATAAACATCAATCTGTCCGTCCCCATCACGGTCAAAAGTCAATTGCTTCATCTTCTCCACGAATTCTTCATAAGTCCATCTTCCGTCTTTCGGGGGGTCTACGCCGCGTTCCTTAAAGAGGTCAAGATTGAGCAGCATAGCATGAACGGTAATAGAGTTGGGAACTCCGTAGATTTTCCCATCATACGTATACGCTTCCAGGGCGTTGGGATAAAAGTCGGCCCACTCATCTTTAGTAAGGTACTCATCCATCGGTTCAATCACCCCCTGTTTTATGTGATTGATACTGACCGCACCGCCGCTTATATCCACCGGCGCTATATCCGGCCAGGCTTTACCAGCAATCGCCACGTTCAGCTTGTCCGGCATCTCTGCCCACGGAACTTGTACGATTTCAATCTTTACTCCTGGATGAGCCGCTTCAAACTCAGCCGTTTTTGCCTCCAACCAATGGTATTTATTATCATTGGCATCTGCCCAACGCGGGCCGTCCCATACTGTTATTTTGCCGGTCCACGGTTTTTCCTCTACCTCCTCGCCAGATTTGTCCGTTCTCTGAATCTGCTCGCTACTTTTGCCGCATCCAGCTAAAATCGTACCTGCGACTAGGGTCAGCAATGCGGTGATGGCAATCCATTTCTTTGTTTTCATGCTATTTTCTTCCTCCTAGCTTTACTCATATAGAATTTGGACATTATTGAAATAAGTATATCATGAGTTAATAATTAAGTTTCTACTCTTCCAGTTCGAATCGCGGCAAGGACGCCCATCTTCTCACGTTCGCCCTTGCCGGAAGCATTAAGGCTTGCGCATATTTGACGTCCATCAGACAACCCCGCATCACTGCGAGATGCATATAATAAACCAGATAACGAAATGATAAAACGCCTCCAGCAATAAACTGGTATTGTTTTATCCCTTCAACCCAACTTTCGTAAATAGAGGTAATGTCCATATAGACATCGGACTGAAAGTCGTAAGGATCATCCCAATTCTCTCCATAGAACAGTTCTCTGACGCTGTCTGAAGGATCTTTTCGCTCAATTGTAGACAAAGCGGCGATCACAATGATACTGGTGTTGGCATGATCCAGAAGTATGCTATTCTTCCAATACGTAATAACGATATCCTGCCTTCTTTTCCCAGATGATACCTGCGAGTCGAAACTTAATTTCATCATTGACCGGTAATACTGAGTCGCGATATGGGAAAAAGATGGCTTCGGCTTCGAGAATTTTCGCAACCCTTCTGGCTTCTTCAATTTTTTTGCATTGCATAGGCTTCTACGGAAAGTGTGGGATGACACTTTTCATCTAGAGTCAAACGAACAACGCTTGCTCCACGACCCGCTTAGGTATATTTTGCAATAACTCCTCCTGCCACCAGCTCCATATCACCGCAATGAGCCCCGATCGCCATGATGTGATACCTTTTCTTCAAAATCGATTCGCTCCTTATCACTTTACCACTTTCAAGCCGCATCTTATTTCTTTTCTACATATCTAGAAAACATAAAGTTACGTTTTCCATGTCTTCGAGATACAATCTACACAAAGTAGCCAAGATGTGCTACGTTTCTATCTCTGAGATCTTGTTCTTGAAATTGTATACTCTACTTTTTTCCGATGAGCTACGAATAAAATGATGTTGACGTCTTCATTTCCGTATCTCCAGCTAGGTTGTGATGCAGAAGGTATGATAACACCGTAAGGAGGTACGTGCCATATGGTATTGATACCGATAAACAGCACTATCGGTCTTGATTGGCGAAACAATGTTATTATACTCATCCTTCAACTTCGCATGATCTATCTTCATATCTTCAAACTATCATCGAACCCTCTCACAGCTCTCCAAATTCTCAAGTCGACTAAATATCTATACCAAAGCTGAACAACACAAAAATGATGAATTATTTATTTGTAAGTGGTAGCATAGGCCAACAAACTCCGTCAATAAACAATCGCTGAAACATACTTCACTACAATTGCAATGTTATCTACAACACCCCCCATACACCAGGATCTTCTTGGCCAAGTCGCCAAAATGCTGTTCCGGCCAGCTTATAGTCATCGATAAGCGCACTTTTTTCGCGTAAGCTTTGCGCATCGTCGTAATGGACGACCGTGATCCTACCATCTTCCAGTGGCCATATCCCCCAGGGAGATGTCTCAGGATCGCGCCCCGAACGGACAAATTCCGTAAGGTGTTCTGCGATCTGTACGTAACCATACCCATCACCAGGTTCAAAACCAGCTTCCGCCGCGGTACGAAGTGGTATATCGAGATCGGTTTTTCTCGTCGACCATGCCTCTGGCGCCATCGGTTGTTTCGAGGTCCAGGCCCGCGCATAAAAAGGCAGACCTAGGACAATCTTGTTTGCCGGGACAATTTTTAACGTATATCCCAGAACCTTGCGCAGCCACCAAAGAGGCCCCACAGGACCAGGCTCCAGATTCCGAGCATGATAGTCATAACCCATAAGGATGAATTGGTCGACTGCTTGACCTAACTCCAAATAATCATACGGCTCTGCCCACGATGACACCCACGCTGCCGAAGCCGGATCAAGCTCTTGTCTTAACGCTTCAATGGGTTTCGGTGGGCCGGTCTGACAGACGACGTCGACAGAGAGCTGCATCCCTAGACCATGCAGACGTTCGCTCATCTCATATACGAACGCTGTGTAATGATCGCGCCAATGTCCGAAGGGGCCTTCAAAGTCCAAGTTGATACCAGCCAGGCGATACGTTTCAGCAAACCTGGCGAGCGCCTCGACAGCTTTACGACGTCGATTGGGGTTGCTCAAGATGGCCCCTGCTACATCGGCCTTAAATGCTTCATTAACCACAAGCGGGACTGCCGAAACGCCCCGTTCTTCCGCCCATGCCAGCACATTACGGATTTCGCTGGGTTCAACTGAAACGTGTAGCGTCGCTTCAGCATCAAGCCGCAGCCAGGTTGGACTCACGTGCGTGAGATGATGGCCATAAAGCAGAAATGACTCACGACTTTCCGCGCTCCCTGGGACCAACCACCCGAGTTTGAACACCTACACCCCCTTTCCAAGCCCATATGTACATATATGAGCGCTTTCATCAAAAACCCGACTCCAGTGATGACCTAGATGTCTAGACCAGGTACCTCTATCATACACAAACGTCCTAGATCCTGTCAATGGGATTTTCGCAATTAATTTTCGTCAAATATGATTGGGACACAATCGAATTTTCAATATGTAGACGCTTACACTTGACCTGTAAACTGAACTGGAAAAGCCAGGTCCATAAGCATATAATGAACCAGTTTTGGACTTCCCCCAGATCTTCGTCGAAGTCGCGCATAGAGGATAGCCTGCACAAGGCTTAACATGCAATTTTATTCGTTGGCACTAAACGGACATTGTCGTCGATTAAAATGAGCAGGGTCAAACAAACCGTTCCATGATCGGTCTTGTTCCAATGCATGATTTCATAAGTCCAATAACTAGAGGGCTCTTCCGGGTTTCCTGTTGCATGAACGGAGTGCTTGAGCGATGTTATGCACATTGTCTAGTCGAAACAAGCTAATCGCTAAATAACGAAGTGTAGCCATCGTACTCGGTTCTTGCCCCGTGCGAATCTGCGACCGATCTTTATCAACACCACAGTTCCTCAGCCCACAAGGGCAACCCACTATCCGACCACTTCAGCGATGTATTTCATGGATTCCCTGACAAGTTGACAGAAAACGAGATAGTGGTGTTCGTCTATCAGTTGTTTCCATCTCTTTTCTTCCTCGGGGTCAATGGGGCGGACGACCAATGATTGCAGTTCTGTTTGTGGTGGTATGCCAGAGCTCCTCTGATGTTTGAAAATTTCTTATTCGGCCTACATCCTGCTAGACCTTGACGAAATCCTGGAATGCAGGACGATCCGTTTTAGCTGGACGCCGGAACAAGTCTGTCCACATAAATGCCTAGGGTGTGGTGGCGTTCCGACTCCCGCCGGCGTGTAGAAAGCGGTAATCCCGGCACCACCGGCCCGGATTCTTTCCGCCAGGGTGCCTAGCGAAACGATCTCCAACTCCAATTCCCCTGAAAGCACCTGCCGTTCGAACTCCTTGTTTTCTCCGACGTAGGAGGAGATCATTTTCTTGATCTGTTGGTTTTTTAGCAGCAGTCCCAGGCTCCAATCGTCGACGCCGCAGTTGTTGGAGATGACGGTAAGGTTTTTGATCCCTTTCTCCGCCAAGGCGAGAATCAGATTTTCTGAAATGCTGACAAGGCCGAAACCGCCGACCATAATGACGGCGCCGTCATGAATGTCATAGATGGCGTCCAAAAAAGTATCACATATTGGTTACATTGCTTCGACCTCTCTTTTATCAGTCGTTCCTGCAAGCCGGATTCCAAACAAGGCCGATCATCGCGCTGCATTCGGCCAAACCGCGGAATTTCCGGTCACTGCGCCAACCGCTGTTCGATCCAGTTCAATGCCGAAGTCTCGCGGGCGATGTCCAGATGATTATAGTCATAACCTTGCTGAGCTGCCACATGTGCGCCCCGTCTGGTTATTCCGGCGGTGTACGTCGCGCTTCTGACAAACAACAAACCGTCGCTTGCGGCGGCTTTCTCCCCTATCGGCCACCAGCCGAACGCGTAAGACAGCGTCTGATTTGTGCCGTACAGGTTGTATATGGTTACGTTCGGATCGATTCCTTTATTGTTGAGTGTGCCTATAAAATTGCCGGTTCCGTTTTTGCCGTTTGCGTTGGCGATGGCGCTGTCGATGCCTTCGGAAGAAACATACAGGCTGCTGCCGCCGTAATACAGTTTGTACATCGTGTCGTTGCCGTCGGCCGCCGTCCAACTGTCTGAATTAAAGCCGACCGGATTCGCTGTATCGTCGACCCAGTTCCACAACAGCTGCGTTTGCCCTTCAAAATAGTTGCCGCCGTATTTGTCCGTCATGTCCCAGCGGGTGTAGTTGCGGTAGGCGTAATAAATATAAGCCTTGTAGAAAGCCAGCGGTCCATTCTTGTTGTTACTGATGACATCCAAATTGGCCGTGTAGTATCTGAACATGGTATCCAGTCCTTTAAACGGAGCAGCTACGGAAACATATTTCCTCACATCCCCGCGGTAATCCGTCATCCACGTCGTATCAGACCATTCGTTGTTCAGAGAGCTCAAATAAGCAGCGGCAGCCAGATTTCCCTTGCTGTGGGCGACGATATCCACCTGCGTCGCGCCGGTGCGGAATTTGATCACTTCAATCGCATCCGCTATCAATTCGGCATGCACCAGATTATTGCCTTGCGTGTGTGGGAATGAAATCGCGAACACCTTAAAGCCGCGGTCGGATAAATATTGCATCAACCCCACTTTGCCGATGGATGCAGGCGTTTGCTGGTCCCACGGATGCGCCCAGGCCCGGTTCATGTCATCCCCGGCCCCGTGCACCAGAAGGACGGGAACCGATTTTGTGCCCGTGTCCCATTTGGGACCGTAGCCGATCAAAAAGTAACGATTACTCTTCAGATGCCCGTAATCCCCGAATTGATAATCGTTGGAACTGCTGCTCGATCCGTCTTTGACAAAAATATCTGCTGGAAACCAGGACCTGACCTTGTTATTGGCCGGCAAACTGAATTTGACCAGTTTTTCCTGGCCGTTCACCATTTGCGGGGTCGAATCGCCCCACAACTCGACCCGGGACCACGGTTGCGGATCGGCAACCGTGGCAATCAGCATCGGCGAAGCGGCCTGCACCGGCTTCGGAGAAAGGGAAAAACCGCATACGGACAAAGCAAAAGACAGAACAAACGTCAAAAACAAGTTGAACCGACGAATCCTTTTCAACACCATCGTCATTGCCTACTTTTTGAATAATATCATTATTCTCACTATTTTCTGCCGGTTCATTTCAGGCTTACGATCAATTGGGGCGCATATTGCCCGTCATTGCCGCCGTAGATTTCCAGCGTGTTGGCGGCAAAGCTCGCCGTCGTATCCGCTTTGATGCAAAACTGATTTTGTTTCCGGAAGCGATGGTCGCGAGAGCCGAAGCGGGTAAAGCGGCTTCCGCATACTCGCGGTCCCCGTTCGGGACGCTCATGGTCATGGCGCTGTACAACGATACTGCCGCATTGTAGCCCGCTTGCTCGATGCCGCTGACCGATCTGAAATATCCGTACTTGATGTCCACGTTGTGGATCAAATTCATCTGGTCGAAGGCATTCATCGCGAACTTTTGTCCGTTTGCGCTTCTTTCTCTATTTTTTAGAATTTTTTTATAGATCGAAGAAATTTTCCGCAATGCGCTGCACATCGACAGCTATTACCTCCATCGCTTTTGTCGTTTCTTCAACCCTCTGCATCTGTATCCTTCCACCGCGGCCACTTCGTCCACCGTTGCAGCGATTTGGTGCGCCGCTTCGGCGGTTCTGTCCGCGCCGGCAGTCGGATGCACTAAACTGATTCCGCTTCCGTTCACGTTCACGATTTCGCGGTTCAGTCCGAGTTCCTTTTCAACGGCCAGATATTGCGCCGCGAAAGCCTCGTTGATCTCGATCAGTTCGACGTCCCGCAGACCCCACCCGACCCGCTTCAGCCCAGAATTACGGACTGGAACTCATCGCCTCCACCCCGCCCTCAATCACAATTCAGCACTTTTTCCGGTACCTTACTGACCATTCCCGTTTCGATCAAGCCCGGGGCGACCGCGTTGACGCAAATGCCTTTGGCACCAATTCCTTCACCCACGTTTTTGTCAAACCGATCGCTCCCGCTTTTGTGGCGGCGTAATTCGTCTGCCCGATATTTTCGTGAATCCGCCAATTTCGGCTAAGCGGAGAACCGCCGCTCTGCCGATCCCGTTCGCGCCGCCCGTGATGACGGATGCCTTGCCTTTCAGTCTCATCCCTGCCTCCTCTCCTCGTTATCTGTCACAAGAGAAAATCGGTCACTCTGCGCAGCAATTGGTCTAGGTCATCCACCAGCGGGGAGTGCCCGCACCCTTTAAGGACAATGAGTTCGGCGTTGTCGCCTATATCCTCGACTATATCGAGCGCCATCTGTTTGGGAACGACACGGTCGTATTCTCCCCAAAGCACCAGAGTCGGCGCTTGAATGTTTGCAGCCGCGTTGCTTCCGGCACCCGCTTCATGGTCTGCGGCGCTGATATTGAACGTGTTCAAGGCGTGGTATACGTCGGCCAAATTCCGCTGCGTAAGCATGTCGTCCAAATATTCCGCGTACCTGGCGGGATCGGGGCGATGGCGGTCATAAATGACGGCGTTGTACAAAGCTGTCAGAAATTCCTTGTCCTTTCTCTCGTAAGCGGAATTGACCGCCAACGTCTTGCCGTGCCGTTCCATTTCGGATTTCGTCTTCACTCTGCGCAACAAATCGGGTCTGCCTTGTTCGTCCTCGACATAAAACGGATATCCTCTCGTCGACATCGACGCCATCAGCACAAGTTTTTCGACACGTTCCGGATAATCGGCGGCAAACTGCATGGCGACGCCGCCGCCAGTTGACCAGCCCATGAGTGAAAACCGCTTCAATCCGATTTCATCGACGAACAGCTTAACATCCTCCGAGAAATCCCGCAGACTGTCGATTCTGTTGTTGTAGGTGGAAATACCGAACCCCCGCAGATCCACTGCGTAAATCTTGAACCTGGGATCCGCGTTCTCCAACACGAGATCCCAATGTTTGGACGAGTTCATATTTCCGTGAATGAGCAGCAGAACGGACTCGCCGCCCTCTCTTTCCCGGTAACCCAACGTTTCGCCATTGGCGATTTGAACGGTCTTCAATTCAACCTTCGGCATGTGAATCCCCCCATCTGATCGTGGTCGCCTCCCAGGCGTAGCCGTTCCCCGCGCTTACCAGCACGACGATATCCCCGTTCTTGATTTTTTCCTGTGCGCATTCCGAGATCAAGGGAAAGAATCCAGGTAAACGGATTTCTCTTACGGCAGTCCAAGCTCCCTCAGCATCAGGTCATGAGCCGATGTTTTTATGTGCAGGATGCCAATGTAATCGATATCCTTGTCGACGTATCCGCTTTTCCGCAAAGATTCACGAACGACCCGCAAAAAATTGTCTGCATACCTCCCACACCGTTTCTCCACGTTCATTTCGAGCGGCCACCGGGAAAATCTTTTACTTGAAGAGACCGCACTCCATGGTCTGAGCCGCCTTTGTTTGGCTCGATAGAGCAAATCTATCTTGCACATCTCGCGTAATCGCATAACGCTCGGCGATGTTTTCTGCCGTAATGCCCATATGCACGTCATAGAAAGCACCCATAGCCCGTCCAGGATCATGCTGTCAAGGACCGTTTGATGCCCCATACGAAAACCGCCCCGCGCCTCCGGCAAAAGATACAGCGCGCGGCTCATGCTTTCCATACTGACAGCGACGATGACCTCGGCTTCTCCGGTTTCGATTGTTTCGGTCGCTAATTGTATCGCTTTCAGTCCGAAACCGCAGACCATATTGACCGTATACGCCGGGACGTTATAAGACAGACTGGCGCGCACAGTCGCCTGTCAGGCGAGATTTTGCCCTTGTCAGGCCTGCAACACATTGCCTATGAGGATTTCGTCAACCTCTTCTGGCGCAAGGCCCGCCCGTTCTAGAGCGCCCCGAATCGCCGTCGTACCGAACTCGACCGCCGAAACGGTTTTCAACCGCCCGCCGTTTTTTCCGACGGGGGTACGTACAACGCTGACGATGATGGCTGTTCGCTTGATTATCTCAGATTTCCTCTACAAAAAGTTAAGTGCATCGCTAAATCACATGTACACGCTATACACGCGAAGCATAGGCATCTTTAAGCGCCTTTTTGTCGATTTTTCCGACGCTCGTCTTCGGCAATGCTTCGAGAAACACAAATTCTTTTGGCGTCTTATACCGCGCCAAATGCGCCCGGCAGTGTTCGACCAGTATCCCTTCGTCGATGGCGGCTCCCTGCTTCGGAACGACAAATGCTACAGCCCGTTCACCCCAGTACGCATCTGGCACGCCGACGACCACCGCCTCTTGAACGCAGGGATGCTGCGCCAAAACCGTTTCAATTTCAAGTGGATAAATGTTTTCTCCGCCGGAGATGATCATCTCCTTTTTCCGGCCGACGATGTAATAGTACCCGTCTTCATCGACGCGACCCAGATCGCCGGTGTAAAGGCGACCGTCGCGCAGCGCGTGCCGAGTCTCCGTTTCGTTTTCCCAATAGCCCAAAAAGACGTGTGGCCCTTCGATGACGATCTCCCCGACCGCGCCCGGGGGAACCGGTTGCCCTCCATCGTCGATAAGGGTTATCCGGTTATGAAGCATCGGACGGCCGACCGAACCGCGCTTTCGCCGCGCTTCTTCCGGAGTCAAGTAAAAATTGTTGGGCCCCGCTTCGGTCAACCCGTAGCCCTCTTTAAACTTTAAATCGCGCGCTGCATAAGCGTCGTAGATGCTTAAGGGGCAAGGCGCGCCTCCGGATAAGAAAATCGGATCGTGAGACAAGTCGACTTGCTTGAAGAGCGGCGAACGCAACAGCGCTTGATGCATGGTCGGCACGAGCAGGATGATCGTCACCCGTTCCTCGGCGATCACGCGCCAGGTTTCATCCGGATCGAACTGTTCATCCAGAACGACCGCACCTCCAGCGTACAACAGCGGCATCGAAAGGGCATTGAGTCCACCAGAATGAAACAACGGCATAATCGTATACGTCACATCACGTTCGGCAAGTTGCCAGCTTGCCACCGTATTGATCGCGTTCCACAAAATATTATCATGCGTCAGCAAGACGCCTTTGGGTTTTCCGGTCGACCCGCCGGTATAGAGCATCACCCAAGGATCCGAGCTTTGTACCATCTCCCAAGGTGGCTCCCCTACAGTATGCCAAGCCTCATCCCGTTTCGTAACCGCAAGCCCCCAAAAATCCCCCAAAGACATCGTCCGCATCGCACGCTGTTCATCGCCCACCAGACCAGTGGCATGAGCGACTTCGCTGAAACGGTCGGCAAACAGCAGCAAGGTCGGACGGGCATCGTCCAATACAGTCTTCCACTCCCGCGGTGCCAGACGCGTGTTCAGCGGTACAAACACCGCACCGCGAAAGCCGGCGGCAAACAGTAAACGAAAATAATCGAGTCCATTCGGGACGATCAGCGCCAAGCGGTCACCTTTTTGAACCCCTAGCGCCTCTAACCGGACGGCGTCTTCCACCACCATCGCCCACAATTCCTCATACCGCACGCGCTTCCCGGTCGTTCGATCGATCAACGCGATTCGTCCGGCGCTCAATTGCGTCCTCAACCAAAACCAATGCATAGAATGCATCATCTCGTGCCACCCCGTCCTCTTCTCATGTCTGCAGCGACACCGCATCTGTTCACAAAGAGAGGCCGCCGTCGACGCTAATCACCGCACCGTTGATATACCCCGACGCTTCATCCGCCAAAAACAAATAGACACGGGCAATGTCCTCCGGTTCGCCGAGCCGGCCGACCGGAACTTTTTCCGCCATTTGTTGCAAAATGTCTGGCGGCATCGCGGCGGTCATCGGCGTGCGAATAAATCCTGGAGCAACCGCATTGACCGTAATACCTTTGGGGCCAAGCTCTTTGGCCCAGGTCAGCGTCATGCCGATAACGCCCGCTTTGGCGGCCGCGTAGTTCGTCTGGCCGACGTTCCCAAAACGGCCGACGATCGACGACGTGTTGATAATGCGTCCATAACCCCGCTTCCGCATCGGTCGGACCACGGCCTGTGTACAGTAAAAAACGCCGGATAAATTGACGTCGATGACGCGTTGCCATGCCTCGTACGACATCTTGTGCAACATCGCATCGCGGGTGATTCCAGCGTTGTTGATCAAGATATCGATCTGCCCGTAGGCACCCAAGACGGTCTCGACGAGCTTCGCCACACTTTCCGGTTGCGACACGTCGACGGCGACGAATCGAGCCTCGCCCCCCAGCGCATGTACCGCGTCTTCTGCTTTTCTCCCTTCATCCGCGTTCCAATCGGCGATCACCACCCGCGCTCCGCGCTCAGCAAACGCCTTCACCGCCGCCCAGCCGATGCCGCTTCCGCCGCCGGTGATGATCGCCACATGGTCACGCATGCCCATATACGTTTCCTCCTGTTCGCTATTATTCAATCTTCACAAAGGTTTCTTCCACAAGCGCATCGATCAACGCATCGTAATGCGCTGACGCGCAACGCCTGAAGCCAACTCCACAATCTGGCGCGGAGCGCCACATCGACGCGATCATACGCCCCGCGAGCCAAAGCGCCGCGACGCGCTTAGGATACGCCGTGGCAAACGCCATGGCGACCTGAGCGCCGTTCGACAATCCTACCCACATTGCTCGTTTAATATTCACGCTGTCGAGGAGCGACCGCAGATCTTCCCGATGGTCGCGAATGGAATGCGGCTGATCCGGTTTGTCTGAAGCGACTTGGCCACTTGCATCGTAGGTCAACATCTCCACCGTTCCGATGCGCGGCTGTACAAAGGCCTGCCAACTGCTCTGATCGGTCAACAATCCGTTCAAAACGACGATCGGCACCAGCGGCAACGGGTTTATACCGGCCCCAGATGTGAACTCCGCCACCATGCCGACCCGCGATTCCACATCTGAACACCTCTCCGGCGAACGGCTTACCTTCGGAAGGTAGTGCCGATAAGCAATCGTGACTTCGTCGATCATGCGTATTTGTTGCACTTCCGGTACACTTGACATTGCCATGAATCCGCACCGCCTGACCGCTTGGATTCTCACGTCGGCGGAGCAGGTTCGAGCATCCCGCCGATGTGCCGCTTGGCAGCACCGCCAAACGGCGCAGGATTCTTCAAAATGCGCGTCCCCAACGAACTACAGTCGCTCCCCAGGCATAACCGATGCCGGCACTGACGAGCACGACGACGTCGCCGTCGCGCAGCAAGCCCCGCCTGAAGGCGAGTTCAAGGGATAAGATTTGATCGATCTGACCGATGTGTCCGTAATCCTCGAGATAAATCGAACGCTCCGGCGGAATCCCGAGCTCGCGAAGCACCGCTTCGTGCGCCGAGCGCTTCATATGCAACAAAGCCACGTAAGCGACATCCTGGGGCATGTAACCGCTTTGGGCCAACGCCTCACGAACCACCGTCACAAAGTTGTGCATCGTCACCGCTTCCAACCGTTCGCGCATGCTTTCAGGATCGCGAACGTCCAGCCGATACCGCCCCTCGGCGACATCTTCCGGCGAAAGAGGCGCCTTCGTGCCCCCGTAAGGCACGTAAACGTCGAGTGAAAAACGGCCGTCGGTGATGATACGGCTGGCGCCGAGGATATTTTCACGATACCCTTTTTGCAACACAATCGCGCCGCCCCCCGCCCCCAAATTAAACATAAAACGCGTCCGCGGGTTCGTATAGTCGATCAGATCAACGTTCCGATACCCGCCAGCGAGTAATACCGTCTTCAGCTTCGGATCCGCGCGGAGCATGTCCTGTGCCAACTTCAGCGCCAGCACTCCTGTGCCGCATCGTTGCTGGATATCAAAGGCAAAAGCGTTCCGCGCACCGATCGCTTGCTGCACGTAAATCCCCGCCGTCCAGAGCGGATACTCTTTGTGTTCCTCCCCGAAGTAAATGACGACGTCAAGCGACTCTGGGGGAATCCGCCCGGCGGCCAACGCGCGTTCCGCCGCCCAGACGGCCATTTGCGCCGTGTGGTCGTCCGGACCGGGGACATGCTTTTGTCTAATGCCGAGTTTGTTCACCACGATCGCTTCCGGAATGCCCGTCAAAGCGGAAAGTTCCGCGCTCGTCATCACCCGTTCGGGGATGTACGTACCAAGCCCGAGAATGCCGACGTCCACCTCAGGTGCCAACACGGATCACCCTTTCTTCCATCGACTTCAAGCGTGATACCCGTACTATACTTCAAGAGAGTTACAAACGCGTTCCATAATTCCACACTTGTAACCGTCGTTCAATACAATGGACCTAAGACAGCCAGGAGGGGTGATCATGTTGACGTTTCCCGTGTATGAACAGCCACTCCCAAACGGTGAAACGCTCGCTTACCGCATGGCCGACAGCGGCGATGAAGTCATCGTCCTCATTCACGGCAACATGAGTTCTTCGGCGCACTTCACAGCGTTGATACGCGTCCTCTCCTCGAGGTTCCGCTTGTTCGCCGTCGATTTGCGCGGTTTCGGCGGTTCTTCCTACGGCAGCCAATTCGCTCGCTCGCCGACTTCGCCGACGACCCCGTACAGGTCAGGCCGATCTTGGAAGCATATGCTACCCGTAATAAGGAAGGACGTGCTGCAAGGAATTTGGAACGCCTTGATTTATCGTCGACGTCGTCCGAATCGGAGGAGAACGACCTCTATCTAGATGAAATGCTCCGCCAGCGCAACCTGATCGACGTCGACATTGCGCTCACCCACTTCAATATGAGCGATGCCTCAAACAGAGTCGCCCCCGGAAACGGTTTGATTCGGAGGATCACAATGCCCACGCCTGTCCTTTGGGGAGAAGATGATGACTTTGTGACTCAACAGATGGCGGAAGAAACGGACCGAGTTATCGACCCAAACGCACTGCTTCGGATCCAGCCCGGGTGGGGACACGCTCCGATGGTCGATGACCTTGCGGGCTTGAGCGCGACGATCGAACGGTTTATTGACGGAACGATGTCCGGAGCGTAATGGCGTTGAATGAACAACGCCCCTTTCCCTACCTTTTGGCTGAACGCCAAAAACCATTCATGGCGCCTTACGCCGCCTATTTCGCCAAAGGATTAAAAGTCGCTGCAAACCGCCGAGGATGCCGGATGGGAAAAACAGAACGACCAAAATGTACGCCAACCCGAAAAAGAGCATCCAGCGTTCTAAAAGCGGCACGCTTTTGGCCATCAGTTGCAACCATTGAGAGACGAGTTCCACAAGGACCGCTCCGATGACCGGGCCGACGAGCGTCCCTGCCCCACCGACGATCGTCATCAACAGGGCATCAAGCGTCAGATTTATGCCGAACACGCTCGGCACGGACACGAAGCGCATGCTCACACCGTACAACATTCCGGCAAATCCGGCTACCGCCCCGGAGATCATGACGGCCAGGACTTTGTACCGCAGGACCGGGTACCCAAGCGCCCGCATTCGCGCCTCATTTTCCCGAATGCCGATGATGGTCGTTCCCATCGGGGAATTCACAAAAAGTCGCAATAGAACGAAGATGACGAGTGTGGAGATCAAGGCGACATAAGCAACCGTAAGTTTGTCCCGAAAAAAAGAAGGGACAGGAAAGCTAAAACCGTCGGAGCCGCCACTTATGCCCTTTGCCTTCTCCATCAAAACGGCCGCGAGCTCCGCGATGGCCAGCGTGAACATGGCAAAAAAGTGGCTCTTTAGCCGAGCGGTAAAAAAGCCGATCAGCCAACCCAAAAAAGCGGTGATGAGCAGGGTAAGCAATAAAACGAAGAGCAGCGCCGGAATGCTTACGGAGACGTTTTTCATCATGATCGCCGTCACGTAGGCGCCGACGCCGAAGAAGAGCACGTGTCCGAAAGAGATGATGCCGGAATACCCTAGAAGTAGATCGTAACTCATGGCAAAGATAGCCATTACGGCGATGTTCGTCAAGATGAACAGCTGGTTCCGGGCATCGTGCATGAACAATGGCAACGATAAGACGAAGGCGACAAATATCCCGTATCCCAAACGCTGTAGGCCTATGTGCCGATGCACTCAATTCTCCCCCCTGTTCACGCCGAACAATCCTTCCGGCCGTAGGGCCAAAACGGAGATCATCAGCAACATGTTGACGGCTGCCGTAAGCGG
This sequence comes from Candidatus Carbonibacillus altaicus, assembly GCA_003050645.1. Classification (GTDB taxonomy): domain Bacteria; phylum Bacillota; class Bacilli; order Thermicanales; family DSM-22653; genus Carbonibacillus; species Carbonibacillus altaicus. Next base: position 33,790 of record PEBX01000022.1, read on the forward strand.
GGGCACATAATACGCCACATACGCATTCGCCAAACCGACGAGCAAGGCGGCCGCCGCCGTTCCTAGGATACTCTCCATGCCTCCGATGACGACGACGACAAACGCAAGGAGCTGATACTCCATACCGATCGCGGGCGTAAACACGCCGACATATGGTCCCATAAGCACACCGCCCAACCCGGCGAGCGCTGACCCGAGCACAAAAACAAACAAGAAGACGTTGCGGATATCATAACCGAGAATTTCCACCATCTCACGGTTCGCTACGCCTGCGCGAACGAGCAAACCGAACTTTGTCCGATGAATTAGCATATACAACAAAGCGAGCACCAGCGCACCTGCGGCGATGACGAACAAGCGATATTTAATCATCACCACATCGCCGACGGTAAAACTTCCAGCAAGCCACCTCGGCGGCTGCGCCCCTTGCGGATTGGCGCCAAACACGGTTTTGATCAGTTCACCGAGGACGATCATCACCCCGAGGGTGATCAAAATTTGTTGCAGGTGATTGCCGTAGACCGGCGTGATCATCGTCTTCTCCAGAATGAAACCGAGCACCGCTCCGGCGAGCGCTCCACACGCGACTCCGATCGCAAAATTACCGCTGGCAGCATAGGCCCAGATGCCTGCATACGCTCCCCACGCAAACACGCCGCCGTGCGCAAAATTCAAAACGCCCATCAAACCGAAAATCAGGGACAATCCTGCCGCCAGCAAAAAAATCAAAAAACCCGTAGCCAGGCCGTTGATGGTCAGCGACCACCACAAGTCCATCCGCCCCATCTCCTTTACGCGATACCGAGGTAGCGCCGTTTCAGGGCCTCATCCTGCGCCAACTCCGCCATCGTGCCATGATGCACCGTCCGCCCGTCGTCGATGATCACCACGTGCGACGCCACCTGTGCCGCCATGATGACGTTTTGCTCGACCAAGAGAACCGTAGTCTCGCCTTTGAGTGCATTTAACGAATCGATGAGCGCTGCCACCATGACCGGCGCCAGACCTTTGCTCGGTTCATCGATCAGTAGCAAGGCGTTCCGATTGACGTATGCCCGGGCGATGGCAAGCATCTGTTTTTGCCCACCGCTTAAGGTCCCGCCCGGTTTCCGCCACGCTTTTTTCAAATCCGAAAACAAATCCAGCACCCACGCCAGACGCTCTCTCGTCATCGCGTCTTCTGCGTGCATGGCCAGCTGCATGTGCTCGGCAACCGTCAAATTCGGAAAGATACCCATGTCTTCCGGTACGTACCCGATGCCGAGCCGGGAGATCACATGGGTCGGACGACCATGGATTTCAGTGCCATTAAACCAAATGCGCCCGGCACTCGGTCGAAGAAGCCCCATGACGGTCCGCAGCGTCGTCGTTTTTCCGGCTCCGTTTCGCCCTAGAAGAGCCGTCACCGTTCCGCGCGGCACTTCAAAGGTCACGCCTTTTAAAATGTGAAATTGACCGATGTACGTCTGTACGGCTTCGAGCCTAAGAAGCTCCGACATGGCCCAATCCTCCCAAATATGCTGTCTGCACCAGTTCGTTTTGCATAATCGCTTGCGGTGGGCCCTGAGCAATCAGGCGCCCTTGATGGAGCACGGCGACGGTGTCAGAGAGGTTCAGCACCATATCCACTTTGTGCTCAATCAACAAGATCGTACGCTTTCGCTCATCCCGCAAAGCGCTAATGACGTCCAAAATTTGTGGAACCTCTTCCACCGACATGCCGGCAGTCGGCTCATCCAGCAAGAACAAGGCGCTGTCCATCGCCAAAAGCATGGCGATCTCCAGTTTGCGCTTTTCGCCGTGCGTCAAATAACGCGCCAGGGCCTCTCGCTTGTGCCATAACGACACGCGCCCCAAAATCTCCGCAACCCGGTCGTTCAATGAAGAAAACGAGCGATGATGGCGAAAAAAACGAAAGCGTTCAGGGCGCTTCGCCTGTACGGCTAGGCGCACATTTTCAAATGTCGTCAAGTTCGGTAAAATATTGGCGATTTGAAATGACCGTCCAACGCCGAGCATCGCGCGGTGTTCCGGGGGGAGGTGGGTGATCTCCGCTCCCCTGAACCAGATCCTCCCTTTCGTCGGCTTAAGTTGGCCACTCAACAAGTTGAAAAACGTCGTCTTACCGGCTCCGTTCGGCCCAATGATGGAGATAAAGGCATGCTCAGGTACTTCAAAATCGACGTCATCGACGGCGAGATGCCCGCCAAAGGCAACCGACAGTCCTTCCGTGCATAAAATCGACGCCACTTGCGTCACTTCGTCACCTCTTCCTTGCTGTGACAACACAAAGTATCGCACAACTCCTTAGTGCTTTAACGACGGTTCATAATCGGCGGTTCCGTCGCCTCCGGCGGAAGCGTCCGCAAAAGTTTCGGCACGGCGTAATCGACGCTCGGATCGTCGATCAGTTCCGCAACGTACATCTCCTGCAGCGCCTGATGGTCTTCCTTTCGGAAGGTCATCAAACCCTTCGGCGAGTCGAACGTCATCCCTTCCATTGCAGTGATCAGCGTCTCGGGGTCGGTGTTTCCGCCGGTCTTCTCCACCGCTTGGACGATGGCCATCGCCGCGGCAAAACCACCGGCAGTAAACAGGTCAGGAACCTCGCTGTTGTAGCGTTCCTTGTGCTTTTCGACCAGCCAGCGGTTCACGTCGTTGTCCGGAAGACGATAATTGTAGACCGTAAACCCTTTCAAACCGACGACCGCTTTACCCATCACCTTAAGTCCGAGGATATCCGGAAAGCCGGTGACTGGCGTGACTTTTTCAAAAAGACGCATATCCTGCATTTGTTGCCAAGGCGTATTGGCGCCGGCCCAGACGACATATACATAATCTGCTCCGGATTGCATCACTTTTTGAATATGAGCCGTATGATCCGTCACTTGCGGATCGGTAAATTCTTCGTGGATGATCGTATGGCCGAGCTTTTCTGCTTCGCGCTTGAACGCCGCAGCTCCGTCCTGACCGAAGGCATAATCCTGCGCGTAAATCGCAATCTTCGCATTTTTCTTTTCAATGGACAACGCAGCGGCGATGGCATCCATCGTCGAGCTGCGCCCGGTTCGGAAAATGTACTTGTTCCAATCCTTGCCGGTAATGGAGTCGGCCACCGCCGGTTCGACGATCATCACCCGCTGGTACTCTTCTGCGAGCGGCAGAACTGCCAACGCCGCAGCGGAACTTGTCGTGCCGACCAGGAAGTCGACTTTGTCCTTGTCAAGCAGTTTTGTAGCTTTTTCGATGGCCACCTTGGGATCGAGCTGATCGTCTTCGATAATGACTTCAATCGGCCGACCGGCAACCTGATTCGATCCCTCCGTCGCATACTCTAACCCGAGTTGAAATCCTTGAATCGTCTGCTTTGCATACGCCTCCAAAAGTCCGGTTTGGCCCGCCAGCAACCCGATTTTCAACGGCTTCCCGACCCCTGAACCTGTCGATGTTGTCGCCGCCGTCGTCTCCGTCGAGCCCTGTTGATTCGCGGAGGCACCATTTTCACCGCCCCCCGCCGTCCCCGATCCTACCCCTTGTCCACAAGCCGAAAGCACCAACAATAGCGATAGTAACATGATGAATATCGCGGCGCGGACCAAGCCCATTTTGCTCTTCAACTCCTGTAACCGGTTCATCCGCCGGCGCCTCCTTTAACAATAATATAGGCCCATCATACACCGGAGCAGTTACATGCCGGTTACACGTTGAGACACCTGATTGGAAGATGAGAGGGCATCGCGTCGGATCGCTTCGACGACAGCTTCGGTCTCTGTCGTCGGAGAAGCGGACAGTTCCGCGTCCAGCACATTGACCAACGTTTCGTAATAGCGTAGGGCCGCAGCTTTGTTCTGCTTGTGATAGTATGCGATCATCAGAATTCGGTACGCGCTTTCCCAAGACGGATCTTGCGCGATCATCGTCTCTGCGACGGTGATGGCATCGTCAATCCGCCCGTGACGCACATAGAGCTCCGCCAGCCGTTCGGATCCCTTGAAGTACAACATTTTCAGCCGTTCTCGTTCCCGTTCGACCCAAGGATCGTATAAATTGTCCGGCAAGAAGTCTCCACGATAATATCGAAAACCTTCTTCCAGGGCAGTCATCGCAGCGTGTTCATCCGTTGCCTCAAGACCGATTCGATAAGCGTGTTCGAATTGTATGCTGTCGATGATGACCCCCATCGTACGGCGCAGACGATAACGCGACCCTTGTCGGGCGATGTAGGCCGACGGGGCGCGTGCCTTGCGCCTTGGCTCCAGAGCGTTGTTGAGAGCGTTGAGTGCGACTTTAAACTGTTGTTCCACGACGTCTTCCTCGGCGTCAGGCCACAGATCGGCGCAAATCCGTTCTTTGGAAATATCGCGATCGAGGTACGACAAAAAATATTGAAACAGTCGTTTGGCGTTGGAGCGCTGCCAATCTCGTTCTTGGAGCGGCGTGTCACCTAGCATGACGCGAAAAATACCAAGTGCCTCAATGTGCAGCGTGTAACCTGGATGTGTTTGAAGATGAGCAAGCCCGAGTCGCTCCAGCAACAAGCGCGCTGTCTGCGCCGTTTCGCCGTCCAACACATCGCGAGCGCGGATGAGGAGCGGCACCGGAGCCAATGCATCCCTTGGACTATAAAACGTTTGGCGTAAGAACAAAAATGCGTATTCTCCGTTTTTTACGCCCTCCAGACAGCGGATCAACCATGTGCGTAAGGACGCCTCTTCTTCCTGAGCATGGAACGCCAATGCACACCACAAGGCGGAAAACGTCTCCAAATATTGATCTCTGAGCTTGACAGCCAAAGCGTATACCCGTTCGAACAGCATGGACGCGTAACGCCAATCCTGCCGATAGTAAGCCGTCATGCCGATCCCCAGTTCGATCAAAGCCGCGATCCAGCCGTCCGACACTGCCTGCGCCAAGGCCACCCCGCGCTCACCGTACGACATCGCCAAGTCGAACTTGCCGAGACGCGCATACAAGTACGTCAAGCCCATCAACGCCTCTGCAGAACCGCGGGAAACGCCGATCTCCTCAAACAACGCTAACGACTTCAGATAATTCGATTCGGCCGTCTTAAGCTCTCCCGAAATTAAGGCGGCATGCCCGAGGCGCGACCAGGCGACGGCTTGGGCAAAAGGAGCATTGGACGCCTGTGCGGAAAGCAAGCCGCTTTCCGCCTTGTTTTTAGACGTCTCCGCTTCTCCCAGCAGAGCGGTGACAAACGCCAATACGAGGGGCGTGTCACGAAAACCGTACTTCCTCAACGTCACTTCTGGTTTGAGACCGTGCTCTTCCGCTTCCCGTTCTTCCCGGATCAGCAAGCGGTAGGCTTCCTGGAGGCGACCCGTCCGCAAACAATAGCGGCTGTAGATCGTCGCATCGATAGGCATGTCGAGCCGCTTGAGCATGCGGAATATCTTTTCGGCGCGGCGCGGTCGGCCGATGTTGATCGCATTTTCGGCTATGAAGTGCAGGATGCGACGATTGACGGACGTCTCTTTACGACGAGCGGCGCGCAGTTTGGTGCGGAGAAGCTGATCCGCCTGGCGTGGTTGGACGGTATCGAGATAGACGAGCACCGCCCCTTCCACCGCTTTCAAAACGCCTTCTTCATCCCCTTGTGCCGCGCAATCGTGCTCCGCGCGTTCATAACACCGCATGGCAGCGGAATATTCGGCGCTCAGACGATAGTAATCCCCTTCGACAAGGGACAGCCGTGGGTATTGTCGGCGGATACCTTCGGGCAGCGCATGGATCGCTTCGAACACGCGTCTGGTATGTCCGAGCAAAATTAAATTACTGCCGTCTTCGCTGAGCATATTCGCGAGAGGCGACCACGCCTCGGCCTCTAGCCAATGTTCGAGGCTCTCCGCAACCAACCCACGCGCTCTACATCGCGTGGCAAGTTCCGTATGAACCTTTCGTCGCGTCCTCTCCGGGGTTTCAGACAACAGCATACGCCTGAGCACAGGGTGCAAGCGCCGTTTTCCCTCCGTCGTTGGCCACAAAAGCCGACGACGCTCCAGTTCATCATACACCGCTGCTGCATATCCGGGAAAAAGCATGTCCAAGTTCTCGCGGTCAATCGCCGGCAAAAGCGCCACATCCCGAAGCGCTCCGCGGATTAAGGAAGGAAACGGTTGCAACACCTCGGCGTCTAAGTATTCGAACATCGGTCGAAGCACATCATCGCTGTACGACTGGATAGACGACAACGTGCCACCGCGCAGCAGATATCGGACGGCGATGTGCACGAGGGCCGGCCAGCCTTCGGTTAGATGCATGATGGCGCTTACAATTTTATCGTCGTCACGGTCTGCGATAGAGAGCCATTCTTCTTCCAGCAGGAATGTTCTAACCTCTTCTTCAGACAATGCCAAGTGATGTTCATACAGTTCCAGTACGCGACCTTGACGGACGAGCGTCGCGACGACCGGATGACGAGGCGACTCGCGCAGCGTCGCCACGACAGGTAGCCCCGGCGGCAATTCCTGTATATGTGCCAAAATCTGTTCAAACCGTTCGAACCGCTTTGCATTCCGGTCCAGATTGTCGAAGATCACCACCAAGGGACGAAGCGTCGCCTGGGCGAATCGCTCCGACAACGCCCGATGCCAATCGCGATCGGACCATGATGTCGGATCGATGACCTGTACGTTTTTGTCTGCAAAATAAACGTTTAAAAGTTCGCTCTTGCCATATCCCGCCGGTGCAATGACGAGCGTCAATGTAAAGTTGCGATAACCACCAAGACGTTCGAGGCTTGACGGACGAAACAATGCTTTCGGCCGTTTGATACCCATGATGTCACCCCACTTTTACGTGATGTCACGATATTGCAATCATTTTAACACATCTTAACAGGCGTTCTCTTTAAAAGAGTGATAAATTAAGACCGCTGCATCAGCCATCTTCGCCCGACGATGTCTGATGTCCGAACGAATAGAATCGTCAAAAACGCGACTGTCACCTTGTGAGCCTTTTGTATGCCGGTTTGAGTGACACGAAACTCTCCGTCCGTGAGCGCTTCCGCACGTACCGGCTTAATCGTTCGAGATTCTGCACCATGGCCGTCGGTATGGCTTCCACAGCATCGCTTCCAAGCCACGGCTTAGAGTGCGGCTTAAGCCCTGCTGCTCTTTGCCTTCGGCAAAAAGGCGTTCCATGACGATACTTAGCGTCCAATTGGCCCGGTCATACGGTTAACTGTGTATGCGACGAACTCTGCTATGCACGAGCACCGCCTTGATCTTGGTCCATCTTTTGCTCGCTTTCTCCGGATCCCGGACGGCTCGGCGCCACTCGGGAGCGCTTCTTTTTGAAGCGATAGCACGGAAACGAGGACAGATCGGCATATCCACCGTCCCCGGAGGCGCTTTGAATGCAAAGACAGGGGTGCTGATCCTGGATGTCCCATAGCGCTTTCGATGGCGGCCTCTCGTTCCGAAGTGACCGTGATGATCTTTGTGGCCTTCCCGACGAAGCCAAGAGGGGTCGGGAATGAAAGGTTTGGGTCCAGTTCGGGAGAATGGGGGTCGGACGAAGTCGTTAGTGTCCTGCCATCACGAGTTTCCGGTTAAGCGATCTTTGCGATTTCTTCAACAAACTGATCATTCGGGATTTGGTACCCTAGAATTTTACGTGGTAGTGTGTTACACCAGTTCTCCACATAGCCAACGAGTGTGTCATCGATGTCCTCAATCACTTTTCCTTTCGGAATGAATCGCTGAATAAGGACGTTATGACGCTCGTTTGTTCCCCGTTCACCGGATGTGTAGGGGTGGGTATAATAAACCGTTACATCGTCTGAATCTATCGCCTGTGTTAGTTCACTGAATTCGGAACCATTGTCCGATGTAATGGTTTTAAAGACGGATGGGAAAGCCTCTCCGTAAAGGTCTTTGAGCGATTGGATCGCCTGATGGACACTTACCACCGTCTTTTGTTCGAGCTTTATCATGTGTTCCTTCCGCGTTTTTCGTTCCGTTAATGTCAGGAGCGCCGCTCCTTTCTTACGTTTCCCTAGCACTGTGTCGATTTCCCAATGACCAAATTCCTGGCGCTCATCAATGTAAGACATTCGTTCTTCAATACTGGTACCTAGAACCTTTTTATGCTGTCTTGTGCGCTTGTTTTTCGTCCATCGCGTGACTTTTAGGGGGAGATCGATATTCTTCACTGGGAGCAGGCCAAGGTCAATGTAGTGGTACAGTGTCTTGGTACAAACTACAGATGGTCGACTTGTGGCATCCAATCACATCCGCTATGGCCTGTAAGGTTTTTCCTTCGTCACGAAGGGCGCCATTTCGCCCGCGATCATACGGCGTAAGATGTGAAAAGGTACGCTTCTTTGTGTTATCATAGGAGTGAGCCACCGGTCATTCCTCCTGTTATGATGGCTTTCGTCGACTTAATCATAACGGAATTACCATGGCTTTTGTTTATTTCTTTTGTTGCATTTGATTTTACAATGAACCAGCCAAAAATATTCTTGAGACACGCTCAAAAAATCCCTGAGATATTGTTATAAATTTCGGGAGATCAGATTCAGGATTCACCATCGCGCGCTGAACAAGGTTTCGTACCTACCTTAACAGTTTTATTTTCTTCAAGTAAGGCAGTTTAACTTGAAATGTGTCCTTCAAATAGCGGTTAATCTCACCAGCCATTTGAGCCAATTCAACCGAAGCAATTGCTTTTCCTGTTTTTCCCTCAATGTCTAAATGCCTGACTATTATTCTGAGTAGGTACTCAATACTATTATCCAGATTATTTATATATCGCTATCATCTAGTCCATTGGAGCTTTGACTTTCCCCATCCTTATTGCATGATCCTGAAATGCCTTGGCTCAAGCAATCAAATCCAAAATATCTTCATCCAGTTTCTTGGGTAACAACTTCAACTCCTTCATGTGATAAAAGAGTCTGGGATTATTAGCAACTACAAATGATTTGAGAGCTTTTATTCACCCAAGAGTTCACGTCTTAGCATCTGTAACTTACGGATACCCGCGTCAATGCTTTCTACGGCACAAGCTACACAGTAATGTTCGTTCGTTCGGTCTGTTGTGATTTTCAACCGCTTATCGCCTTGTTGTATCCGATGTGACGGTACGTGTTGACAGTTATGAGCCCTTTGTGCAACGTCAACCGTCAATTTCTTTAGGACTGATTTAGGGCGAGGCATTATAAGATCCCCCGAACGGCTTCTTCAATAATTTCCCTCAGATTTTGTCTGATCCTCTGTAATTCATCTCTCGTAAACTCATGCCGCGTCCCCGCTTCGTGACCAACAAACTCGTTTATTTTCCTATCTACTGTCGCCTTGAGAACGACAAAATTGTTACGCCCTAAGTGATGCCTGTCCAAGTCTTTCCCGTATGGATTTATTCCTCTCTCACGAAGAATGTACCCAACTTCATTTCGCACCAAGTTATCGAGTGTCGTCCGTGCCGCCTGTCGTTCTCTCTGACGAGTTGTAGGTACAGGTTGGTGTTGATAAGCAATTTGAATATCATCCAATGTCACACCTTTTAACCGCAAAAGTTCCAGTGCTCGTTTGACTTCATCATCCTCAAGGATCAAAGGAATCTCTACCACCGAAACCTCTTCTTGTGCCCGAACTTCTATGTTCACCTCTCTCCGTTTTGAAGACGGTATGGGGTCATTCTCTATTGCATTGCTGTTTCTAAAATCAAAATCCTCCATCGGGAGTAACTTATCAAAAAATTCTTGGTCAGCTTGACTAAATTCTTGAAAATCACTCCACAAACGAGCAATGTTTGAACCCGCATGAAAGACCACGGTACCTTGATTGTTAACGCTTGACGGGTCATTCTGATCAACAGCCCTCATAATTCTCCCTACAAACTGAACAAACGGTGATAGCTCTTTGAACACACTGAATACGGCGGCAACACTAAGATATGGATGATCAAAGCCTTCCCCCAGTTTTCGCACTTGAACAATTACATCGATCTCATGATTCTTTAACCGCTCTAATATCCGTTGGTTCTCGGCACCATCTTGAAGACTATGCACATATGCAGCTCGCAACCCGCGAGCCTGATATGCCTCGACTATCTGAATACAATGTTGAAAGTTTAGTGCCGACGCTATTATCTTATGTTTGTCGTTTTCGGTTTCCCGTCTGATCCTCTGAAGAACACGAATGGAGGCATCAACAATCGTATACAGGGTTTCTTCAGATGTTACAATGCTTCTCCGAAAATCGGCATCTGTTTCTCCTAAACGTCTTACCTCTTCAAGACTAACCTCCACTTCTTGTCCATCTTGTCTCCGAACATATCGTAACGTTCGGGGGTTTAATACAACCGCCTTTAACCGTTTCACGTATCCGTATTCGATTGCTTCGACAATTGGAAATGAGTAGATTACCCTACCCGACATCACCTGACCGTCTGCTCGTCTTGGCGTGGCACTAAAGTTAATAATTTTTGCATCAGGAAATGAACGTCTTAACAAATCCCAACTTTCTGCAACGTTGTGGTGAGCCTCGTCGAATAAAATGAGGTCAAAGAAATTAGCAGGTAAGGACTGCAACCACCTATTTTCAGCACCTTGCAGTTGTTGGATATTCGTAATAACAACATCCGCTTCTTCTAAATCGGATACATTGCTTGCATTACCGCGAATTTCAGCGGGCTCTGGATATGGTTGACCATCCAAGACACGACATTTTTTATAGAACATACTCTCGATTGTGGGATCAAAATCGTTAAAAAGCTGGGAAGCGATATTTAAACCAGGTGTAACTACCAGACACCTTCTTGATTTCACCGCAAATGGGCTTAGCGTAATCAACCCAGATTTGCCACATCCGACTGGTAGTATAATACCTACTTCACGTTCGATTGGGTTCTCTGAGTAATAGTCAAATATGGCTTGAAATCCGTCCCTCTGTGGCACGCGGAGATGTTGGTTGCCCGCAATATTCGGCACTCTCGCTTCAAAAACACTGGTCATGGTATCCCTCTTTTCGAGCATTGTTGAGGATCTGAATCCTTCACGGCTCTCTTTCATCATCTGTGGTGCACCTGGACGCTGTGGTCAGTCTACCCTACGTGTTCGAAACACCATAGTAACACAACCTACCTTCGCCAGCCGTAACATAATTATAACGCACGTAACCATTTTCATCATCTTCTGGTGCCTTAATGCGGCATGGAGATCTATTTAATAAGAGCTTCGACGGAAACTTTTGCCTAACAGTTCCTCCCATCAAAACCTTAACAGCAAATAAAAAAGGGCAGGTTTGTGTTCCTGCCATCGCATGAGATGTTATCAAGACAATCAATTTGCTTGAAAATATTTCTATACTGCGTCTGTCATTGACTTCATCATCGTCTCCAGTTGAGCCAA
>PEBX01000156.1 GCA_003050645.1 Candidatus Carbonibacillus altaicus
GAGGTTGGGGTTTAGAGCAAGCCATTTGGAGCGCTCCGATGTGGTACGCTTTAAGCCCCCGCATAGTGCTTGCGTTAAACGCTGAAAGTGAAGTAACGGAAGACCTTCTTTTGACCTTAGAGACCCCCTAAATAGCGTGATCCTCCTCGAAATGTGTTAAACGTTCGTAGAGGTGATGGGCGTACGTCGCACGATGTTCTCTGGTTAAAAGAATGGGTCGGTGTCCGTCGCTTAAGTAGGGTGGCACCGCGGGAGAAAGCTCTCGTCCCTAGATCGTCATGAGGGATGGGAGTTTTTTTATCATCCTGACCGAGAACCCCCTCACTTTTAGGCGAAGCGTAAGTGCGGGATGCACCGGTTATTTTTTGTGATTGGTATACGATCTCTGATCAGATTTGGGGCGGATGATGATAAGACAAAAGAAAGGGTGAGCGGATCGTGCAAGTACTGCGAGGGATGGTCGATATTTTGCCGGCGGAGGCACGGCGGTGGCAATGGATCGAAGCGGTGTTTCGTGAGACAGCAAGCCGCTTCGGATATGGTGAAATACGTACGCCACTTTTAGAGCACGCCGAGCTGTATGAGCGTTCGGTAGGGGATACGACCGATATTGTGCAAAAAGAGATGTATGTGTTCGACGACCGCGGCGGTCGTACGGTAGCGCTTAGGCCGGAGGGAACGGCAGGTGTCGTGCGCGCCTTTGTCGAGCACAAGTTATACGGCCGCGAAACGCTTCCCCTTAAACTTTTTTATATGGGGCCGATGTTTCGCTATGAACGGCCGCAATCCGGACGGCAGCGGCAGTTTCATCAGTTTGGTGTAGAGGCGCTGGGGAGTGATGACCCATTTCTCGATGCAGAAATTATTTCGCTGGCCTGGTTTTTTTTACAGTCGATCGGTCTGGATACGGTCGAGTTACATTTAGGAAGCATTGGCTGTCCCGGCTGCCGCTTGCGCTATCGGGAAAGGCTCATCCGGCACCTGTTGCCGCATCGCGATGAGCTGTGTGAAGACTGTAGGCGCCGCCTGGACACGAACCCGCTGCGCATTTTGGACTGTAAAATCGACGGTGACAAACCTTTTGTTCGTTCGGCGCCTACTATTCTCGATGATCTTTGTGATGATTGCAAGACGCATTTTACGCAGGTTCAAACGGCTTTGGATGCATTGGGCGTGCCGTATACGATCGATCCGCATCTCGCCCGTGGCCTCGATTATTATACGAAGACGGTGTTTGAGTTTATCGATACGCGTATCGGTGCTAAGAGTACCGTCTTGGCCGGGGGACGCTACAACGGTCTGGTAAAAGAGCTGGGGGGGCCCGATCTTCCGGGAATCGGTTTTGCGGCAGGAGTGGAGCGGCTCATGCTGCTTCTCGAAAAAAAGGCTGTTCCGAGCGGTGCGGCGGCGGCTTTTGATGTGGTGGTAAGCGGCTTTGGAACGGGACAGGATGTCGCCTGGAAACTTCTTTTTGCGCTCCGAGAGGCTGGGGTACGGGCTGAGTGGAGCTTTGATCAAAAAAAATTAAAGGCCGTCTTGCGCGATGCCGACCGCGCCGGTGCACGGTACGTCGTGCTTGTCGGTGATGACGAAACCGTGCGTGGGGAAGTCACGCTTAAAGATTTAAAAAGCGGCGAGCAGACGACATTTTCTCAAGAGACTTTGGTGGAGCGTTTAAAGACCTTGTTGTCATGACCTCGATGGTATGACAAGCTGTCATGATCCTGTTGTCGTGTTCTATTGTCATGTTCTCATGTCAAGTTCTGTCTTTAATATCTTAAAACGTAGGAGGCAGACGGAGATGGAAGATCAAACACTTTTTCGTACGCATGGGGCTGGCACGCTTCGCCCCGAACACGCCGAAGAGAAAGTGATTTTAAGCGGATGGGTGCATCGCCGCCGCGATCTAGGTGGACTCATTTTTATCGATGTGCGGGACCGGAGCGGGATTGTCCAGATCGTCGTTCATCCCGAGCAGGCGGATGCTTTTCAGGTGGCGGAAACGCTACGCAATGAATACGTGATTCGCATCGAGGGGAAGGTCGTGCGCCGAGCAGAGGAGACGGTTAACCCTGATTTACCGACGGGGGAAGTCGAGGTCATCGCCTGGGCCATCGATATTTTGAATACGGCCCAAACGCCGCCTTTTTCGCCTGCCGAACACAAAGAGATCGACGAAAAGATGCGGCTTCGTTACCGCTATCTCGACTTGAGACGATCGGCGATGCAAAACATACTCATCCTGCGTCATCAGGTGACGCAGGCCATCCGTCGCTTTTTAAGCGAGCACGATTTTGTGGAAGTTGAGACGCCGATGTTAACGAAAAGTACGCCGGAAGGGGCGCGTGATTTTCTCGTTCCGAGTCGGCTAAAACCTGGTTCATTTTATGCCCTTCCGCAGTCGCCGCAAATCTATAAACAGCTCCTCATGGTGGCGGGGTTGGAGCGCTATTTTCAAGTCGCCCGTTGTTTTCGCGACGAGGATCTCAGGGCTGACCGGCAGCCGGAGTTTACGCAGATCGACATCGAGATGAGTTTTATGCCGCTTCACGCGTTTCAGGATTTAATAGAGACGATGATGCAGGAAGTAACGGCGATGGTGACAGGGGTCCATGTCCCGCATCCTTTCCCGCGTATAAGTTACACGGAGGCGATGGATCGCTACGGTTCGGACAAGCCGGATACGCGCTTCGGACTGGAGATCGTCGATGTAAGTGAGACGGTTAAGGACAGTCCCTTTCAGGTGTTCCGTCAGGCGATCGCCACAGGAGGAGTCGTTCGCCTGATTCGCGTGCCAGATGGGGCCGGGCGGATTTCGCGTAAAGATGTCGGGGCTCTGGAAGAGACCGCCAAAGCGCACGGTGCAAAAGGTCTCGCCTGGCTGAAAATAGAGGGCGGAACGCTTTCCGGGCCGCTCGCCAAATTTATCTCTGAGGACGAGCTGGGCCGCTTACGCGAGGTCGCCGGTGTAAGCGATGGGGATATGCTCTTTTTTGGTGCCGATCAAAAAGACGTCGTACGGCAAGCGCTGGGTGCCGTCCGCCTCGCTTTGCGCGATCTTTTGGGACTAGTTTTTCCCGGGCAGTTTCAATTTCTTTGGGTCACCGATTTTCCGCTTTTAGAATACGATCCGACGGAAAAGCGCTACGTCGCCGTGCATCACCCGTTTACCCGCCCCAAAGAAGAAGATCGCCATAAACTCATGACCGATCCGCTTTCTGTGCGCGCCGAAGCGTATGATCTCGTGTTAAACGGGTATGAGATCGGCGGGGGAAGTCTCCGTATTTACCGGCGGGAGGAGCAGGATGCGATGTTTCGCCTGCTTGGTCTTTCCGAAGAAGAGGTCGCCGAGAAGTTCGGCTTTTTCGTTGAAGCGTTTGAATACGGCGCTCCGCCTCATGGCGGCATTGCTCTCGGTCTGGATCGCATCATCGCCATCCTAGCCGGGCGGAGTAACTTGCGCGATGTGATCGCCTTTCCAAAGACACAAAGCGGGACGGATCTCATGATGGATGCGCCGGGCAGGGTGCGCCCGGAACAGCTGGCCGAACTCGGTATCAGCGTGCGCACAAACTGACCCACCGACACTGTTATATTGTTATACTGTTATATTGTTATACTGATCAAGCGCTCTTCACTGATGTGTTAGATGATGCACATTGTGAGGGGCTTCTTTTTTGTTATGATGATGACCCAATGACCCGGCATATTTACAATAATTTAAAAAATATATACAGACACATCCATTGTTTAGACGATTATATTCTGGTAAGCTTGAAATTGGATTTTTATGCTTCATATTTCATGAATAGGAATGTGAGATGATCGATGCCTCCATGCTTTTTCAAGGGAGCGAACATTTAAAGCAGAGCGTACACGGGAGGGGTGTGTATGGCGGGGGATTCTTTTGTCCAGGTGAAGGGGCTCATGAAACGGTTCGGTGCACTCATTGCCGTTTCGGACGTATCGTTTACGATTGAGCGCGGGGAGCGTTTTGGTTTGCTCGGACCGAACGGTGCAGGGAAGACGACGATCCTTTCGATGATGACGGGGACGCTTGCGCCCGATGCCGGAACAGTTTTAATCGGCGGGGATGATGTCTGGAGGAGCCCCCTTTCCGCTAAGCGGCGCTTCGGCCTTGTACCTCAGGAGATCGCGCTTTATCCGATGCTTTCTGCCGAAGAAAACCTGGCCTTTTTTGGATCGATGGTCGGACTAAAAGGCGCGCATCTTCGGAAAAAAATCGATGATGTGCTGGAGGTCGCCGGTTTAAGTGGAAGACGTAAAGAGCGCATAGAACGGTTTTCCGGTGGTATGAAACGCCGCATCAACATCGCTGCCGCGCTTTTGCATGAACCGGAGCTTATTATCATGGATGAGCCGACGGTCGGGATCGATCCGCAAAGCCGGGCGCATATTTTAGAAACGGTGATGCGGCTCAATCGAGAGTTTAAGATGACCGTTATGTATACGAGCCATTATATGGAGGAAGTCGAATACCTTTGTGAACGCGTTTTGATTGTCGATCACGGTAAGGTGATCGCTGATGGACCGCTGGACGAGGTCAAAAAAATGGC
>PEBX01000157.1 GCA_003050645.1 Candidatus Carbonibacillus altaicus
TTACATGATGCAAAAGAATGAGTGAAGTAAAAGATGCGTTGGGCTTTGTCGCAGTGTTGTAAACAACGGTAATTTTAATGCAGTTAACAGGTGTGTTGGCATTCTGGAAAACCCTGCGTATGAATAGCGTTCATAGCCGCTCAACAAGGTAAACTTTTGAAAAAAATTTAAAAAATTAAAGTGGGAGGACTAAATAATGAAAATGAATAAAAAAATCGCTAGTCTGGGATTAGCATCAGTGATTTTCATAGCCCAAGCAGTTGTATCTCATGCAGACAACTTTTCTGATCAAGGTATTAATGAAAATATAAATATTTCTAATAATTATGCTTCA
This sequence comes from Candidatus Carbonibacillus altaicus, assembly GCA_003050645.1. Lineage (GTDB taxonomy): Bacteria > Bacillota > Bacilli > Thermicanales > DSM-22653 > Carbonibacillus > Carbonibacillus altaicus. Next base: position 335 of record PEBX01000157.1, read on the forward strand.
TCATCTGGAATATCAGTCGAAATGGCGGATCCACAAATTTATCATGAGATTTCACCATTAGTAAGTCAACAAAAAAAGTATTCTATTCCTGGTGATAAAGGAACACTAATTTCAAACGCATGGCGAGAAACTGGTGACGGAACTGTTTCTGGAAACACGCTTCAATGGGAATACCAAGTATCAGCAGTTTATCAAGGATCAAATGAAGTTGAACGTATCCGTACTACGTGGCAAGGATCTGCATCTTTAAGAAATGGCGCATCAATTAGTCTAGGTATTTCTGGATCAGGAGTGTCTGCTGGTTCAGGTTCTCAGTGGCAAACTGTTAAAACAGTTGAGAAATACTGGGAAAATAACAACGGATCAAAAGAATCTTCTTGGCGTTCTAATATGATAGTAACACCCAAAGTTGATTATCGTTCTGGAACAATTGGGCTTATTAACACGGCTATGGTGAAATTAAAAAATGATGCAAAAACTTATGAGATTAGTTCAGGCGTGTAATTAGCATAGAAATATAATCTATAGGTGTCATGGATTGATTTTACACCTATAGATTATATAATACATATCAGACATAATAAAAAATATATGGAGGCAACATGCATGAAAAAAATCAACATTATCGTTTTTGCTGCATTGGCGATGCTGATTCTTTCTTCTTGCGGTCAAACCGATGCGTCTCAACCTTCGAGTTATGACTGGCTTCCGGAAGCGAAAAGCCCGGATGAAATTTTGTTATATGATCGATTTAATCAACGATTTGTTACATACAATCTAAAAACATATACCATCGTTAACAAAAATAATTCGCTAAATTATTTTCAATATGAATTTAATGATCCGGAGTCAACACTTTTTACGACGGGGCATAGCTTAGACAATCATTTTAAAATCATCCGCAAAAACGATCGGAATACAACCGTTCTTGTAACGATGGATCCCTCAGAAGGTATTTTTCCGCTCACCATAAAGGATAAGAATACTGCTTTTTTTTTAAAAATGCTTTATGATGCAACAGGGAGAGAGCTAACCGATCAGCGTGCAATTTATAAAATGGACATTGATCAAAACAAACTGAATGAATTGACTGAGACGAGAGGACTTTCAATTTCTAAAGGGATTTACTATGATCACATGCTTTACTTCACAACCTATAATGATAAAGACGACAGTTATAGCTTATATCGAATCAAAGATTCGAATGAGATGGAGCGTCCAGAGCTTTTGCAAGAAAAGCTGGAAAGCTCTGATCTCTATGTGTCAGAAGGACATTTATGTCTCAGCAGTTCAACGAAGATTATGTGCGGAGAAAAGCGTTTTCCAAAAAGAAGTTTAAACTATTTTTATAAAGACACGTTGATTCAAATCTATGTCGGGAATAATGCTGATACAAAAGGCGATTTGATGCTTTCGATCACGGATGTAAAAACAGGAAAAGAAAAAGCTCGCATCGGTAAAGTGATCGATTTTAAGCTTAACGGTGAGCAGATGAGCGTCTATACGCATGGTGCTATGTACACGGTAGATCTTGCAACCGGTCAGATCATAAAGCAGTGAGAGAGATAGGAGACTTGTGTGATGATCATTTTAGACGAGGCAACAAAAACGATTGGAGGCCGAACACTTCTGGACCGTGTGAACTTCACGTTTGAAGCGCATGGACGCTATGTTATCTACGGTCCAAGCGGCATCGGCAAGACGACACTTCTGAACCTTATCGCGGGTTATGATGCGCTGAGCGGGGGCCGTATCATCGTTCAAGAGGGTGCTCAGATTCAATATTTGTTTCAGGAGTCTTTGCTTTTCTCTAATCTTTCCGTAGAAGAAAACATGCGCATCAAGTGGTTGAGTCGAAAACAGGCTGAGGATAATGGTAACACCTTTCAGAATCGAATACGAGCGGCTCTTGCAACGTTTTTTAGTCATGTCGATGGCATCTTGTCTCAGAAGATCTATACTTTATCTGGCGGTGAGCGACGCCGCGTGGAACTCGCACAGGTCGTTCTATCCACGCCGGATATCTTGCTTTTAGATGAACCGACGGCCAACCTCGATCCCGAAAATAAAATCCATATGATCCGCATGATTGGTGAGGCGTTTCCAAAGACGACGCATATCATCGTCAGCCACGATGACCACTCATTTTTTGAGGGGTATCGGCATTTAAAACTGCGAGAGGGGACATTGGTGGATGCATGATCGTTTTATATCTAAATTGATCGCAAAAAAGACAGGATCGTATCTGCGTTTGTCGCTGGTGCTTTTTCTACTGTCGCTTCTTTTACTTGTTTCATCGTTTATTTTTATGATGTACCAGTATCGTCAAGTTCAAAAGGATTTTGTAGACAATAGCAATACCCATTTGATTGAGATCACGTCTTCGTATGATGTCGCTGATCCAACACGGTATATTCCTCTTTCTTATTCAGATGTGACAAACGTTAAGGCCTTATTAACTGAACATTTTCCGGACCGCGCTCAATCGTTCGTCGTCTATACGATTAATTTTGGGATAAAGGCCGAAAACGATGCCGTCTATTTCATCCGAGGTACGGATGCGTTCTCCTTGAAAAAGCTCGGTCTTCCTGATCTGATTGACAATCAGTCTTTAAGCGCGGCGGGGACGGAGGCAAAACGAATCGTCTTGAACATCCCGGTTGTTCAGATCGAAGATGGCGGTTATCGTAGTTCGGAGACGGCCGCCTATCCTCTCACTCTCATACCGTATACCTCCAACCTATTGATGTTAGAGGATCTAAAAAAACATAAAGATACGCTTTACGTGAACGAAACGACGTTTCAAAAAATATTTGAGATCGCTTTACAAATGCCGTGGGATGAGGTTGTTGAACGCTACGATCGGGGAGAAGATGTCGCCTCTCAACTGGTGAACAAAATCTTCGTGTACGTCGATCAGTTATCAGATGTCAAACGTGTTGCATCTTTGCTCGAAGATCATGGCTACGACCTTCGATATACGCTCGGTGCGTTTGATGATCTCAGCCGCTCGATCAATGCTCAGTACTGGTTTATGGGTGTGCTGCTGCTTTTAATTTATATCATCACCACGATCAATGTGGTGATGTCATTTCGAGGGTATTTACGAAGTATGCAAAAAGATATGGGGATTTTGCTCCATTACGGTTATACGCACCAGCGCGTCTATCGGATTTATCGTCACGTCATCGTCCATCCATTTGTTGTACTATTCCTTATTCTAGGACTGTACACTTTCGTCGTATCGATTCTTTTTTTAAGCGATACTTTCTTTATCGATGCACCGCTCGCGATTGTTTTTCTTTTTTTGTTGATTGGTATCGTGATGTTTATGGTGTTAGGCATTTTACGTCGGATCACAGAGCAAGACATTCTGTATCTTTTGAAAGCGTCAAAAGAGATGGAGTGACAAGTGATTCATGTAAAAAATGATTTACGGTTTTAAAGGGCAATTTCAGAAAAAATACAGAAGATTTGTTTGTCTTGTACCGTCTTGTCTTGTTCCATCAGATAACGAATAGTCTTTGAAATGTGATACCTTTTGTCCGAGGGTTGAAGGTTTATGTACATTAGAATTTGAATATATTTTTGTTCTAAGATAAGGAGGCATTTTTTTGTTGCTTAATGATATTGTTATAATAACGTTGGTAACTATATTTATTTCTTACACAATGTATATCTGGAAAGAAGAAGAAAAAAATAGCCAAAAAAATTTTTCTGATGTTTTTAATCATGTTATATTTGGCGGTATCATCGGGCTAGTTATCTTCGTTCTTTTGTCTTTACCACTTTTTTTTACGCTGCTATTCTTTTCTTATTCTTTTCCTAGTTCTTTACGTGTCAATGATATCTATGAATTATTTGGCGTTACTATTTTGACGAGTGCAGGAAGCGCGCTCGGTGAATTCACTATTGAGAGGTTAATCAAAAACAAATTATCTACTAATAAAAAACCTATTGTGATAAACACTATTAATATTTCTATCAAAACAATAGAAAGGATTTTTTTTATTTTATATAATTTCGCATTATATCCTAGGCTCTACGTGGAAAATCTGGTTAATAATAATCATTTCCTTAATAGATGCTATGATTGACGTTGTTTTGGAATGGGTAGAAAAAAGTTATTCTAAACAGAGAATAAACTAAGGAGGTTTATGAATGCTAC
>PEBX01000158.1 GCA_003050645.1 Candidatus Carbonibacillus altaicus
TCGCGGATGGTTCGTTGCTTGGGAGGCAACCCGGGTCCAGGGCGGTAACCTTCAACGACACGGACTTGGGTTTTGGTCGTACCATCTTTATAAGTTTTTTTATCGAACTTAATCATGAGATCACCCATTCATATTGTGGCATAACCATAGCATAACATCAATGAGAAGCAACAAAAAACGCAGAAATCTGCGCCGAATAAGGAAGATATTCCTTTTCCTAAGGGCATTTGTTTATTTCTTTTGTTGCGCTTGATTTTGCATTGATGTCTTTAATCTTGAATGGGCAGACATCTCATACATTCAATTATTCAAATAAAGTACCAGACGGCAAGTCTTTCACTTATAATGGGGGCACATGGCCTAAAAACACAGAGATATACGCTTATGGGGCACCTACAACATCAACAATAAGTGGTAAAATAACTGACACAAGTTACTCTAATACTTTCTCAGGTATTTATTTTACAAAACTTATTAGAACTGATGCAACAAATCAAAGAGGTGACAGCGGAGGCCCAGTCATTACATCTTATTCAGGTTCTTATGCGATCATTGGCATTATGAAAGGAAACGTAGGTAGTGATATGGTGTATGTAAACATGCAAGAGATTAAAGATGCCTTCGACTTAAATGCCCTTAACAATTAGAAAAGGTAGTATCATACTCATTTTACCCTCAGTAAAATAAACTGAGGACAAAATGTAGTCATGCAAGCAAAGTAGAAAGGATGTAGAAATTATGCAAAAAAATACATCATACTTCTAATTGTAACCGTCAAGTACTTTTCAACAATTTTCGCTAATTAATTTTGAACACTTAATTACCAAAAATAGTCTTGCGATGCCTTAACCTAAAGCTATCGCCGTTTAATTGTATAATCTCGCTCTTATGTAATATCCGGTCTAAAATGGCAGTGGTAATCGCCTGATCTCCCAACAATTCACCCCAATTTTCCGGCCCCTTGTTTGACGTTAAGATGATAGACGTTTGCCCATAGAGCCTGTTTACCAATTGAAAGAATAAGTTTGCTTCATTACGGTCCATCGCCATAAACATGAGGTCGTCGATAATGACTAAATTGGAGTTTTGAATTCTTTTCAATCGGTTTTGTGCGGTTCGGGCGATCTCTTGTGTTTTTAGCAGGTGAATCAGTTGGTCCATCGTAACAAAGCTCACCTTATAGCCCTTTTTGAGGGCATCAATACCCAGTCCAATGGCTAAATGTGTTTTCCCCACACCGGGAGGGCCCAAGAGGAGCAAATTATATGCTTTCTCAAGCCATAATAACTCCCGCAATTGTTGTATTTGTCGTTTACTTAGCGATTGTTGTTCTTCGAGATGGAATTCATCCAATGTTTTGATTTCCGGGGAAGACGCCCTCTTCAAACGCTTGGCGAGATGTTTTTCTTCCCTCCGATGAAGTTCGTGTCCTAAGAGGTGTCTGAGAAACTGCTGACAGGTCCATTGTTTGGATTCCGCCTCCATGAGAATTTGATCTACCATGCGGGCGGCTTCGGCTAATTTGAGCGCCCGAAGACATTGTCGGATTTCCGCCACTGTTTCCGTCATATCTTCTCTCCTGCCAAAATCCGTTGGTATACGTCCAAATCACGAAGTGGGGGCTTAGTTTTTATCTTTTGTGTATCGAGATCGTTCAGAAGTTGGATCTCTACTTTTTGATTCATGGTCTTGGTGGACTGGGTTTGGCTTTTAGAGAAGTAGTTCACCGCATCGGCAAAGTCCGTCGCTGCAAACAAACGGTGCTTTACACAATAGGCAAGGGCCTGATTTACCTCCTGAGGAGCCACACCCGTAACGGCCTTTTCCACAAGCTGTAATTGATCCCGGATATACCGGGGTTTTAACGCACGAATTTCGAGCAAAAATTCTTGGGCTTTAACGGGATCCGGGAACAAAGACGCGACGTGTTCGAGGTACTCCTGAATTCCTTTGGAACGATCCCGTTTATGGTTGTGATTTTGAATGAGCTGGCCTTTACACATACTGCGTTCATGCTCTGCCAGCAGTTCTCCGCTTTCCAGATCATAGATGAATAATTTCCCGTCCTCACCGACACGTACACCCACTTCTTTGTCTGTACCGTCATAGGTGCCAATGGGAACCGAATAGCGGTTTCCTTCATACCAAATGGTGTTGTCCTTCCGTACTGTCCTTGTTATACTGAAACTGAATTGAGTTTGTATTTTTTGATGGACCGGACGGAGATGTTGCTTTTCAATCGCAAACACTTCGGCCGGTATTTTTTTGGTCATATGATGGACGTTTGCATTTCCGGTCCGTTCCAACCAGGCCAGAGACTCTTCGTTGAGCTTGTCTACATTGACGAAAATTCGATGTTTGGCAAAATTCCGCTTCACGTATTTCACCACGTTTTCTACGCGTCCTTTGCTTTCCGGATCGCTTTTCCGGCACATGTAGATCCGGAATTGTCTTTGCTCTACATACTTGGCAAACTCATGCGTGAGGATTAAATCCCCGTGATTCTCACTGATTAAAAGCAAGTGATCCTGATCGTAGACGATTTCTTTCGGCATTCCGCCAAAGTAGGCAAAAGCCTGCTCATGGGCTTCAATTACATCCCTGGTGGTAAAGGGGCGATCCTGCCACAGCACAAATTTGTAACGAGAATGGGATAGCACAAAGGTGATAAACCATAACCGTACCAGATGCCCTTTGGATGATATCTTGTTCATACGGATCCAGCTTTTTCTTCCGGGTTTCCATCACCTCCATGAAGATTTTGAATTCGTCTGGTGTCATGCTCAAATACTTGTACACCGTATTTCTAGATACGCCCAAATGTCTTGCAATTTGTGAGACTTTGAAGCCATTCTTCTTCATCTGCTGAATCGAGAAATACATAGGCCACCTTTCCATAAATTCCATACCCGTCTCCACCCCAGATGAAAAAATTATTTAGTAACATTGATAGATTACTAGGATGGAAAGGGATGGTAAAGTTGAAATTGTTCATTCTTATTTAGCGGAATTTGTTGATTCTATTTTAGCGGTTACACCATCATCATCAATGTATTCAAAGTAAGCATCATTATATGTTCCGTTCGTTTCTTTTGTGATGAATACAGCATCTAACGTAAATTTTTCGGTATATAGGAAGGCGTCAACAGAGGGAAGGCAATTTTATTTTCTGCTTCTTCCAAGCTAGTTTTCTCGGGAGGGAAGCTGCTTCCCGAATTGTATTCAAATGGTGGCTGTTCTTCTACCAGAGGCAGAGTTTTAACACGTGTAGATTCCTTATCCGGAGTTTCATGGAAGATTTGAATTATATCCCCCTGAACCTTTTTAAGTAGTGAAGCAAATGAAGCATATGCAGTTGGAAAACTGTTATTTATAAAAAAGCTAATAATAAAAGAGCAGGCAATAATAGCCGTGCTTACTTTTATTTGTCGTATCCACATTTTACGGCGACTTATTTTTTTTATCTGGCTTGTACTTGTAACCAGGATTTTGTTCCGTCGGGGATTTCTACACTTGCATGGTTACGCTTCAATATTTCTTTCAGCTTGAAATCATCTTGGTCCAATTTATTATTCATCTTGGTCACCCCATTTTCTTGAGAAATAGTATAATAATTTTTTGCGTGCCCTTGTTAGTATTTGTGCTAATGCTTGTTCCGATATTTGTAATTCCCTTGAAATTTCCTTATAGGATTTTTCTTCGACATAAAATAAAAATAACACATTTCGGTACTTTATATTCAATTGATTGAGAGCTTCATGAAGCATTTCTTCACGAATTTGCCCTTCCACCTGATCGGCTATTGAAAATTCTACTGTTGGGGAAAACAGTTCATTTTCTTTAACGAGTTGAAGGTCTGATACATGACGATATTTTTTGTTCTTCTTCAAAAAGTCATAAGCTGTATTGCGGGCCACTTTCTTTAGCCAAGCTTTCATATTTGCATTATTCTCTAATTTCGGCGCCTTTTCAATTACTATCATGAAGGATTCCTGTATGACATCTTCAGCTAATAGATGATCCCTGAACAGGAAATAAATGTCGTGATATATCAGTTCCCGGAATGAAGAATAGATCATTCTTTGAGATGAGTTGTCCAGGTGATAGAAGTTGCTGCGTAAGAAAGAGATCCATTGTTCCAATTTTATCCCCCCAATCCGTAATTCAAGTCACATTTTCCTCGTCATCAAGAACAAAATGTTCATCCTCTGTATACTCGAATGTATTGTTTACTTAGGGACTGCTGAACGAATCATGATGTCGTTATTTGAACAGGTGGAGCTAGCCTGAAGAACAATTTTAAAAATGCGTACAAAAGAAGGCGAAGTCGCCTCTCCAGGTTCATCACCAAAAGCGTGAGCGCGATGACGGTTTCACTCGTTCTTTGAAGGCGTGTGCGAACCAGGCCAAGCCCATAAAAGCGCTTGCCCTCGCCAAACTTTCCTTCAATCGCATTGCGTTCTCTCGTATCCTGCTTTTCAA
>PEBX01000159.1 GCA_003050645.1 Candidatus Carbonibacillus altaicus
GTATCCGTTTCTAACAAAAACTGATAACGTGCCCGTCGTTTGGGGAATTCTAACACACACTGCCAGTAATCATACTGCGAATCATGTCCCATCTTACGCATGGATCGGCGATCATCCTCCGTGTCCGGTTGGTAGCGATCCCCGTATATGACCGTGACTTTTTGAACGGACTTGCGTCTACTTTTTAGACGCAAAACAAGATGTGTCTCATCGATCGGATAAACATAACGCGGTATGAGATCATGTAGAACTTCCGGTATCCTCACGTATGCTCAGCTCCCTTGTTCTATCTCTTAAAGTGTCTAATACGGGATGTTTAAAACGCTCGTCATGTATCCTTTTTTATCCGGTGTTATACGTTTCCTGATGCAAACGGTCCTAGACTAACCGAACCGCGTTCAATCAGTTGCGTATGAACGATATACGTATCGGTATAATGATCCACTCTGGATGAAGACTTTTCAATAAGCGCAAACAACATCTCCACCGCTTTTCGGCCGAGATCTAAAATATGAATGTCAACGGACGTTAAAGGTGGATTGGTTAGCCGAGATAAAAGGACATTATTAAAAGACACGATCGATACATCTTCCGGTATCGTAAGCCCTGCCGACTGCACCGCTCCGATCACGCCCAAAGCCATAAGATCATCGGCGACGACAAAAGCAGTCGGCCGATCAGGCCTGTGTAAAACGTCCGTCACTTCACGGTAAGCGTCTTCCTCACTGAAATCCGTCGAAAGTACGGTCCTCATAGCTGGGGCGATCCCCGCTTTATCCATCGCCAGCATATAACCATCCCGCCGATCAACGGTGACCGCATATGCCAGCGAACCGCCCAAAAAGGCAATGTGACGATGACCCCTCTCCAGCAAATATTCGGTTGCCTCTTTGCCGGCAAGGACGTTATCGTTATCGACATAGGCAATGCCTTCCAACAGAGGACGACCGATCATGACCATCGGCACGCGCTGCTCGCGCAGATAAAAAATGAGATGATCATCTGCCCTCGATTCAAGGAGGATCACACCGTCAACCTGTTTTCCCTGCACCATGCGGGCCACGTGCTCGTGCTTGACCGCATCATCGCGGCCCGTAGCCAGAAGGAGGGCATACCCGTGTTCTTCCAACGCAGCCGTAATCCCACGTAACACTTCGGGGAAAAATGGATTTAAAAAAGCGCTATCCCCCGAGCGTGGTAAGACCACGCCAATCGTCCCACTCGATTTGACGACTAGCGAACGGGCGTTCATGTTTGGATGATACCCCAATTCATCGATGATGCGTTGAATACGCGCACGTGTTTCCGCACTGATTCTGGGATTCCCTGCAAGTGCCCGGGAGACAGTCGAAGGGGAAACCCCGGCCCGCTCGGCAATCTCTTTGATCGTAACGGCCATCCTCAACCCCTCCCTTTCTTTCTTTTTTTGCGCGCTCTTACCTCTTTTTCTTTATTGATGTGCAAACGTTTGCTCGTTCAGATGCTTATAGTTTAACCGGAAAGCGCATCCCGTGCAAGCGTACCATCTGGGCACACTTTTCATTTAATCACGCGCCTTCCTATTCAGCTCAGCAAGGCTTGTAAACGTTCATATTCGTGGCCAGGAATGCTTTTTCATGTACTTTACACCATTTTCCACCTTTCCTTTGGGCCGAGGGCGATAAGGACGGCACCGTCCTCACGATATACGTCCAAAAAAATAGCCTGTTGAGGTTTTTCAACAGGCTAAGCGCTATGCTATAGCACCTTTTCGTGTAGCATGTGGAAAGCAGCTTATACTCATGCCAGTAAAACACGACCGCTACCGATGGATCATGGCAAAGTCGACTTGGCGATACGCTGATCAAGTGCTTCATAGTCGTCATACCGTATCGTCTCGTACAGAGCTTTGCGCGTTTGCATCTCCTCTAATAACGACGTTTGCGTCCCCGTTTTCATGAGCGTCTCATACGTCCGCACATAGGCCTGGGCCGCCATACGCAGTGCCGTTACAGGGAAAATAACCATCTCATACCCCCAGGAAGCAAACTGCTCGGCGGTAAAGTACGGCGTCTTCCCGAATTCCGTCATGTTCGCCAGAAGCGGTGAGCGAATTTCCTCGCGGAAACGGCGGAACATCTCTTCGTCAGTCAAGGCCTCGGGGAAAATCGCATCAGCCCCAGCCTCAACATAAATACGCGCCCGTTCGATGGCCCTCTCTACCCCTTCCACGGCAACCGCATCCGTGCGCGCGACAACGTAAAGAGTGGGGGCGGCTTGTTTTAGCGCATAAATTTTTTGAGCCATCTCCTCTGCGGTAACGAGTGTTTTACCGCTTAAATGACCGCATTTTTTAGGGAGATCCTGATCTTCGATCTGCACCGCAGCCACCCGCGCTTCAACCATCTCCCGCGCCGTTCGGGCGACGGAAAGGACACCTCCAAAACCCGTATCAATATCAACAAGAAGCGGGAGCGCGCTGGCGCGAATAAGGTCCCGCGCCCGCTCGGCAACTTCAGAAGAATGAACCAGTCCAAGATCCGGCAGCGCCCGCTGGGCCGTATAGGCGGCTCCTGACAAATACAGCGCTTTAACGCCAAGATCTTTGGCGATTTTGGCTGCCAGCGGGTCAGGTGCACCGGGTAAGATTAGGATCTCAGGTGATTCGACCAGCTCACGAAAACGCGCAAAAAGTGTTTCCTGGGACGGTTGCGGTTCAATCAGCCAGCTCATCACTTTCACCACCTTTTCGTACACTTTCACTGCTTCACTGCCCTACGTACAGCTCGGGGTTCCCTCCCACCTTTCAAAAAAGGGGGACTTCCGCTTTCACAGAAAAAAACTGACGCAGGTATAAGGATGACTCCCAAGTCTTTGCACTGCGACCTGCTTCTTCCGAGGCTTAAGTTCAGGTCGATCAAAACGCTATGAACACTACGGGCGAACCCATTCATTCATCCAGAGATCAACCGGCATCTCCAGCAGATGATCGTCTTCGGTCATGAGGCGATACAGACGCTCTGCCTGTTTGGCCGGAAAACGTTCAAAGAGCGCATCTTTAAACTTCTCAAGTAGCAAGGGGACGCCCTCTTCTCTCCGCCGTCTGTGGCCAATTGGAAAATGAACTTCTACTTTTTCGGTCGACGTACCATCTTTGAAGAAAACCTGGACGGCATTGGCAATGGAACGTTTGTCCGGATCGAGATAATCGCGGCTATAGGTGGGATCTTCGACCACTTCCATTTTTTCACGCAGGGCATCGATCCGCGGATCGGCGGCAACTTTATCTTCATAATGCTCGGAAGAGAGTTCTCCGTACAGAAGGGCGACCGCCGTCATATACTGGATGGAATGATCGCGGTCGGCCGGATTATGGAGCGGACCGGACTTCGTGATAATACGGATCGCCGATTCATGCGTTGTGATAACGACTTTTTCAATCGCCTCCAAGCGCCCTTTGACCTCGGGATAGAGTCTGAGCGCCGCTTCGACGGCCGTCTGGCCGTGAAACTCGGCCGGATAACTAATCTTAAACAGTACGTTTTCCATCACATAACTGCCGAGCGGGCGAGCCAGAGTTAGTTTTTTTCCTTTCATCACCACATCTTCAAAACCCCAGGTCGGTGTCGAGAGCGCCGTCGGGTACCCCATCTCGCCGCTTTTGACCCACAGCGCAAGGCGCACAGCCCGACTTGTAGCATCTCCTGCCGCCCACGATTTACGCGATCCGGTATTGGGAAAATGGCGATACGTCCGTAGCGCTGCACCGTCGATCCAAGCATTGGAAAGGGCGGCGCGAATCTCTTCTTCGCTAAGTCCGAAAAGTTTCCCGCTCACTGCCGTTGAGGCAACTTTCACAAAATGAACATGGTCGATCCCGACGCGATTTAAGCTGTTTTCGAGCGCCAGCACGCCCTGGATTTCATACGCTTTAATCTGCGCTTCCAGTACATCTTTCATTGTAAGCGGCGATGCGCCCACAGACCGTCTCCGTCTGCTCTCATAATCGGCGACGCTTAAAATAGCTCCGAGGTTGTCCGATGGGTGACCCCATTCCTGAGCGAGCCACGTATCATTGAAATCAAGCCAGCGAATCATCGTACCGATGTTAAAAGCAGCCTGCACCGGATCGAGTTCGTAGCTCGTCCCCGGAACCCGCGCCCCACTCGGAAGCACGGCTCCTGGGACGAGTGGACCCATCATTTTCGTACACTCCGGAAAACTGAGAGCAAGAAGCCCCGAGGCCAGTGCATCCATAAGCGCCCAGTGCGCCGTCTTCCAGGCGAGATCTGAGGTAATCGGTTCATGCACCGTGTAACGCGCAAGTTCTTGTATCAGTGCATCATAAGGCGAGCGCATCTCCGTCGTCCGAAGATCGGCCATGTCATAACCTCCTTGTTCTGTAAGTACATTCTAAACTGTCATTTTACCTGCTCTGGAGGCACATCAATCTTCTCATACACATCACATAGTGAGCAATGCACCGCCATT
>PEBX01000160.1 GCA_003050645.1 Candidatus Carbonibacillus altaicus
GTATCAACAGTACTTCAAACAAGTATCTTCAAACAAATATCAAAGACTTACAATGAAACAAAGGGGGATGCGCCATGCTATGGCTCATGGTGTTGTATCCGATAGGGATGCTCATCGCACTTTGGGGACTGTACCGTCTGATGCGCTCTCGGTTAACGTGCGGCCTGGGACGCGCTGGCAGCTGTGCCTTACCCGAGAAGGCACAGACCGAAAGACGCACGTGAAAGTATAGTACCAAAACGCACCCACATGGTAGAATTTTATCGATCCGGAGTGAGATGAACGGGATGACGCAACCGTTTTGGCAGCAAAAAACGTGGCGTTTGGGCGCCGTAGGGTTTATGTTCGACGCGCTCGATGTCGCTCTTCTTTCTTTTATCATGGCCGCACTGACGATCGAATGGTCGCTTTCCCCTGGTGAGAAAGCGTTACTGGGGAGCGTAAACGGTGTCGGGATGGCCCTCGGTGCTTTTTTCGCCGGATATTTAGCGGATCGCTTGGGTAGGCGGCGCATCTTTTTGTGGACACTCCTTCTTTTTACACTGGGCACCGCCTTGAGCGCACTGTCCTGGAGTTTGTCCGCGATGCTTATCTTTCGCCTAGTGATCGGACTGGGGCTGGGCGGCGAGCTCCCCATCGCCGCAACATATATTTCCGAAACGGTGCGTCCGGAAGAACGCGGTCGGGCGGTGGTGATGGCGGAAAGTTTTTGGGCGGTCGGATGGTTGCTTGCAGCGCTTATCGCTTATGGGGTGATGCCTGTTTTTGGCGAACAGGGCTGGCGGATGGCGCTCCTTCTGGGCGGACTTCCCGCGCTTTTTGCCCTTTACGCCCGCCGACGCATACCGGAGTCTGAAGCTTTTCTCAAACAAAGCGCTAAAAACGAAAAGATCTCCACCGTACAACTCTGGCGCAAGCCATTTGCCCGGCATACAGCCGTGCTCTGGGTGCTTTGGTTTACGATCAATTTTGCTTATTACGGTATGTTTTTGTGGTTGCCCTCCTTGATGTTGGCGCGAGGGTTTTCGCTCATTCAAAGTTTTGGTTATGTACTGCTGATGACGCTTGCCCAGCTGCCCGGTTATTTGACGGCTGCCTGGCTTATTGAACGCATTGGACGGCGTCGTGTGCTTATCTTTTTCCTGTTAGGGACGGCAGCGAGTGCTTATGCATTCGGTCAGGCTACGAATCTAACGATGCTCCTTTCCGCTGGCTTACTGCTTAACTTTTTCAATCTCGGCGCTTGGGGAGCGCTTTATGCTTACACGCCGGAACTGTATCCGGCGCGCCTGGCTGGACGCGGCGCGGGGAGTGCTGCATTTATCGGCCGGATCGGGGCCATTCTCGCACCGCTCTGGACGGGTTGGGCCCTCAGTCTGGGCTGGACGCAAGGTGCGCTCTTTTGGTCCTTTGTCATCATTTTGCTGCTCGGTGTGTTCGTCCTCGCGCTTTTTGGCCTGGAATCAAAGGGCCGCCTGCCGCTTGCCTGGTCTTCTGAGTCCTAAGACCGGGCTTTTTCTTTTTAATAAGTCTAGCTTCTTAGGCTTTCATACATGTTTCATATACTACGGGTGAGGTCGGGGGAATGCAACTGTGAATCGTATTTATGTGCTCGATACGAGTGTTCTTTTGCAAGAACCACAAGCGCTGTTTCGCTTTGCAGAAAATGATGTGGTCATTCCTGCGGCAGTTTTGGAAGAGCTTGATGCCAAAAAAAGATCGAGTGACATCGTCGGTTACCATGCACGGGAAGTGGCGCGTCTTCTGGATGGACTCAGAGAAAAAGGGAGACTCCATGATGGGGTCGTGCTTCCGCAAGGTGGGACGCTAAAAATCGAGCTCAATCATCGGGCCATGGATACGCTTCGCGATTTTTTTCTGGATACGACTGCCGATCATCGCATTCTCGCCGTCGCTTATAACCTTCAGCAAGAAGAAAAGATAAAGGCGAACGGCAAAGAAGTCGTCCTAGTGAGTCAGGATGCCCTCATGCGCATAAAAGCCGATGCGCTTAATGTGACTTCGGAGGCATTTTTATCCGAGCGCGTCGCAGTTGCTGCCGATGATTTTTACAGCGGTGTGCTGACGCTGGAAGTGTTACCGGAGTGGATCGATCGACTGTACCGGGAAGGAAAACTTGACCTGGGGACCTTTGCAAAAGCCGAAGAGGGCATAAGAGCGTTTGATCTTTTCCCGCATCAATTTGTCGTCCTGAAAGATCGTCTCGGTTCGTCTCAGTCTGCCGTCGGTCGGATCGACGGCAAAGTAGAGTGGCTTGAACGGCTGCCGCAGACGGCCGAAGAAGAGGTCTGGGGCGTGCGCGGTCGCAATCTACGGCAGCGTATGGCATTCACGCTTCTCTTAGATCCGGATATTCCGCTGGTGACGATTGCAGGTAAAGCCGGGACGGGGAAAACTTTGCTGTCGCTCGCGGCCGCACTGTATCAAGTGGAAGATTTGCATCGATACCATCGTTTAATCGTCATGCGCCCGATTGTACCGCTCGGGAAAGATATCGGTTACTTGCCGGGTGAAAAAGAAGAAAAGCTCAAACCGTGGATGCAGCCGATCTACGATAATCTGGAATATGTGTTCAATGTGACGCACCGCGGTGATCTGGAAAAAATATTGTCGGGCATCCACTCGATTCAGATAGAGGCTTTGACATACATTCGCGGTCGTTCGCTTCCCCAGCAGTTCATTCTGGTCGATGAAGCACAAAATCTGACCAAGCACGAAGTGAAAACGCTGGCGACGCGCGCTGGCGAAGGTTCCAAGCTCGTTCTGGTCGGCGATCCGGAACAGATCGACCATCCGTATCTCGACCGCTGGACAAACGGATTGGTGTATGCAGCAGAACGCATGAAAGCTTCGCCGCTGGCTGGACACGTCAAGCTGGAACGGGGGGAACGTTCACCGCTCGCTCAGGCAGCTGCAGATTGGCTGTAATGTTTGTTTTTGAACTTAACCAGCATGGTTGTAACGTTTGATTTTATAATTGAAAGGTAAACCATAGCGTAAGAAGGCCGTCGCGCATGTCAAAGTTAGAAATGGATAGACGCGGATGAATGGCGGAAGGATCGATGCCGAGCTGATACTGTGCTTCGAGTTTGCGGACGACTTCTGGTGGGAGAAGGAGATCTCCGTAGAGCATTTCATCGATGATAAATCCCAGTTTTCCTTCTGCGCGTTCATAATGTCCGTGGAGTGAGACGATCTGCGGCGATCCTGCTTTCTGTGAATCGTTCTGTAGAGGGGCGCGGGTTTCGGCAAGCACCGGATCTAGATCGATCGTAATCTGAATGGCGTGATCGATAAAGGCGACGTCAACGCCTTGAAAAATAGGATCGTAGGCACGCAAATACTCTGTAAGTTCTTGATCTGAAAGTGTAAATTGCGCGCCATTCAGGTTTATTTTTACTTTATCTTGAAACGTTCCCGGCATGTCGATATAAGCGGCATTCAGCCGGTTGAGGAGGATGTTTAAGGCCGGTTCGGCATGAGTCTGCCAGTCACGATAAAAGCGCTCCATCGCCTGTTCATAGGCGGCGGGATCTTTTTGTGTGGCGAGATGCGCTTCCCAAGCCTCAATAACCGTTTTGAGTTTACTTCGCTCACTGTCCTTGGTCGCACGGAGCGTCGAAAGCTTGTCTAGCTCGGATAGTTCTTCTTGTAAAAGTGCTTGCATCTGTTTTTCTTTTTCCAAGAAGATCGTTATTTTGTGCTGATGACGTTTTAAGATGTATTGAAACATATCTTCTGTATAAAGCCTTGTTTGCCAGTCGCTTAAGAATAAGAGTTTGAGCCATACGTTGAGAGGGCGCACGGTGTACCGGCTGCGCAAAATTGGAAGCACGTCTTTTTTAAGCGCTTGGCGTTCTTCCTGCACGCGTGCGATCTCGGCGCGTGTCTGTGCACTTTTTTTCTGGGTCGTCTGTATATCCTGTTCGATCCGCGTTAGCGTCGCTTCAACTTCTTGTAATCTGAGATAAAGCGCCTGTGCTTCCTGTTCGTTTTGCGGCAGCAAAACGGCTTTTTCTGCAGCAAACAGCGGTGGAGCGACATATAGGAAAGAGGAGAAGAGTAGGGTGATAAAGGTACTTAGAATGATCGTCAGCACAAAAACCGCAGCAGAATGGCCATCTGCTGCGGTTTTTAATTTTACACGGAACCTTTTGGAAAGTGAAAGGAAAGCGTTCATAGGTAACGTCTCCCTAATTCTTTTATAAACATTTTTTCGTATCACATACTCCGTATACTCCAATCATATTTAATCATATTGAACATAATGTAGAAGATTTTTTTCAGAAAGAAAGAGGGGAGGGGACGAAGCTTCGGGCTTCAAGGCGCAACAGACTGCTGCATGGCCCCTAGATCAATGGTATCTTCTGCTGCTGGTGGATAGTCAAACTGAAAAGG
>PEBX01000161.1 GCA_003050645.1 Candidatus Carbonibacillus altaicus
CTGTCACAAGTGGCATCGCTATCGGTCGGGCTCTCGTCTTAGATACGTCGTCGGTCAAACAGACATTGCAAGATTTGCTCGAGGACGCAGAGCAAAAAGAGAAGATCTCTGCAGACGAGGTGGAAGTGGAGATTACACGCTGGCGCATGGTGCATGCATACGTCCTCGAAGAAACAGAACAGTTGGCAGAGGAGACGTGCAAGCGGCACGGCAACCCAGAAGCGCCATTTTTGAGGCGCGCGTCAAAATATAGTCGCGATCGAAGAAAAAGCCGCCTACGAAAATCGGCATGATCTGGCGCATACTAAGGATGGCAAACGGATCGTGGTCGCTGCGAATATCTCGCGTCCCGAAGAGCTTGACAGCCTGTTAGACAGCGGGGCAGAAGGGGTTGGACTGTTCCGGACCGCTGGTAAATGGGTCGGCATGTGCGGTGAGATGGCCGGTGATCTTCAGGCGATCCCTCTTTTGCTGGGGATGGGTCTGGACGAATTCAGTATGAGCGGCCCCGCGATTGCGCGAGCCAAAGCCTTGATTCGCGCATGTGATCTTAAGGCGTGTCGGGTGCTTGCCCGGGAAGCGCTGCAAAAATCCTCAGCGGAAGAAGTGAAGAAACGTTTGGGGCGGTTTAACCTCTTCCACGAAACACCGATCACCGGCAAACCAGCCGACGAAGCCTAACAGGACTGAGGCGATAAGCACAAATGTTAATGAAGCGTGATACGAATGGCTGAGATCAAGGAATGCGTCAGTTGAAGTAATCGGTGTGTGCATGTTAAACGTGGCAAGTAAGATGACATGAAAACGATCGGCTGGATTCATTGTTTAGGCTGGTTATGTGTAGAGAAACTATAGAAAAACGCATTTGATCATATCTCGTTTTTCAGGATAAATCAAATGTGTGGATAAAGAGCATCGATACGGCCGATGTTCTTTTTTTTTTGCGGATGCATGGTTCGATGTTTAGAGGCACACATTATGGTTATACGAAGATGACCTACAAAGGAAGACGGGTATACGTGGCAACATCAGGGAGGGTTGGTGGTGAAGGGTTTTTACTTAATATCGATTGCCTTTATTGTTCTAATCGCCATCCTATACGGTTGGCAGTACTTGTGGTATCCAGAGGGAGAGACCGTCTATGAACAAATCGGTCATCTCCCGGTGATTCCTTCCCTGGATGATGCAGGGCCTGGAGAAGCAGGGAAGATGATTCGTGACGGGTATGACTATTTTGTGCATACGGATACAGTTCTCCCCGAATATGTCGGCAATCAGCTCTCCTGTGCAAGTTGTCATGCCGATGGTGGGACGGGTCCTTCGATCAACCTGGTCGGTGTAAACAACATGTTTCCTCAGTACAACAGTCGCTCGGGCACGGAGATTGTCCTTGAGGATCGCATTCAGCAGTGCTTTGAGCGCAGCATGAGCGGTGTTGCGCCGGAGAAAGATAGTTATCCGATGAAGGCCATGGTTGCTTATATTCAATATATATCGAAAAATGTTCCGCCTGAGATGAAATCCCGCCCCTGGGCGCAAAATGTAGCCATAAAAACGACACTGCCCGAACCGAATATTGATAACGGGCGGGTCATCTATGCTCGCGCCTGCGTTGCCTGTCACGGATTAAACGGCGAAGGTGGTGGCTTTGGTCCGAATGCTGGTCCGGCCTTATGGGGGGATGGATCGTTTAATATTGGTGCGGGCATGGGGCGCATCCGAACCATTGCCGGGTATATCCAAAAATACATGCCAAAAGTTCAAATGGGTCTTTATACGCCGGGGAACTTGACGACGCAGGAGGCGGTTGATCTAGCAGCCTATATCTTGTCTCACCCCCGTCCGGACCGTCCCAATCCTCAAGCCAAAACAGTTCCAGGGGCCACAGACTGGTCGGTCGACTGGCCTAAAGCAGAGCAGCCAGATGACATTGCTTACTTTAATAAGGTCATGCTGGAACAGGGACTCGATCGAAAGGCCGATACGCTCCCGTGGTATACAGCTTTTTATGAACGTTTCGTTAAACAGAAGGAGGTGAAGTAATGATGGCGCAGCATGGGCTGATCGGGCTTTTTCCGCAGTGGTACGTACCAAATTTCGGCTCCGGGTACATCGTCGCCCTGTACGCTTCGATTCATATGCTGCTTTCACACATCTCGGTCGGCTCCAGCTTTCTGGTCGCGTATTTTTATACCAAGGCCTACAAAAATAACGATGAACAGCTTTTTCGTTATGTGAAACAATACTTGCTGCGTTTTTTAATCTATCCATATATTATCGGTTCGGTAACCGGACCAGGGATATGGTTTTCGACGACCGTCTCTGCCCCGCGCGGCATTTCTTCGCTTATCCATAACTTTGTCTGGGTATGGGGCGCAGAAGAAATATTTTTTATTTCCGAAGTGATGTTGATCTACATTTTGTATTACAACTATGAACGTATCGCCAGGAGAACGTTCATGCACTGGACGTGGGGGTTTGCCTTCCTTTCGTGGGGAACGATGCTTCTTATCGTTGGCATCTTATCCTTTATGCTTACGCCGGGGCAAAGGGACACGTGGGCGCAGACGGGTAATATGCTTTACGGCTTTTGGACGACCAACTACTTCCCGCACGTCTTTATGCGTACTTCGTTTATGTTTGCGCTTGCCGCGCTGCTCGGACTGGTGGTTGCTGTCTATATCAAAAACCCAAAATTAAAACAAGAAGTTGTGCGTGAACTGTCATTGATTGGAATGGGCGGTATTTTCTTCGGGGGTGTGTTCCTCTACTGGTATTTGCGTACTATTCCGGCGCGTTCTGAGCTTATTTTAACGCAGGTCATACCGCAACCGTTCCTGCTCACGATCGGTTTTGCTGTTTTGGGGCTCACTCTGTTCTTTGCCGCGTATTTCATCTGGCCCAAACTGAATCAGTCCCGTGCCTTGCTGGTCGCGCTATTTATCGGGGTCCTCGTACTGGCTATCTTTCCTTCCGAACGGGCGCGGGAGTGGATGCGCAAGCCTTACGTGGCCGGTGAGTTTATGTATGTGAATCAGGTCATCGCCCGGGATGTCCCCGGACGCGGGATGAAAAGTGAGCTTCCACTGCTCGCCGAAGAAGGTATGCTAAAGGCGCACCCTTTTGTGCCTGAGAGCGTTAAGACGATCACCCCGGACAATGCGTTGGAAGCAGGGCGGGCCATGGCTATGATCGCCTGCGCCAACTGTCACAGTCTCGATGAGCGCGGTCCACGGCCGCTTGTTTTAAAAATGCAAGGGGTGAATAACCCCGAGATCATGTTGCAATTTTTAGAACGACGGTTGGGCGGGGATATGACGCAGGGACAGGCACCGTATATGCCGATTCTGGCAGCGACAGAGGCCGAAAAGCGAGCGCTTGCCAACTACTTAGTGGAACTCAATCGACAGTTTTTAGAGAAAAAGGTCAAAAACACCCCGCTCCCGTATCCGCTGCTTCAAGAAAGGTCATCTCAGCATCAAGAAAGATCGTCTCGATAAGGAGAGTTCTATGAGGCGTCAGGACATTGAACAGGCGTAATCATTCGCAACAGGGTGAAGCATTTACACTTTAGAGGCGTTATGAAAGTGTAGCGTGCCAAGGAGGTTTGAACATGACGACAAGCGTGTTAGGTGCTAGTTTCACAACAGAAGAACTTTTGCGTGCACTCCGCTACGCCGGTGGGATTGACTTTTATCCGCAGGTGTTTCAAGTTTTACTCGTTATTTTTTGGGGCATCCACATGTTTTTTATTAACCTCACCATCGGGAATATCGTCTCTTCACTTGTAAATCTGTGGCGGGGACGGCGTCTTGTGCTCGCTAAAAAAATGGTCGTCTCCCAGCTGCGCACGGGGATCATCTCGCTTTCCTTGGGGATCGTCTTCGGGGTAGCCCCGCTTCTTTTTACCCAGACGATATACGATGAACTCTGGTACACGGCGAACAACCTGTCGGCCTGGATCATCGTCTTGTTTGTGCCGGCGATCATTTTCGCCTATTATGCCGGATATTTGTTTTATCTGAGGAAAAAACAGGAACCGACGTTGTTTAATTACCTGCTCTATATCGTTGCCATTGTATTTATTATTTATGGAGCGGTGGCGATGCACACGTTTACGTATGAAGGACTGTTCCCGGATAAATGGGTCGACTGGTACACCGACGGGGGCACGACGATGAAAAGCGACGGCTGGCACATCTATGCTTTTAATGTGCCGCGTTTTTTAACATTTATCTTTCTATCCTTCTTTATCACCGGTCTGCAGCATATGGCGGCGAGCTGGTTTTTTAAAAACCGTACGGATCTGGAGCAGGAGGTGCTCGCTTATCGATTCCGCTTCGGGAAGCGCATGGCCCTTCCCTTTGG
>PEBX01000162.1 GCA_003050645.1 Candidatus Carbonibacillus altaicus
GCAGATGTAACGAGTTTGGCGTAACGCGCCAGATAGCCCGTTTTTACTTTGGGCTGCGGTAGTACAAAGCGCACCCTCCGTCTTTCAAGCTCGGCATCATCGACGAGCAAATTTAAACGACGCGCGATAAGATCGATCTCGATCTCATCACCTTCTTCGACAAGTGCAATGGGCCCGCCTTCCTGCGCTTCCGGACTGATGTGGCCGACGGCGATACCGCGCGTTGCACCGGAGAAACGGCCATCAGTAATGAGCGCTACTTTCGTTCCGAGACCGCGTCCGACGATGGCGGACGTGGGCGCAAGCATCTCCGGCATACCCGGCCCTCCTTTCGGGCCTTCGTAGCGAATGACGACGACGTGCCCTTCCTTCACCCGGCCCTCTCGAATACCTTCCAAGGCTTCATCCTGATCGTTAAAAACGATGGCCGGCCCGCGAAAATACGAAATGCTCGGATCGACCGCCCCGACTTTGATGACCGCCCCGTCCGGAGCCAGGTTCCCGAATAAAACGGCTAGCCCCCCGCGCGGACTGTAGGCCTTTTCAATCGGGCGAATGACCTCCGGATTTAAAATGTCCGCATCTTCGACCAGCTCTTGAATCGTCTGACCACTCATCGTGCGCCGATCCCCGTGGATGGCCCCCGGCACCCGTAAAAGCTCTTTTAAAATGGCTTTCACACCACCAGCGCGGTCGACATCGTCCATCGAATAACGCGACGCCGGAGAAATCTTGGCGAGATACGGCACCCGGTCGGCGATTTCATTGATGCGCCGAAGATCGTATGCAATGCCGGCTTCGTGAGCGATGGCCAGCGTGTGCAAGACCGTATTCGTCGATCCCCCCATGGCCATATCAAGGGCAAAAGCATCGTCAATCGCCTCGATGGTGACGAGATCGCGCGGTTTTATATCTTCGCGAATCATGCGCATTAAGTGCTGAACCGCTTCGCGAATAAGCGCGCGGCGGCGCTCACTCGTCGCCACGATCGTCCCATTGCCGAGTGGGGCAAGACCCAGAACTTCGAGAAGCGTATTCATTGAGTTCGCCGTAAACATCCCCGAACAGGAACCACAGGTGGGGCAAGCATTTTCTTCTAGATGCTTTAACGCCTCGTCGCTCATCTTGCCGACCTGGTGCGCCCCGACGGCTTCAAACACATCTACCAGGGACAGGTTTTCCCCGTCTTTTCCTACGCCCGCTTCCATCGGGCCACCCGTCACAAAAACAGCCGGCACATTCGTCCGCATGGCCGCCATGAGCATACCGGGGGTGATTTTATCGCAGTTCGGGATATAGAACACCCCGTCAAACCAGTGCGCTTGGATGACCGTCTCCGCCGAATCAGCAATAAGTTCACGGCTAGGGAGCGAATAACGCATGCCGATATGACCCATGGCGATCCCGTCGTCTACGCCGATCGTGTTGAACTCAAAAGGAATCCCTCCAGCACGAATGATCTCTTCTTTCACCACACGACCGAATTCCTGCAGATGAACATGACCCGGTATAATATCAATGTATGAATTGCAAACACCGATAAACGGTTTATCCAGATCGTTCGGTTTCACTTTGCCCGTTGCATACAAAAGACTTCGATGCGGGGCGCGATCTATCCCTTTTTTGATCATATCGCTGCGCACTTACCGTCATCTCCTTATAGAACGCTCAGCATAGAACGCTCAGCTCACCTGCTTGACTGAGGATTCGATGCGACTCCCATCCTGTCGCACCAAATCATGAAAGGCCTGAGAAAGCTGTTTGGTCATGGTACCCGGCACACCCTCTCCGATCGTCCGTCCGTCGACCATGACAACAGGGACGATTTCAGCAGCCGTACCGGTAAAGAACATTTCATCTGCCGTATACACATCGTGCAAGGTAAAAGGCTGTTCCAGCACCGTAAAACCAAGCCCTCCGGCCAAGTCAATCACCGCCTGACGGGTAATTCCTTTTAAGGCACCGATATAGGCAGGTGGCGTTAAAAGCGCGTTTTTGCGTACGAGAAAAACATTTTCTCCCGTTCCTTCCGCCACAAACCCTTCCGTGTTCAACATGAGCGCTTCCTGGGCACCGGCGCGCCGCGCTTCGATCTTGGCCATAATGTTGTTCAAATAATTGAGCGATTTAATCGCCGGTGCCAGAACATCATTGCGATTTCTGCGCGTGCTGACGGTCACTACCTGAATGCCTTTTTCGTATAACTCTGCCGGGAATAAGGCCAGTTCCTGGGCAATGATGATGACGCTCGCACGCGGACATTTGAATGGATCGAGCCCCAGATCACCCACGCCACGCGTGACAATAAGTCGAATGTAGGCCGATCGAAAATTATTTTTGCGTAAAAGTTCCAGGACGAGCTCGTGCATCTCTTCTGGTGTATAAGGAATCTCCAGAAGAATGGCTTTTGCCGACTGGTACAGCCGGTCGATGTGTTCTTTCAAGCGAAACACGACGCCGTCATAGGCACGAATACCTTCAAACACACCATCACCATATAAAAGTCCGTGGTCAAAAACGGACACGGTCGCTTCTTCACGCGTCACCCAGCTGCCGTCTAAAAAAATGAACATCCTAACTCCCCCCTTTAGCCTAAAAATTCTGTCTCGGGTTACATAAAAGATAAACCGTAAAGAAAAAGCTCCGCGCGCGTTCTCCCTCTGGGCTGACTGACTGTCAGCTACATCAGGCAGAACTTGCCGCAGAGGCTTTTATCCTCACGGTGTACGGAACACCTGTTCCGTCGAAGCCGCTCGGTCCCTTTATCCTCGATGATAAGACAGAAAAAGTGAGAATACGGATCCCTAGGCTTCCTTCTGCCACTCGCAGAAACGTTTGGTTGTCTGGGTACAACGTCTTGCTTTGCGAATATTCTAATACGAAGACTTTCTGAAATCAACCCCTTTTTTTGCTCGTTTTTCATTTTTTTGAATGTGAATGAAATCCGGAAAACGCTTACTATGTTGATTTTTAATGGTCTGGATCAATTGTGACAGGTATGTAAATTTTTTTAAAGCGCTTTCATTGCAATCGTTTTCATAAAAAATCCCCGCAGTCATTGCAGGGATGGATAGAAATGAATGGCTCATATCGAATCATATCGAATAAGACACTGATTAGAGGCATCAGAACATCACTGACAACGCTCCTAGCCTCATTTCAGACTCAGACGTTCATACTTTTAGTCATACTCTGTCCCTATTTTTGAATGCTCTCCTCCTATTTTTGTAACGTTTCTTGTAAGGCCTGCTCGAGGTCCCATAACAGATCATCAATATGTTCCAGACCGACGGAGAGACGAATCATATCTTCCGTCACACCGCTTTTTAGGAGATCCTCCGGTGATAGCTGGGAATGGGTCGTCGTGGCCGGATGGATGGCGAGGCTCTTGGCGTCGCCGACATTGGCGAGATGCGACCACAGCTTTAAATGATCGATAAACGTCCGCCCCGCTTCTCGACCTCCGCGCACACCAAAGGTGAGGACGGAACCGGCACCGCGCGGTAAATACTTTTGTGCCAAGGGGTAAGATGGATGATCGGGCAAACCCGGATAGTGCACCCAGCTTACGGCAGGATGATCTTTCAAAAATTCCGCAACACGCAGCGTGTTTTCCACGTGTCGATCCATCCGTAGTGGTAAAGTCTCAAGACCAAGCGCCACCTGGAAAGCCGCCTGTGGACTAAGCGCCGGCCCCATATCCCGCATAAGCTGTACACGGGCGCGTGCGATATAAGCAGCCGAACCGAATGTATCCACATAAACCGTGTTATGATAACTCGGGTCAGGGGTGTGAAACTCGGGATAGCGCGTCTTTGGCCATGAAAATTTTCCACCGTCGATGATCGCCCCGGCAATCGTCGTTCCGTTTCCGCTCATCCACTTTGTGAGCGAGTAGACGACCACGTCGGCTCCCCATTCAAGCGGTCGTACGAGGTAAGGTGTGGCAAACGTATTATCGACGATAAGCGCGAGATCGTGTTCATGGGCCACACGCGAGACAGCTTCGATATCGAGCACATCGAGACTGGGGTTGCCGATCATTTCGGTAAAAATGGCTCTAGTCTTAGGGCTGATCGCCTTCCGAAACGCTTCCGGGTCACGTCCATCGACAAAACGCACATGAATACCAAAACGTTCTAATGTTGAAGCAAAAAGATTAATCGTCCCACCGTACAGTTGCTGGCTGGAGATAATCTCAGCGCCAGAGTGTGCAATGTTTAAAATCGCGAGCGTAATTGCAGCCTGGCCACTTGAGGTAGCCAGTGCACCGATGCCCCCCTCTAAAAGGGCCAGGCGTTCTTCTAAAGCAGCAACCGTAGGATTCCCGAGCCGCGTGTAAATATATCCGCTTTCCTTCAA
>PEBX01000163.1 GCA_003050645.1 Candidatus Carbonibacillus altaicus
GGCGAACTCGCTTACCGTGTATAACTTCATAAAAATCACCACCTGATATTAATTTATATCAGTCAGTGTTAGTTGACAATACCTATCCGAGGTAATTATTAGAAGGGAAGAAGCTGTTTTCACCTCCTACTTCTACGACACGACCTTTCATCTGACCTTTTGTTTCACTGATCCACCCATTTACAAAATCGATCTCTTTTTTGTCGATGGGATCTTCAAAGTGATCTAAAATCTCAGTTTTAATCGGTTCCGGGGGCTTGGGTGCCGGACGTCCTTCTTTGTCCACTTTCTCCTTCACGTTTAAAAATTGTTGGTGTTTCGCCTCTAACCTCTCCAAAATTTCCCGTTTCTCCTTGGGTAAATCAGCATATTCCGATTTATCCGCCGACGCATTGTTCATTTGGTATCCGATCATTAACGCCAACCCAGCGATCAGAAGGAGAACGACCAATAAAGCGGCGATTTTCTTTCCCTTTTCCGTCATGTTCATCCCTCCGGTCGTATCTGTCCAATAAAATCGACACTATACTGACCACTTCCACTGTATGCATAAATCCCTACGGTATCGTTACCGGTACTCGTCGGTTTAAAAGATATTACTTCTTGTGGATCTGTTCCAATACTCGAATAATCAGGTGCATCCGTATGTGGGTCTTTGCCCGGTCCCCAAACGTACAGATCAAAGTCATCACCATCCTCGTCTAACATTAATAGAGTGGTTGCGAAATAAAGATTCGTGTCAGTATGATAAACATTTATCGTGTAAGTGTGAATGAATCCTTCATCTATGGAAGTTTGACCAATAAGATGATCTCTGAAATCGTCGAATGAACCTGAGAAAGCCCCCTTTGCTTCTTTTATCGAGTCGTAAGCCAAGATCTCTCCATTGCCATATACGGGATCAAAGCCACTTTTGCCAAAATCCTCGGTATAAATAGTATAGATTAAACTACCATTGCTTGCGTCATTCATAAGTGCAAGAATCCCAGCAACTGCCGGTGCAGACATTGATGTACCAGTCATAGTTGTGTAGCCATCAGTGGTATTCGCAGCTGCAGCTCGAATATTTGTACCTGGAGCTATTAAATCAGGTCCTGTAACAATCGTCCCCTTAGCAGTGCCACGTCGGGAAGATTTATTAGGACTCCAACCACCTTCGTACGGGTCCACCATATTTCCCACAACAACCCCATTACAATGAGAAAAATCAGACAAACTATCGTATTGAGCATAGGGCGCACTGTTAAAATTACCTGCTGCTATTGTGACAATTATTCCATTATTCACTGCATTTGTAATAGCCTCACACACCGGAGTTTCATCAACCCCATACGCACCAATGCTAAGATTAAGTATTTCCACCCCTAATGTATCATTGTGATCGACAACCCAATTAATACCATTAGCGATGTTTTGAATACTGCCTGTCCCATTTGCTCCTAATACCTTTACACCAACAAGGGCAGCTCCTGGAGCATAGCCTTCTTCAATTCCAGGGTCTCCTTCACCTGTACCTGCAGCAATACTTGCGACGTGAGTCCCATGCCCATTGTCATCATAGGGATTGGATTCCTGAGAAATTAGATCGTACCATCCAATTACTTTCCCTCCATCCAAATCGATATGTTCATCATCAATTCCCGTATCCACCACTGCAATGACAACATCGTTTAATGAATACGTTGTTTCGGATCCGTCCCTGTTTCCTGTCACGCCAAAATCCTTCCTAGCTTTTTTTGTTCCTGTCATTTCAGTGGATGCATTTAAGAAAGGTACAATTATACTATCTTCATCCTTCATTGAGTTGATGCTTTCGTCTATTGTTACAATTTCCGATGAAAGTGAAATCCATAAAACTTCTTTGTTTTGAGCAAGAAGTTTAATTTGTTGCCCCGTTAAATTAGTGTCAAAAGTATATGCAGATGTTATCTTTGCAATTTCTTTTCGACTAAAGAAAGAGTAGAAAGAAAATTTTGCAGATTATATTTGTAAGAAATACCGACCGTCACTGCGATTGGGGTATCTAATCCGACTTTTTGGATTTTTTCTAATACATATTTAGAAATTTTGTTATATTTTTCTGTTTCTTCAATTGATTCTTTGCCCACATGATAGCTGATTTTAGTTTTATTGATAGTTTGTGTTTTCTTTGGAATATACTTTTCTGATTCCAGTAAATGGGGTGTTTCCTTTAGAGTAAAACCATTTGAAACTGAAATAAAGCTCGATAAGACGAGAACTAAAGTAAAAATAAAGTACATATATTGTTTTTTCATTAATTTTACCTCCTTATATAATTTTTTGATCTTTAGTTAATTTTTTTTCTAATATGAAAACTTACTTTTCATCCAACAACCCTATTCCACCTCTGGATAGAGTTCATCTCTCAACTTGCTGTAAGTAGCCACAAGATTAAGTCGGTTTCGGCACCATCATAGCCCAGTAAATGACTAAGATGATTGATCTTAGGTTTAAACCGTTCAATCAAGGGTTCAACAGCTTCACGATCTCCCTGTTGTATTCTTCTTACCCATTCACTTAGTTTTTGATTTTCCTTCAAAGGGTTTCCCCCCTTGTTTGTTCCCGCCCTCCTCGTGGGAATGCATCCTTATTCTAAAAATATAAACGTACTGCAATGGTAAAAGTTTCAACTTAATAGTTGATTTCACTGCTGAAAGCAGTAAAATTTCACCCTTGAATTCATTTAAAAGGTAAATCGAGGATATTTCAGAAGAATCGAGTTAATTGGCGAAAGTTATGGGCAATTAACTTATCGCCCACTTCTGTCATTTCTGGGCTATAGTAACCTCCATCAGTATAAACATCTTTGATCCCCTGTTCAGAAAGAGTCAGGAGGACCCTTTTAAGTAACTCGATATCACTGGTCGTATTGGGGGCAAGGTCATAGTGTGTTACGATCTGAACCGGATTTTCGTCTCTACAGGTTGAGGAGACTTCCTCTGCCTCTTTCGCAAGCCACCGGTTTTCTTCTGGATTGAAGACAGCTTGCTCTCTTAGAAAGCGAGCGATCCAAGAGTTGAATTCCTTTGATACTTTTTAGCTCAGGGTGTTTCTCGGCGTGTTGAAGGACTTCGACACCCTGGTCGATCAAGCTCTGAATTCGCGAGGGAGTATCTTGCTTTTTGAGTTGATACAGGAAATGAGTCTTGTCATCTGCCCTCAGGAAAACCTTTAAGGCATCGGTCATGAGATGTTCCGGAAGAGCCTTTACCGCGTTGACTAAGACATCATACGCTAGTGAGAGCCGTCCAGCCAACTTAATGTTAGACATGATCTGAGTCGAGTCCATTCGTGCTTCATCCGTATTGAGTCCTTGAGCGGCAATAAAGTGTTTAGAAAGCTTTTCAAATTGAGTATAAATGAGGTCGGTTTCCTCCAGGGTTTTCAAGCGAATACTGATAAAGTCTAGCACGGAACTCATACAACGTTCTTGGTGCGAAATAGCGTTCACCCATTGAACTAGTTATCCTGTAAGTGCTCATTATTTTCACGGAACATCTGCAAATACCCCCAAGAAAACGATTTATCTCCATAATTCGATCAATCACTTCTTTATACTTAAAAATTCAACATTAGGAGGTAAATATCCTTCTTATGAAGGTTAGTTTACAGGGTTTTTGCAGCGAAATCATTTATCCAGCTATCGTTGCTCCAAACGAAAACAACGGATATACACAGACCTTCCGAGTT
Source organism: Candidatus Carbonibacillus altaicus (assembly GCA_003050645.1). Classification (GTDB taxonomy): domain Bacteria; phylum Bacillota; class Bacilli; order Thermicanales; family DSM-22653; genus Carbonibacillus; species Carbonibacillus altaicus. Next base: position 3,712 of record PEBX01000163.1, read on the forward strand.
GTGTGACTGAAGGTGACGATTTAGACGATGCTCTGCGGACGGCCACCGAAGCGATGACATTGCATCTTTATAGCATGGAACGCGATGATGACACGATCCCATTACCGACCAATCCTGCTGACGTAAAGCTACCCGAAGATGCTGCGCCTGGCGCGTTTGTGACCCTCATACACAGGCTAGGACTGAACCCATTATGGATGAGACGCAGAATCGTGCAATCAAGAAAACCCTTACTATTCCCAAATGGTTAAACTATGAAGCCGAAAAAACAGGGATCAACTTTTTTCAAGTGTTGCAGTTCGCCCTAAAAGAAAAACTGAGCATGACCAAAAAGCAGTCATAGAAATAACGATGCTCACGTTACACGCCGAAATCTGACACATTCAAGATCACTTTCCGGTGACACTCCACAACGGCTAAAGCCGTGTAGCTTCTTCGTGCTACCCGTGGATACGCGCTACGGAAAGCACATGCGGCGTGGCCGCTGCCTTCGTTTGTAGCGTAGTGACCGACGGATGACACCGGGCGGTGCCACTTGCCCATCCGTATCCTTTTGCCTTTAGGCCTCCTGAAGTATACGGATACCTGCAAGTTTCCTAGCAGGCTTTAAGGTA
>PEBX01000023.1 GCA_003050645.1 Candidatus Carbonibacillus altaicus
CAGCAGCGGACGCATCGGCGTCTTTCTCCTACCTGAAGAAAAAGATCCAGAAAAAGCACGACGTATCGTCTCCAAGGTGGCCATTTTAGAATCAGCCTTACGTCTTCCGATGAAAGCGTCTGCTCGTGGTGAGACAGCGCGCGAGTGACATGAAAAAAAGTTGGACCCAAAACCGTATTTTGTAACGATCTCATACAACGATCCCATGTAACGATCTCATGAGACCGTCGCAACGCCTTTATTGGATTGTCCTAAATATCGATTGTAAGGATGGTGTGATCTTTGGAAAGTCGAGTGCTGGCCGGATCGATTCTAGCCGTGATCACGACGCAAAAAGAGTGTGTGCAGGGTGGGGCACCAATTTTTATCGTCGATGATCTTGCTGAACTGGAACGGCTTTCGTTTACGCTGGAGAAAATTTTAGATGCGGAAGTCCATGCCCTGCGTGAGGATGTTTATATTGTGGTGCGCCACAGTTAAACATCTTTCTCGATCATTGGTGACTGGATCCGGATGCATCTATGGGCATCATTGGTTGGCGCATTTTTTTGTGATATGCTATAGTATATGACATGCCATAGTGTATGCTGAAAACGGATCATGAAACAATATTCGGGTATGGTTTAGAAATTCGGGTATGGTTTAGAAATCAGGGTACGGTATAGAATTCTTGAGGTGAAACAGTTTGAAACGTCCTGTGATTGCCATCGTCGGTCGTCCGAATGTCGGAAAATCGACGATTTTTAATCGGCTTGCCGGTGAAAGGCGAGCGATCGTGGAAGACCGGCCGGGTGTGACGCGCGACCGTCTGTATGCCCAGGTGGAATGGTTTGGCCGTCCGCTTACGATCATCGATACCGGTGGCTTGGAACTTTATGCGGATGATGCAATCTTAAAAAATGTGCGGCTGCAAGCAGAGCTCGCGATCGATGAGGCCGACGTCATCTTATTGGTCGTGGACGGGACGGAGGGGCTTACGGCGGCCGATGAAATGGTCGCCGAACTTCTCAGGCGTTCCGGTAAACCGGTTCTTATCACCGTTAATAAAGTCGATCATCCGCTGCACGAAGCGCGGCGCTATGAATTTTTTGCTCTTGGTCTGGGCGATCCCTATACTATCTCAGCGGCGCACGGAACGGGTTTTAACGAGCTCTTTCATGCTATCTCTCAACACCTTCCACCGTATGTTCCGGGAGAAGAAGACCATGATGTGATTCATCTGGCGCTCGTCGGTCGGCCAAATGTCGGTAAGTCATCGCTCGTTAACGCGCTTTTGGGGGAAGAGCGGGTGATCGTCTCCGATATTCCTGGAACGACGCGCGATGCGGTCGATACACCGTTTACGTACGATAAGACGCCCTTTGTGCTCATCGATACGGCTGGGATGCGGCGGCGCGGGCGCGTTTACGAGAAGACGGAGAAATACAGTGTGCTGCGCGCTCAGTTTGCCTTAGAGCGTTCCGATGTTGCGGCGCTTATCATCGATGCCACAACTGGTCTCGTCGAGCAAGACAAACACATCGCCGGTTTTGTAGAAAAAGCCGGCCGCGGTCTTTTGCTCGTCGTCAATAAATGGGATGCCGTGGAAAAAGATGATAAAACGCACGAACGAATGGTGCGCGAGCTACGGGAAGCGATGCCTTTTATCGACTATGCTCCGATTGTTTTTATCTCTGCGAAGACGGGACAGCGTATATACCGGGTACTCGATCTGGCTAAAGAAGTGGCGGAAAATCATGCTTTTCGCTTTCAGACATCGCTACTTAATACGATCATTCGAGATGCAGTGCAATTTTCTCCCCCTCCGGCTCGTAAGGGAAAAGCGTTAAAAATACGTTATGCTACACAAGTTGGGGTGCGTCCGCCGACGATTGCTTTATTTGTAAATGATCCCGAACTTATGCATTTTTCCTATATGCGCTATCTGGAAAATCAGCTGAGACAGGCTTTTCCTCTGATCGGCACACCACTTCGCCTCGTCGTTCGCGAAAGTAGTGTTAGCGCCGACGGCCGATGAGGTTTGAAGGATTGTTTAAGCTCTATATTTAGCTCAATAAAGGAAAAAACGTTCGCGTTAGAAAGAGAAGGTTTGGAAAGGGAGACTGCAAGTGAGTAAAAAACGGGTGGCTGTGCTGGGCGCGGGAAGTTTTGGGACAGCGCTTTCCAAGCTCTTGCATGAAAACGGACACGATGTGCTGCTCTGGGGACGCGACCGTACGGTGCTGAGTGCGATGAAAGAGCACCGCATGAACATACGGTATTTGCCCGATGTCCCTCTCCCATCGATTGCAGTGAGCGATGATCTGGAAAAAGCACTTTACGGACGTGATCTAGTCGTCTTTGCCGTACCTTCGCAGGCGATGCGGAGCGTTGTCAGCGCGGCAAAAACTTATATACCGGATCATGCCCTCCTCGTTCACACGGCCAAAGGGTTGGAGCGGGAAAGCGGCATGCGGATGTCGGAGGTCATGCGCGACGTGCTGCCTCCTTCTTTTTTTAACCGAGTGAGTGCGCTTTCCGGACCGTCCCATGCGGAAGAAGTGGCACGGGGTCTTCCCACGACCGTCGTTGTGGCGAGTGATGAAGAAAAGGTGAGCCGAGAGGTTCAGAGCATATTTTTTGCCCCATCGTTTCGCGTCTACATCAATCAAGACCTCCTCGGGGTGGAACTTTCGGGGTCGCTTAAAAATATTATCGCCTTAGGGGCGGGCATATCCGATGGGCTCGGTTTCGGGGATAATGCCAAGGCGGCGCTCCTCACCCGAGGGCTCGCGGAGATTGCCAGACTGGGGGTGAAACTGGGGGCGCATCCGCTCACCTTTTTAGGGCTCGCCGGGATGGGCGATCTGATCGTCACGGCCACGAGCCGTCATTCCCGCAACTGGCGGACGGGCAAGATGCTCGGCGAAGGGATGAGATTGGATGCAGCGCTCGCGACTATCGGCATGGTGGTGGAAGGCGTCAAAACGACGGAAGCGGCATACCGGATGAGTCGGCATCACGAGGTGGAGATGCCCATTACGACGGCACTTTATGCGGTATTATTCGAAGGGTTAAGTGCCGAAGAGGCCGTGCCGATGCTGATGGGTCGTGAACGCACGGACGAAGGCCACGCCCTTCTCCTCGATATATGGGAAAGGAACAGGCAGGAAGAACGTTAGGTTCATGTACCGCCTTTGCACGTGCACGTGCGCGACAAAGCAAGGAACAGACAGGATAAACGTTCGGTACCCGGTCGTTCCTAGACGATGCAACCGGAGGTTCGGATAAAGAAGGGACTGGAATTAAGTTAGGCGCACGGGGTTCGGGGTTGCTGCATACGCTGTACCGAGAAAGAAGCGTGATAAGTGGCGCAAAGGAGGCCTCGTGATGAATCTCGGTCAGCTGTTAGAGCTCATCCAGCAGTCGGCTAAAAAGCCGGTAGATCAGAAGGCGCTTTTAGATACCGCTAAAGATATTCAACAAGGTGATCAGGATAATGAAGAAAAAATGCGCGCGCTCGTTCGGCGTCTGTCGCAGGTGCTGGGGATGAATCTTTCACCCGAGCGTGAAGAGAACATCATGGCGTATTTACGGGAAAACCGATTTACCGGCATTGAATCAATTCAAAAGCTGTTTAGTGAAAAACAGCTCGCTCAGGGTAAAATGCCTGCGTTTAGCGCAGAGAAGCAAGCATCCGCAGCGTCTTCGGGGAAGAAGGCGAAGCGCGGCCATACAAAAAAAGATTAAAAAAAAAGACGGCCAGCATCGGCGGCCGTCTTTTTATTTTTTTTCTTTTTTTTCGTTCGCTCCGGATAGGGAAAATAATTTTTGGACCATCGGATGTTCGAGCAGTTGGCGCAGTTTCTCGTAATCGGCGTTTTCCAACGTGTCGATGAGCCTGTTAAGGCGCGCGAGCGGATCTTTCTGTCCATCCCGCGTGCCCAGAGATCCGCTGAGTATTTCGCTTACCTCCTGCCAGCCGCCAAAACGCTCGATGAGAGCGGAGACGGTAGTCAGCATGTCGAGCGTTTTTTCAATTTGCGCGATGGAGCCGCTGAGCTTGGATATGCCATCTTTGATCGGTTTGATCTGCTGGGTAAGCTGAAGGGGATTGAGTTCTTCTCCGCCACGTTCACCGTGTGCCACGGATACTCCCTCCTTTGCTTAAGCACGCCTTTTTTACTCATTCATACTGTATGCATCGGGATTGACATGGATCGGGCTCGGGTCAAAATAGATCCCCATGCCGCCTTTGCAGCACCAGCAGAAAGATGAGACGATGTAACCTATTTCAGGAGAGATGGAGCATTGAGGCTGATGGTGTATAATGAAGCTATACAAACAGAAAGGGTGTGCGCGATGCTCGATGCCGTGATCGCCATCTTTTTGCTTTTTCTTGCCAATCTGCTCATCACCATCGCTCGCACGAAGTTCAAAGGCGTGCCCCGGCGGCTTCTTTCCGTATCGGCTTTTTTACTGCTCATTCCAGCTTTTCTATTTGCCTTTCGCGCCCTGTTTTAATTGATTTGATTTCCAGGCTTTATTTTTTGTGACGGGCTGCTTTGTTCAACTGTTATGGTGAGGAGCTGAATCTCTATGCCCAAACGTCTGTTCATACGAGTGGCCAAACGTTTTATCGCCGTGCGACGATTGTTTTTAGCGACAACTATTTTTTTCATTGTTTCGATATTACTCAGTGGTTGTCTTTATCCGGGACGGGATCTTCCGTCAACCGAAAATATAAGCGAAGATCTCGAACGTGTACAAAAAGCGGTTGATCTGTACGTGGAAGAGACACTCACACCACCCGTACGGGAAGCCACATGGGATGCGGAAAAAAAGATCACGGGCGTTCCGGTCGACTTTTCTCTTTTAATCGGGCGCTATTTGGTCGACGCACCGAAAAGCGCTTATGAACGCGGGGGTCGGTACCAGTATGTGCTCCTTGCGGATGACGAGACGTTTATCGTGCGACTCGTCGATCTTACCCTCTCCCAGAGTGTGATGGACGTTCAACAAAAAGTGTATGCGTATCAGCAAAGGACAGGTCGCCTGCCGCTCGGAGAACCCATCATCCATCTTGCACCCATAGGCGGGGCGGGTACGGAGGATGCAGCTGTTTATGCTCTCGACACAAGCGCGCTGGGGGAGGCGGTGAAATCGCCGCAATCACCGTACAGCAGCTACCGTTTACCGTTATTAATCACGGCTCGTGGTCGCGTCTATCTCGATTATGCGCTCGATCTTGCTCTTATGAAGGAACGTGCCGGAGCAGACGACGCTTCGGTCTTACAAGGAAAGATAGATGCCCGCTGGCTGTTAATCCATCATGCTCCCTTCGTTCCCGCCTTATCGCTCCCGTATCGATTTGAAGAAGATGAACCGGTCATTGTTCGCGAATAACGTTTGATCGACAGTTAAAAAAAGTTTAAATCGGTCATAACCCTTCCTCGCTTTGCATACCGTATAGCGACAAACTTTTTGACGACGCCTAAAAGCGCATCTGTCATAGCGGCGGCGGTCGTACATATATTGTAAGTATCCAAGCCTAAAAGGCGAGGCTGCATAAGCGGAGGAGGGGATGTACGTGGAGCGCTTTGATATTTTTCGAGATATTGCCGAGCGCACGGGCGGAGATGTATACCTTGGAATCGTCGGTCCGGTACGAACGGGGAAGTCGACGTTTATTAAACGATTTATGGAGCTTGTGGTTATCCCGAACATACCGAACCCTGCGGAGCGGGAACGGGCCGTCGACGAGATGCCGCAGAGCGCGGCGGGACGCACGATCATGACGACGGAGCCGAAGTTTATTCCCAACCAAGCCGTGGAAGTGCATGTCGCGGAAGGTCTCGATGTATCGGTGAGGCTCGTCGATTGCGTCGGTTATCCTATTGCCGGTGCGCGCGGTTACGAAGATGAAGACGGGCCGCGCATGGTGCATACGCCCTGGTATGATGAGCCGATCCCTTTTCAAGAGGCGGCAGAGTATGGAACGCGCAAAGTCGTTCAGGATCATTCCACGATCGGCATCGTCGTGACAACCGACGGTTCAATCGGAGAGATTCCGCGCGAAGATTATATCGAAGCAGAAGAGCGGGTCATTGAAGAGTTAAAAGAATTGGGGAAACCCTTCGTCGTCGTTTTGAATACAACGCGTCCGTACGATCCGCGGACGGAAGGGCTCCGGATGGAGCTTGCGGGAGCGTATCATGTTCCGGTCATACCGCTTTCAATCGCGACCATGACGGAGGAGGATGTGCTGGGCGTACTGAAGGAAGCACTTTATGAATTTCCCGTCCATGAAGTTAAGGTGAATTTGCCAAGCTGGATCATGGTCCTAGGTGAAGAGCACTGGCTCCGGAAAAAATTTGAGGATGCGGTGGAGACGACGGTCGGCACCGTAGAACGCCTGCGCGATGTCGAGACGATCGTGGGAATGTTCGAAGACTATGATTTTATCGAAGAAGCGCATCTTGCAGAGATGCATATGGGGCAAGGCATCGCCGAAATCGATCTTGGTGCATCCGATCTTCTATATGACGAGATCGTGCAGGAAGTCGTGGGCACGGAGGTGCGCGGAAAAGACGATCTTTTAAAACTGCTCATAGATTTTGCGCACGCCAAGAAAGAGTATGATCATTTTGCCCAAGCCATTGAGATGGTGCGAGCGACTGGTTACGGCATTGCCGCCCCGCGCATCGAAGATATGGAATTAGAAGAACCTGAGATCGTGCGGCAGGGCTCGCGGTTTGGGGTGAGTCTCAAGGCCAAAGCTCCGTCCATTCACCTCATTCAGGTCGAAGTCGAATCGGAGTTTTCCCCGATTATCGGCACGGAAAAACAGAGCGAGGAGCTGGCGCGCTTTTTAATGCAGGATTTCGAAAAAGATCCGCAAGCGATCTGGAAGACGGAGATCTTCGGACGCTCCCTCTACAGCATCGTCAATGAAGGGATTCAGGCCAAACTCCACATGATGCCTGATCAAGCGCGCTACAAGTTAAAAGAGACGCTCACGCGTATCATTAACGAAGGCTCGGGTGGACTGATTGCCATTCTTTTGTGAGATGCAGGTGGGCTTTCTTAGCGGTTTCTCGTAAAGACGAGTCTCTTGATCGATACGCTGGCCGGAACGGTTTTAAACGACGCGGACAGCGTCTTTTTTTGTTTCATTTACTTGACAATGGACGTTTTAATGTCTAATCTATGTTTAGTAAGCGTCGCTTTAAACTAGCATTCCGACCATAATGTATAGATATTGTATAATTTTTAATGGTAGGACGGATTTGTTTTTTCCGTTCATTTGTGGTCGTGTTAAAACATGTTATACTAAGTTCAAACCAGGTTCTCGGTGAGAGACCTAATTTAGGGAAAGACTGCATATAAGGAGGCCAAACTGTTGTCCGTTGATCATGAAAAAATAGAGCATGCCGTTCGCCTGATTTTAGAAGCGGTTGGAGAAAATCCGGAACGCGAGGGCTTACGGGAAACACCGGCGCGAGTGGCGAGGATGTATGAAGAAATTTTCGCAGGCATCGGGGAAGATCCCGCCCAACATTTTTCAGCCATTTTTAGTGAGGATCATGAAGAAATCGTCATCGTCAAAGATATACCGTTTTACTCGATGTGCGAACACCATCTTGTACCTTTTTTTGGGAAAGCCCATGTCGGCTATATTCCCCGCGATGGTCGGGTCGTCGGTTTAAGTAAGCTGGCCCGGGCTGTGGAGACGGTGGCCAAGCGCCCCCAGCTTCAGGAAAGAATGACTGCGCAGATTGCCGATGCCATCATGGAACGGTTGGAAGCGCATGGGGCGATCGTCGTGATCGAAGCGGAACATCTGTGCATGGTCATGCGCGGTGTTAAAAAACCCGGTTCCAAGACCGTCACTTCTGCGGTACGGGGTTTTTTTGTCGAAAATGCGATGGCTCGTTCGGAAGCGCTCTCGCTCATTCAAGGTAAGTTGTCGTGAGGGTTTGACGTTTTTGGGGTTTGGCTTGGGAAGAGGTAGTACGATAGGGAACGAACTTGCGTCTATGTAGTTTAGTGCAGCGTGTTAAGGTTTAAAGAAAAGGTTTCCAAGATGCGTGAATCAGGTGGTGATCAAATGGACGAGGACAAACAGAGCGCCGATACGCTCTTTAAGACGGCTTTTCAACCACCGTATGTCGTGATCCGGGCCAAGGAAAATGGTGTGCAGGTGATCGGTATGACGCGTGGCGAAAGTACGCGCCTTCATCATACGGAAAAACTAGACAGGCATGAAGTGATGATTGCCCAATTTACAGAACATACGTCGGCGATTAAGGTTCGTGGAAAGGCGACGATCTATACGGCAGTGGGCCGGATCGAGACGGACAGTCCGGACTGAATCCGGATGAGGCGATACGTCTTAAAACCGACACCCGCGCATAGGATAAAAAAAGATGACACGCCGTTGAGGTGAGGCGTTTGATGCGCGTGATGTCGCTTTTTACAGTCATATTGCTGCTGGTCGTGATGGTCTGGGGTACGATTGAGCTCATCCCTCCAGAATGGGAGGCGCAACCGAGGGCTCAACTTATCGACGTAGAACCTGTGGCATCGGAAGCGACAGAGCAGGCACTGGAGACGGCCATGGTGTGGACGCTCACGCGTATAGAGCTTGCTGGCAGGATTACGTTTGCAGACATCGACTCAAAACGTTTGAGCCTTGACCTCATCCTTCCCGAACGCTCGGAGTCGATGCTCTGGCACGATATGTGGGCACTCGGCCATGACGTATTTTTGGGACTTCCGGTCAAGGAACTATGGATACGTATTTTTATTCAAGAATTCGGTCGGGACCAGGCGACAGAAGGGCAAAAACGGCTTTGGCTGGCTACCGTCGCGTATCGCCCCGATCCGCTCGCCGAGAAAAAACCCGAACCGTGGGGAGAAGAGATATATCGCCGGTTGTTTTCGGCAGAGGTGCAGTGGATGCCATAGGTTCGCCTGGGCAAGCCGTATGTGCTATAATCGTTTCAAGACGGGTTTTTAATGCGTTAGGGGATGAACAGGTGGGTATGCTTGATGAACGGGAAACGGAACGGATCATGCGTGATGTACGGCATCTTCTCGCAGCAGATTGGCCGCGCGATGTCCCCATACCCGAGCTGCCGCGCTGGCGACAGGTACTATTGCAAGTGTTGCTAAGTGCTCACGACGCCCCAGATAGCGTTCGGCACACGCTCGGACAAGCTTTTGTTCTGATTGATTTGGGGCTCAAACTGCATGAGACACTGGATGATGCGTATCAGGAAAAAACAAAACCGTATCTGGGGTTGTTTCGTCCACCGCTCGAGGCGTGGGCGAAGTATTTAACAGCGGCGGAGCGAGTGCTCCTGGGTGACCTCTTGAGCAGTCGCTATTTCTTGCTGCTCGCCGAAGCAGGTCTCGTCGATGCCATTCGTCGGTTTGCACAGGCCATTGAAGAAGTGCATGCACATAAAGCGCTTCTTTGGCAATATGTGCGCAGTGAGCTGCCAGATGTGATGCGGCTTTTTAATCTCAAAGTGAATATAGAAAGCGCTCTTTTTCAGGCGGTGATGCCGGAAGGGATGTCTTGGCGAGAATTACCATTTGCGGTGGTGCAGTATCATATCGGAAAAAATTTGTTTCCGTTTATTCCGGAGCGAGAGCTGGCGCGTTTTCAGGAGGAGCTGTTTTTAGTTGTGAAAACGATCCTCCCCGGGCAAAAAGCAAAGCAGGAACGCCTTATGGCGAGCTGGATGGATGAAGGTAAAGAGCTTAGCGGTAATGTGTTAACGGGGCGGGTTGTTGGGGAGGGGTCTTAAAGGCGTGTCAGGCGAAAGACAGTTTACGTCGGCCGAAGAAAAGGAACGGTTTGTACGACATGTATTCGATTCGATCGCGCCCAATTATGATGGGATGAACAGCCTCCTTTCGTTCGGTGTGCACAAACGTTGGCGGAAGACGATGTTTAAGATGTTAAACGTGAAATCCGGGATGCAGGCACTGGATGTCGCCTGCGGGACCGGCGATCTGGCGCTTGCCTTATCCCGTGTCGTCGGTTCGACCGGGGAAGTGGTCGGACTCGATTTTTCATCGCGTATGCTGGAGATCGCTCGGCAAAAAGAAGTACGCGTTCGTGCGAAAGGCGGGTCGCTTTCGAAAGTGACGTGGGTCGAAGGGAGTGCTTTAAAACTTCCTTTTTCGGACGGAACGTTCGATGTGACGACGATAGGATTTGCCCTGCGCAATGTGCCGGATATCGAACAAACGCTCTCGGAGATGCAAAGAGTCGTCCGGCCCGGGGGATGGGTTGCTTCTCTGGAACTTTCCAAGCCGGTCATACCCGGTTTTAAAACGCTTTACTATCTGTATTTTGAACATATGCTTCCATATCTCGGTAAGATTTTTGCCCGCCAATACGAATCGTATCGCTGGCTGCCGGAGTCCTTAAAAAGTTTTCCTGACCACCGTGAGCTCGGTCACCTGTTTGAAAAAGTAGGTCTGAAAAAGGTGCGCATCCGTCTTTTAACCGGTGGGATTGCTGCCATCCACATCGGGCAAAAACCTTTGCGAGGAGGATAACAAGGAGGATAACAATGAAAGGGCAGTCGATCCAAGTTAGGGAAGCGTCAAAGATCAAAATTTTTCTTGAGATGATTAAGTTCGAACATACGATTTTTGCTCTTCCTTTTGCGTACCTGGGACTTGTACTGGGAAGTATGTGGGTTTTCGGGCAATGGCCGACACTTTATGAGTGGGTGTTTGCCACTCTCGCCATGGTTGGGGCTCGAACGGCTGCGATGAGTCTCAATCGCCTGATCGATCGCGCCATCGACGCCAAAAATCCACGCACCGCATCACGCGCCTTACCGCGCGGCCTTTTATCGATCAGGGAGGTTTGGCTTTATATTATTTTGTCCTTTGCCCTTCTCTTTTTTGCTGCCGCCATGTTAAACCCGCTCGCGGTCAAACTTTTGCCGCTCGCCGTCTTTGTACTCGTTTTTTATTCTTATACGAAGCGGTTTACATGGACGAGCCATCTCGTGCTGGGGGTGGCGCTGGGACTAGCACCGCTCGGCGGTTGGGTTGCAGCCACCGGTCGTCTCGACTGGGTGAGTCTTCCGATATTTTTCGCGGTGATGTTCTGGACGGCCGGTTTTGATGTCGTCTATGCGACACAAGATGAAGATTTTGACCGTGCGCACGGCCTTCATTCTATCCCGGTACGTTTTGGACTGGCCAGATCGCTTTTGATTGCCCGGGTGTTTCATCTGATCAGCGTCTTCTTTTTATTGTTACTCTGGTATACGGCTGGGCTCAATGTCGTCTACGGTCTGGGTGTTCTTCTCGCAGCGCTGATTTTGTTATACGAGCATTCGATCATTTCACCGCGCGATATGAGCCGTCTGGATATGGCATTTTTTACGATGAACGGCATTTTAAGTGTAGTCGTCTTTGCTGCGACGGTGCTCGCGCTTATGACCCGCCACCTCATTTGACGCACTTGATCCGTTGGTAGACTCGGATGCGGTAGATGGGGTGGGTAGGATGCGTGAGAGCGAGGATACGAGACATTATGGGAGAGAGCATACGTGAGGGCGCTTGCGTTCGGCTGTTGTGACTGGGAGGTGGGTTGATGCAACGCTTCGTCGTGGCGATCACCGGGGCCAGCGGTTTTATGTATGGGGTAAGAGCCGTGCAGGTTTTGTTTCAAGCGGGTTATGAAGTGCATGTCGTCGTCTCGGATAACGCCTATATGGTAGCGGCGAAAGAGCTTAGACTGCGCTTTCACCCGAACCGCGAAACAGTCTGGCAGATGCTAGTGAGACAGCCGGAGAGTCACCCTGCGGAGGGGGAGGTCACGCGCGGAAAAGAAGGGCGGCTCATCCTCCACCCTTTTCGCGATGTATCCGCCCCGATCGCCAGCGGCTCGTTTGAAACGCAAGGTGGGATCATTATCCCGGCTTCGATGGGTACGGTGGGCTCTTTTGCCCTCGGACTTAGCAATAATTTGATCGAGCGTGCGTTTGATGTCCTCTTAAAAGAAGGACGCCGGATCGTTCTCGTGCCCCGTGAGACCCCACTTTCGGCAATCCATCTCGAACATATGCTGCGTCTTGCTAGGCTTGGCGTGCGCATCGTTCCAGCTATGCCGGCTTTTTACCACAGACCGCAGACGGTGGAGGAGATGGTCGATTTTGTCGTCGGAAAGGCGCTCGATGCACTGGGTGTGCCTGACATCCATCTGTTTCGACGCTGGGGAGAAGAAGAGGAATCGTAATGAGACCGCTGTTGCGTGAGATAGATAGATTGTTGAGATAGATAGATTGTAAAGAGGAAGGAGCATCCGTGTTGTTAACGTTAGGACAGATCCATTATACGAATACGTTACCGTTCTTTTTTTATTTTGACGTGAACCGACTCCCCGTGCCGCTTGATGTCATCAAGACGTCGCCAGCCGAACTGAACCGCAAAATGAAAAACAATGTCGTTGATATGGGGCCGATGTCTTCTTTTGCCTATGCGGATCAGGCCGATCACTTACTGCTATTCCCCGATCTTTCGGTCAGTTCCTATGGGCCTGTCGGTTCGATCTTTCTTTTTTCACACCGACCGCTGCATACATATCGCGAACCTTCTGTGGTGCTCACCGATCGCTCGGCGACGAGCGTCGTCCTGGCCAAAATCATCCTGGAAAAATATTTGCGTCTTATCCCGCATTACGAGACAGCTCCGCCTGACCTGGAGGCGATGATGCGCGGCCACGACGTAGCGCTTTTAATTGGAGATGAGGCGCTTACCGCGTATCGCACGAATCGAATGTTTTATACGTATGACCTGGGGGATCTCTGGCGAACTTACACCGGTCACTGGATGACGTTTGCTCTTTTCGCCGTGCGCAAAAGCGTCTTTGAAGCACACGCGCACCACATCTATCGCATTTACGAAGCGCTGGCCCGGAGCAAATGGCGGCACCTAAGCGACCCCGAACCGCTTGTACGCTTCGTCGCGAGCGCGCATGGTGGAAGCCTGGCTTTCTGGCGTCATTACTTTGATGGTCTCAGTCATGACTTTGGCGAGGAACAACGATCCGGACTTTTATATTATTATCAGGAAGCAACCTCGCTCGGCTTTCTTGAGCGCGTTCCGACGCTTTCTTTTCTACCGGACGATGGCACCCTGCACGAGATACAGCGAAACGTTCTTTTAGGTTCGGGAGGGGTTTGATGCACATCCTGGATGTTTATGAGACGTATCAAGAAGGGCTGGGACGGGTTGAAGATACGTTAAGTAAGCTTATCGCCCGTGACATCCCGCTTTATGCGGATACGTCCCGGCATCTTTTGGAAGCTGGTGGAAAAAGGATGCGTCCGCTCGTTGTTTTGATCGCCGGACAGTTCGGAGAGGTCCGGGAAACATTTGATGAACGTCTTGTGCGGCTGGGGGCAATCATGGAACTGATTCATATGGCGACCCTGGTTCACGATGATGTCGTCGATGAGAGTGATACCCGCCGTGGACGGCCGACGGTGGCTCAGGCGTGGGATGAACCGGCAGCTGTGTACACTGGGGATTATCTGCTCTCTGTCGCTTTGAGGGAACTCGCCTCGTTTGACGATATACTTTTGCATAAGACGCTGGCCCGGGCTCTGACCGAGATGAGTCGCGGGGAACTGGAGCAGCTTCAAGACCTTTTTTCCGCACAAGTCAGCATGAAGCGTTATTTGCGCCGCATTCGCCGCAAAACGGCGCTTCTCATCGAGATGAGCGCACGCCTCGGGGCGCGGATAACGGGCGCCCACCCGGCCGTTCAAAAGGCCGTCAGTGCCTATGCCTATGCGACGGGCATGGCTTTTCAGCTGACCGATGATATTTTAGATATTACCGGGAGTACGGAACAACTGGGAAAACCAGCGGGAAGCGATCTTCTGCAGGGGAATGTCACGTTACCGGTTATCCTGGATTTAACGTGCGGCGATCCGGATCTCAGGCGGGCGCTTTATGCTTATCTTGAAAAAGGTCGGCAGATGAAAAGAGAAGGGATACGTGCAGATGAGTGGAAAGCGTTGGTTGCCGATGAGCTGGTCTTTATTTTATCCCGGCTCAAGGTGAGCGAGGCGATCGGGTACAGCCGGCGGATTGTTCATCGCTATGTAGAAAAGGCCTATCAGGCGCTTAGTCACCTGGAGTCGGATGAGAAAAGTGAGGCGCTCCGTTCGATCGTACACTTTGTTGAAAATCGTCGCTTCTAATGGTAGGATGTTGATGACACAAAAGAAGGAGGCACTCAGAATGGAACGTACGTTTGTAATGATTAAACCGGACGGTGTTCAACGTGGGTTAATCGGCGAGATTTTATCCCGCTTCGAACGCAAAGGTTTCAAAGTGGTAGCAGCAAAATTTATACAGGTATCCCCGACGCTTGCGGAAGCGCATTATGACGAACATAAAGAACGCCCGTTTTTTGACGAACTCGTCTCCTTTATCACTTCATCCCCGGTCTTTGCTTTTGTCCTGGAAGGGCAGGATGTCGTACGCGTCGTACGGGAGATGATGGGAGCGACCGATCCGCTCAAAGCTCAACCCGGGACGATTCGCGGTGACTACGGTCGTTCGATCGGCATGAACTTGATCCACGGTTCCGACTCCCTGGAAAGCGCAGAGCGAGAGATCAACCTCTGGTTTGAAAAACATGAATTTGTGACATACGACCGCACGTTGGAATCGTGGATGTAAGCACACCACGTGGCCTGTGTAAATCATGCACAGGCTCTTTCTCTATGGCATGGTACAATGGTTTTGCTCTATTATATTGTGTTGAAGTTAAAACTTTGTTTGCATGGAAGTTAAAGCTTCGTTTACATGGAAGCTAAAGCATTGCTGGTTGTAAAAGGATGATCGTAAAATAGAGACACATCAGTAACGCGTTCTAATTTAATCAATGTCGATGAAGATTTAAGTGAAGATGATAGGTGAGGATAAACTGGACTACACAGGATTTATTGAGCGCGTCTATGCGCGCTTGGGACTTGATCTTAGGTATTATAAAAGACGGCAGATGGAGCGTCGCATTTTAAGTTTGATGCGTCGCCGCGGTTTTCAGGCATATGAAGATTATTATGAAGCCATTATGCACGACAGTGCGTTACGCCAGGAGTTTATCGATCGGGTGACGATCAATGTATCGGAATTTTTTCGAAACGGCAGTCGCTGGAATGTTTTAGCAGAACAAGTCTTCCTGCCTTTAAAAGATCGTGAACGCATAAAAATCTGGTCCTCGGCCTGCTCGACGGGCGAAGAACCTTACAGTCTGGCGATGATGCTCGATCGCCTCGGCCTGCTCGATAAAAGTGTGATCGAAGCTTCGGATATCGATCGTCCGGCGCTCGATAAGGCGAGACGCGGCGTTTATTCTGAAGAAGCGCTTAAGAAAGTGGCGGATTCGTATCGCAGCACGTATTTTTTGCGAACCGCTGACGGCTATCAAATTTTACCGCGGCTTCAAGCAAAAGTGCACTTTTTCTGGTTTGACCTTTTGCGTTCTCCTTATCCTGACAGGGCGTATGATCTCATTTTAAATCGCAATGTTGTCATTTATTTTACGGATGAAGGGAAAGACCATCTGTATCGCGGTCTTTCTCGCGCGCTTAAGCCGGGGGGATATTTGTTCGTCGGCAGTACGGAACAGATTTTTACACCGGAACGGTACGGCCTTTATCTGGTGGCACCATTTTTATATCGCAAAAAAATGTAAGCAAGGGGGGCCTCAATTGCTGCGTTACATGACCGCCGGAGAATCTCATGGCCCGCGTCTTTTGGCGATCGTAGAGGGCATGCCGAGTCATTTGACTGTAGACGTGCAAAAAATTGATGAGGCACTGGCGCGTCGTCAGAAAGGGTATGGTCGGGGCAAACGTATGATGATCGAGCAAGATCGCATTGAAATTTTAAGCGGTGTCCGTCACGGTTACACGACGGGGGCACCGATTACTTTAAGCGTCATGAATCGTGACTTTCAAAGTTGGGAAAAAGTGATGTCCGTCTATCCGCCGGATGATCCGGAAGCCGGGCAAAGGCGCAGAACGCGTCCCCGCCCGGGGCACGCCGACTTATCCGGTGCCATAAAATACGGTCATCGCGACGTGCGCGATGTACTGGAACGCTCCAGTGCGCGTGAGACGGCGATGCGGGTTGCGGCAGGGGCGCTTGCCAAACAGCTTTTAGAGGCGGTCGGGATCGATGTCGTCTCGCACGTTCGTGCGCTCGGCGGTATCGTGAGTACGGTTTCTGTCGATATGCTCTCTCCTCAAGAGATCATGGGTAGGAGCGAGGCATCTCCGGTGCGCGTTCTCGATCCTGATGCGGAAGCGCGCATCATTGAAAAGATTGATGCGGCCAAAAGCGGTGGTGATACGCTGGGCGGCGTGGTGGAAGTGATCGCCTACGGTGTGCCGGTTGGACTCGGATCGCATGTGCAATGGGATCGGAAGCTGGATGCGAATATTGCGCAGGCGCTTATGAGTATTCAGGCCATCAAAGGTGTTGCCTTTGGGGATGGTTTTGAGCTTGCTTCCCGCCTTGGATCAGAGGCGCATGATCCGATTTACTACGAGGCCGGTCGCGGCTATTACCGCAAGACGAATCGCGCAGGCGGGTTCGAAGGCGGGATGACGACAGGCATGCCGATCGTCGTTCAAGCTGCCATGAAGCCCATTCCTACGCTGTACAGCCCGCTACCGAGCGTTGATCTTTTGACCAAAGAAGCAGGCGGTGCTTCGGTGGAGCGTTCGGATGTGACCGCCGTTCCGGCAGCGGCAGTGGTGGCAGAGTTCGTGCTCGCCTTTGAACTTGCCCGCGCGCTCCTCGAAACATTTCCAGCGGATCGCATCGAGCAGCTCGTCCATTATGTAGAAGAACATCGGCGGTATACGGAAAGATTTTAATAAGGGCAGGGGATCGTTCGATGGCACCATACGATCTGGATCAGATGAAAGCGCGGATGGTACTGCGTCCGCTTGATTTATCGCTGGATAAAGTCGGAGATGAAGCGCAACCACCTGCGCTCACTGTTTCAGAAGGACAGAAATACCCTATAGAGGAACGGCTGGATATCGTAACAAAAAACAGCGTGTATCCGGTCATCATCGGTCAGGACGTGCTCTCCCGCATCGGAATGTACATGGTCGATCTTCTGCATTATGAACCGTCCCGACATAACGTGCTGATCCTGACGGACGAGAAGGTGGCACCGTATTATGTATCCCCTGTCGAAGAGAGTCTCCAAAAAGCCGGGTTTCGGTTTTTAACCGTCGTTCGTCCCGCGGGTGAGCAGGAAAAGCGTCTCGCAGCGGTGGAAGAGATCATCTCCCATATGATCCGCTACGGTTTGGATCGCTCCGGTGTGCTTTTGGCGCTGGGTGGTGGGGTGATCGGCGACCTGGGTGGTTTTATCGCCGCCACATATATGCGAGGCATTGATTTTATTCAGATTCCGACTACCGTCCTGGCCCATGATTCAAGTGTGGGTGGGAAAGTGGCTGTGAATCATCCGTTAGGAAAAAATATGATCGGTGCATTTTATCCGCCGAGGGCCGTTTTTTACGATATGCTGACGTTTCGGACGCTCCCATCCCGTGAAATATGCGCCGGATATGCAGAGCTTATCAAACATGCGCTCATCTCCGGCGAACGTTTTTATACCGAGCTTATCCGATCGCGTGAAGTGCTCCTTCGTCTTTGCGATCAGAGGGTGGAGGAGGCAGACTGGCCGATTCTTACCCATCTTCTCTCGCGCGGCATTGCCGTGAAAAAGGCAGTCGTGGAGCGTGATGAGCGGGAGACAAGCGGAGAGCGCGAGGCGCTCAATATCGGGCATACCGTCGCCCATGCTCTCGAACTTACGCTCGGTTATGGTACACTTTTACACGGGGAAGCGGTGGCCATCGGACTCGTCGTCGAGACAGAACTCGCCCTGCGACTCGGTCTCGCCGATGCTTCTTTTTTAGCACAGCTCGAAACGGATTTGACCTCCTTGCGTCTACCGACCAAAGTTCCGCCTGACGTTACCACGGAGGCGCTCGTTCAGGCGATGTTAGCCGACAAAAAAAACCGTCATGCATCGATCCATTTTGCTCTGCTTAGAGCACCCGGACGGGTCCTGCGCGTGGGTCTTGCACCGGATGATGTGAGGACACTCTTGGAAAAATAATGTCAAACAGTACCGTGAAGATGACAGCTTTCTAGGTGGGTCAGTAAACATTAGATTAAATAATGTGCAATATACACATATATCACGCATATCTAACAGGGATCATTGACAGATCCCGCCAATCCTTTTACAATAGTTACGTATACAATTGTTTCGTATACAGTAGTTTCATCTATGCTTGCCATCATTGTATTGCTACTATGATGGGAGCGAGCAAGTTGGGTGTACAGATGAGATGAGAGCAGTTGAGCTTGAATGAGACGAGACAAGATGAGACGAGATGAGACGAGGGATCGGGTTTGGCAGACGACGGTTTTCTTACAACCGAAGCCCCATCCCATCCTCATACTCATAAAGGTGCTCATAGTCTATCTTTTTGCCTATACCTTCGTCCATTCAAGCGCAACCTCGCACAGAGAGGAGCGCTTTTTTTGATGTCGTCTGACGTTGGTCGAAAGCTTATCCTGTATCCGCTCGCGGAAGAGATCGTCTTTGACCACCTGACACCGATCAGCGTGATGTATGCGCTAAAGGAACGCCGACCGACACTTTTAGAAAGTGTTGAGAACGGTTCGGTCTGGGCGCGTTATTCGTATCTTGCTTTTGATCCTATTTTAACCTGGAAGAGTACAGAGAGCGGTGCAGCGCTTAAAGAGGATCTTGCAGCATGGCTCACACGCTGGCACGTCGAGCCGCTTGATACGTCTTACGGACTTACTTCGCCGCTAATCGGCGGGGCGATCGGGGCCATGGCCTTTGAAGGTGCGACAGGGGGAGCCTCCGGTAAAAAGCCAACTGCCCATTTTTTCCTGCCGCGTTATTTGCTCATCTTTGATCACGGTAAGCAGCGCCTCTGGCTTTTGACCTATCTGGTGCGCGAAGAGGCCTCATCCCCACGCCCGGAAGATGCGGATCTGCGTGCGGCTAGGAGAGCTTTGCAGGCGCTTCGCGAGACGATTCTGAAGAGTCCACCGCCCCCTGCACTGACCATCAGTGGTCAGCTATTTGCGGAAGAAAGTCGGGTGTATGACCCTTACCTGAACGTTTGCGCCAATATGACGCACGATGCGTTTATCTCTGCGGTATCTTCCATCAAAGATGCCATAGCCCGCGGAGAGGTCGAACAGGTCGTGCTTTCCCAACGCTTTTCACTCGAACTTCACGCCGATGTGCTCACTGTCTACCGGTATTTGCGTGCGCTTAATCCTTCGCCTTACATGTATATCCTCGATCTGGATGAAGACATTTACGTCGGTTCTTCGCCGGAGGTTCTTTTAAAAGTGACTGCGGGCCAGATGGTGACGCGCCCGATCGCTGGCACGCGGCCACGCGGGAAAACCGAGGAGGAAGACGCAGCGCGCATCGCCGAACTTCTAGCCGATCCGAAAGAGCAAAGCGAACACGATCAGCTCCTCGCCCTGGCCCGATCCGATTTCGGGGCCGTCGCAAAACCCGGATCGGTGCGCGTCGGGGAGTACATGGCTCTGGAAAAATATTCGCATGTGATACATCTCGTGTCGCATGTCGAAGGCGAACTGGATGCATCGCACACCAGTCTGGATGCACTGTTTCATCTTTTCCCGGCCGGAACCGTCTCTGGTGCACCGCGGGAGAAGGCTTTTGAATATATCAAACGCTATGAGACGGATCCGCGCGGTGTCTACGGCGGGGCGATCGGCTGGATCAGCCCGGGCGGAGACCTCGATCTGGCCATTGCCATTCGCACCATTCATATCGAAAGGCCTGGAGATTCCCATGAGAATCTGACCCCTCCGCTCCGCGCACACGTGCAGGCCGGTGCAGGGATCGTCGGAGCGTCACGCCCAGAGACGGAGTATGAAGAGACGAGAAATAAAGCGCGCGCACTGCTCGTTGCGATGCGCTTAGCAGAGAAAGAGGGAGAACAATGCGTGCATATTTAAACCGGCTTGTTCAACGAGAAACGCTTCGCAAGGAGGAAGCGCGCCTTTTGATGGACGCGCTCGTCACCGAAGATTGGGATCCTGCCCAGGTCGGTGCCCTTTTCGGTCTTTTGCGCGGGCGTGGAGAGACGGCAGAAGAGATCGCCGGGTTTGCCGAGAGTTTAAGAGCGCGGGCGCGTTCGGTCAGTGCCCCTGAGGATGCGGTCGATACGGCGGGGACGGGTGGTGATGGCGCGCGTACCTACAACGTTTCTACAGCTGCGGCCCTCCTTGCTGCGAGTGCCGGTATACCGGTCGTCAAACACGGCAATCGTGCTGTATCCAGCCGTTCCGGTAGCGCGGATGTGCTGGAGGCGCTGGGCATCCCGGTCGGGCTGGAGCCGGAAGAAGCCGCGATTGAGATGCGCACGCGCGGGTTTGCCTTTCTCTTTGCCCCGACGTATCATCCGGCGCTCGGACGGCTGCAAGGGGTGCGCCGCTCGCTCGGTATTCCGACGGTGATGAACCTGTTAGGACCGCTCGTAAACCCTGCCCACGTCAGACGGCAAGTGTTGGGCGTGGCCGATCGCAGTTATCAGCTGACCATCGCCCGGTCGCTCTTGTCCCTCGGGGTAAAACGAGCGCTTGTCGTCTCGTCCGATGACGGTCTCGATGAACTGAGCGTATCTGGTGTGACCCGGGTCGTTGAAATAAAAGACGACGCGCTTCTGACGTATGACCTAACACCGCAAGCGCTGGGTCTTCCGCTCTTCCCACAGGGGAGTTATTCAGCAGGTGAGGCGAAAGACAACGCCGAGATCATACGCTCCCTATTTTTCTCACATGGGGAAGAGATGAACGCGGATCTTGCACTCCTTCTCGCCAATGCCGGTGCTACTTTTTACGTCGCTGGGCGGGTAGATAGTTTAAAAGAAGGGGTGCGTCTGGCCGGGGAGACGCTTTCAGCCGGCCGGGCGGCTGCTTTTCTTGAAAGTTATGAGAAGGTCACGGTGCGCGCCGCGTCTCAGAGTGCACGAGATGTCCAGGGAGAACAGGAAGTTTCGCAAATTCGGGAAGATAAAAATTGATAGGTCTAAAAGGAGCGCAGCGCTTTGCTTGAACAAATTTTAAAACAAAAAGAAAAAGAAGTCGTCGCCCTGCATGAACGTTATGGTTCGGACCTTCGGGCGCGGGCGGAAGCATATGTTTTTTCAACGGATGAATCGTCGAAAGCTGGAGCGTTGACGGCTGGACCGTCGGAAAGAACGGAGGGCCGCTCGCTTAAACGGGCGCTTAAGAGCGTAGCAGAAGGTTCCGATATTCCGGCTCTGATTGCGGAGATTAAACGCAAAAGTCCTTCCAAAGGCGTGCTGCGGGAAGCGTTTGATCCACTCAAAATTGCCCTTGACTACGAGACGGCACACGTCCAGGCCATTTCGGTTTTAACTGACGTTCCTTTTTTTGCGGGTGATCCAGCTTTTGTGTCGCTGGTTAAAAGGGTTACGCGCGTGCCTGTCTTACGCAAAGATTTTATAATCGACAGCATCCAGCTTTATGAATCGGTTTTAATCGGTGCCGATGCCGTGCTGCTCATCGTCCGAGCACTAAACGAGGAACAACTTTTTACGCTTTATACTGAAGCCAGACGGCTTCATCTGGACGTTCTCGTCGAAGTGCACGATCTTCCGGAACTTAAGCGCGCACTTCTTTTACCGGATGCGGTGATCGGTATGAACAATCGCAACCTCAATACGTTTGAGACGACACTTGAGACGACTTATGAGCTTTTACCGCATGTTCCGAAAGATCGCCTCATCGTAAGCGAAAGCGGTATTCGTACCCATGAAGAGATGCGCATGTTGAAACAACGCGGTGTGCACGGCGTGCTGGTCGGGGAGACGTTGATGCGTGCGTCCGATCTGGTGCAGGCTGTTTATAAGCTGCGCCATGGCCACAGCACAGGTGCTCACGGTGCTGCCACCAGTACGTGAGGTGACATCCAAAAGCATGACGGGACCGCTCACTGTTAAAAAAACGCATCACTCAAGATAGATGGATTAGGATGAAAGCGATGACGGGTCTTTTGGAGGAGACGCCACTTAGACACGGACTGCCGACCGTTAAAATATGCGGTATTACGTTGCAAGAAACGCTTGATGCCATTGAAGCACTCTCTCAACCACCCGAATACATCGGATTTGTTTTTGCACCAAGCCGCCGAGAAGTCACGCCGGACGTTTTTTCAACATTTCGCTTGGGAACGCTTAAAAGTCGCAAAGTCGGTGTATTTGTACAGCCGTCCTTAGAGCGCATCGATAAAGTTTTGGAGCACGGTGAGCTGGATGTGATCCAACTAAGTGGAGATGAGCCGGAGTCATTTGTAAGGGCAGTACGTGAACGATACCGGCTGCCGGTCATCAAAACGTACCGGCCGGAGGCTCTCACGCCGGGACGTGCATCTGAACCTTCATCGACTTCATCGAATCAAAGTCTTTTTCCGGAGTCCGATGTCGTCTTACTCGACACGTCCTTACCCGGGCACTACGGCGGCACGGGGAAGACGTTTGACTGGATGCACATCGAACGATGGCGCGCGCTTACCATAAGATTAGAAAAGCCGCTCTGGGTCGCAGGCGGCATCACACCGGATAACGTATCCATGCTCCTCAGTCGCTATGATGTGGACGGTGTCGATGTCTCATCTGGCGTGGAGACGGATGGGAAAAAAGATATACAAAAAATAAAGACACTTCTTTCGGTCGTACGCTCTGTACGCAGATTACACAGATGAAGTACGCCATGCGATCAGAGCCATGCGTCCAGGCCCACGTTTTGGTACACTCAAAGATCTCAACACAATGATCGGAATCGTCCAAGCAGTTTATGGAACCTTGTCACAAAGGACATGCAGTTTCACGTTCTTTTTTGAATTTATCTTAAGGAGGCGGCAAGATGCATTCACACACGCCGGCGCCGGATCTTTCGGCAAACGAGGAGCGGGCAGCGCGAGCACTTAAGTATTTGCAAGACGTTCGTCCGCTCCCGCCGCAAGAACTTCAGAACCTTCCCGATGACCATGGGCATTTCGGTTCGTTTGGTGGACAATATGTGCCCGAGACGCTCATGGCCGCGCTTTATGAACTGGACGCGGCGCGTCGCACGATCATGTCTACGCCTGCCTATCAGGATGCGTTGCGGGCACTTCTTACCGATTATGTCGGACGCCCGACACCGGTTACGTATGCTGCGCGCTTAAGCGAAGCATACGGCGGGGAGATCTATCTTAAAAGAGAGGACTTAAACCACACCGGCGCGCACAAGATCAATAATGCGCTGGGGCAGGCGCTCCTCGCACAAAAAATGGGGAAACGTAAACTCATTGCCGAAACGGGGGCCGGACAGCACGGTGTTGCCTCGGCTACGGCCGCCGCTCTGCTCGGTCTATCCTGTACGGTTTTTATGGGTGAAGAAGATATGAAGCGTCAGGAACTCAATGTTTTCCGCATGCGCCTTTTAGGTGCGGAAGTTGTTCCCGTACGGAGTGGTACACGCACCTTGAAAGAAGCGGTCAATGAAGCGATCCGCACCTGGGTGCAAAATGTAGAAGATACTTTTTATCTGCTCGGTTCCGCGGTCGGACCCCATCCGTATCCGCTTATCGTCAGAGATCTGCAGCGCGTGATCGGTGATGAAGCACGCGCCCAGATGCTCTCCTCACTCGGAAGACTCCCGCAAGTTGTGCTTGCTGCGGTCGGCGGTGGCTCGAATGCGATCGGGATGTTTTACCCTTTTTTAAGCGATCCGGTCGGTTTAATCGGTGTGGAAGCAGCGGGCGAGGGGATCGAGAGCGGCAAACACGCATCTGCCGTAAACGGCGGTAGTGCGGGTGTTTTGCACGGGGCCTATTCGTTTATTTTGCAGGATGCGGAAGGGCATATTCTACCGGCCCACTCGATTTCTGCCGGTTTGGATTACCCGGGTGTCGGACCGGAACATGCTTATCTCGCGCACACCGGTCGCGTTTTTTATACGGCTGTCACCGATCAGGAAGCGATGGAAGCCGTGTACGATCTAACCCGTCTGGAAGGCATACTGCCGGCGATCGAAAGCGCCCATGCGCTTGCTTTTGCTAAAATAATTGCTTCCTCGACATCGGGGCCCATCCTTATCAATATTTCCGGCCGGGGCGATAAAGATATTGATACGCTCATGGCGCATGATGCAAAGAGAGGTGTATAAGGCGTGAACGAACTTGAAACAACTGGTCATCGTGGGCATGAAGCGATCATCCAATCGTTCCGTACTCGCCCGGCCGTTCGTTTTATACCGTTTATTATGGGCGGCGATCCGACGCTTGAAGCAACGGAAAAACATATTCATGCTCTCGCACGCCTGGGGGCGACCGTGATCGAAATCGGTGTACCTTACTCTGATCCGCTCGCCGATGGTCCCGTTATTCAAGAAGCAGCCCTGCGTGCACTTCAGGCGGGGACGACAGTGCGCGGACTTTTTGACCTTGTTCGCCGCGTGCGCGCTGCAGGTGTCACTGTTCCGATCGTTTTTCTCGTGTACGTCAATACGGTTTTGCGCTACGGGATCCAAGCATTTTTTAACGAGGCCCGCGCCGCTGGGGTCGAAGGCCTCATGATCCCCGATCTATCCTGGGAAGAGAGCGCGCCTTTTCGCGAAGCAGAGGAGGCTACGGGCATCGCCCTCATTCCGCTCGTCACGTTAACATCGAGGCATCGTCTTCCTTACCTTTTAAAAGATCGCACCGGGTTTGTATACGTTGTCTCCTCGCTCGGCGTTACCGGTACGCGCGAGGAACTGGATAAGCGGCTCGTCTCCTATCTTACTGAAGTTCGAAAAAATACCGATCTGCCGGTAGCCGTTGGTTTTGGCATCAGTCAAAAAGAGCATATAGAGACTCTTTCTCCACACGCTGATGCCGTCATCATCGGCTCGCATCTCGTCTCTCACCTTGCTGCCGGTGGTTCGATCGATGACTGGTATAAAACGCTCTTTGCGTAATCGAAACCGTATATGCATGAGGGTACGTGCGTGGAAGACCGTCCAAGAACTGCTCACCGTAGACAAATCCCGGAAGGTCGAGTATGGGTGCCGGGCAACCCACGGATGCTAGGGATTGCGCAGGATCTGGAGGTGGGCTGGGTCGCAGGGCTGGGCGCGTTCATGAAACGGTCGCGTGCGGCCACGACGTATAACATCGTTGTTTGATGCAGCCTAT
This sequence comes from Candidatus Carbonibacillus altaicus, assembly GCA_003050645.1. Classification (GTDB taxonomy): domain Bacteria; phylum Bacillota; class Bacilli; order Thermicanales; family DSM-22653; genus Carbonibacillus; species Carbonibacillus altaicus. The sequence goes on from PEBX01000023.1 coordinate 25,334, forward strand.
TGTTCTTAAAGGGGGTGACTTTTCTGGTGCGTCTTTTTATGTTACAATGAATCTCATCGATTTAAAGAGTTAAAGTGAAGCGAGGCGCATAAGCGAATGGCTCTACGCTGGAATGATTTGTCGCATATCCCTCTTTATGAACCTGGTAAGCCCATCGATGGTTTAGAAGATGTCATCAAACTGGCCTCGAATGAAAATCCTTACGGCCCTTCACCCAAAGTAACGGAAGCGATCCTCGCCGCTTTGGGTGAAGTCTATCTGTATCCCGATGGGGCGGGGCGTGCGCTGAAGCAGACACTGAGCGAGTATTACGGTTTTCCGCCCGAATTTTTTATTTTAGGAGCCGGTGCCGATGAGCTCATCTCCATGCTTCCCGTTTTGACCCTCGGTCCAGGGCGCGAGGCGATCATGGCGGAGATCACGTTTCCGATGTATCGCATCGCCACGCTTTTAGCAGGTGGACGCGTGCGCACGGTATCGATGACGGATCACTATGACCTTGATCTGTCCGCACATCTAACGGCTATTCATGAAAAGACCGGTCTTATGTATATCGCTAATCCGAACAACCCGACGGGGAAAATTGTCGATCGAGAGGCACTTCTTTCTTTTTTAAAACGTGTGCCGGACGATCTTATCGTCGTACTGGATGAAGCATATGCCGAATATGTGACGGATGAAGCATATGCGAGCGCCCTTACATTTCTTCCGGACTTTCCGAACCTGATCGTCCTCCGGACGTTTTCCAAAGCCTATGGTCTGGCGGGTCTTAGGATCGGCTATGGAATCGCCCATCCCGAGCTGATCACAGCTTTAGAGCGGACCCGCAAACCCTTTAATACATCACGTCTTGCGCAGCAGGCAGCGATCGCCGCTTTAGGCGATCAAGCGTATGTGGCGCGCGTCATTCAGGCTACGGTAAACGAGCGCACGCGTGTCTATCAAACGATCGTCGAAGAGGGCTGGGACGTCCTTCCAAGCGAGACGAACTTCCTCTTTTTGCCACATGCCGATCCACGAACGCTCGCTTATACGTTAGAGGAAAAAGGAATCATCGTTCGGCCGCTTGCCGGCGGGCTCCGGGTGACGATCGGTACACCGGAACAAAATGATCGGCTGCTTCAGGCCGTGTCAACGCTCAGCTGAACGTTCATACAACTCAAGCAAACAACTTGAGCATACAACTCAAGCAAACAACTTGAGCATACAACCTAAGCAAACAACTTTGAGCACACGACCTAAGCAAACAACTTGAGCATATAACCTGAGATGGGATCAACGGATGGACGCAAAAGTAAATGAGAGCTCTCTTTTAGATTACCGTCTCAACAGGGAGGACCGTTTTATGCGCTCTGTGGTCGTGATTGGGCTGGGACTCATCGGTGCCTCACTCGCCGTCGCCTTAAAAAAAGGCGGTGCTGTTTTGGTGAGTGGTTTTGACAAAGACCCTGCGCGTGTCGAAGAGGCATTCAAACTGGGACTCATCCATCGTGCGATCAGTCACACGATGCTTAAACCGGAATTGGAACAGGCGGACGTGATTCTTCTTGCCATGCCGGTAGGCGAGATTTTGCGCTTTTTACCGGAGCTCGCCCAAGAGAAACTTAAACCCGGCGTGATCATTAGCGATGTTGGCAGTACCAAAAAAAGCATTGTCGATCTCGCTCGGCAATTGTTTGCTGGCCGCGATGTATTGTTTATCGGTGGGCACCCGATGGCCGGGTCGCACAAATCTGGACTTGCTGCAGCCCGGGCGGATTTATTTGAGAATGCCTATTACGTTCTCGTACCGACACGCCCGACAAAAGATCACGAAGTGCTGGAAGAGCTCTTAAGCCCGACCCGGGCTCAGTTTGTCGTGATGGAAGCAGACGTCCATGATCAGGTCGTCGCTGTCGTGAGTCATATGCCTCACCTTATAGCAGCGCTCATGGTCGATGATTTAAGAGAACGCGCCGAGCACGAACCGTGGTTTAAACTTCTGGCTGCCGGTGGCTTTAAAGATATGACGCGCATTGCAGCAGCGAACCCGATTATGTGGCGGGACATTTTGCTTGACAATCGCGTCCGGCTCGTATCGTTGATTGACAGATGGCAAGTGCGGCTGAATGCGTATAAAAGAGCATTGCTTGAAAGCGACGGGGAAAAAGTCGCAGCCCTTTTTACCCGGTCGAATGATTTTCGTCGCCGTCTACCCGAAAAAAGATCTGGTGCCGTGCGCCCGGCCTATGATCTCTATTTGGACATACCGGATCAGCCGGGGATGATCGGACGGGTAACGACCCTTTTAGGCGAGGCGGGGATCAGTCTCGTTAATATCGAAATCATGGAACTCCGGGAAGATATTATGGGCGTACTTCGCCTTGCTTTTCGTAACGACCATGATTTAAAACGCGCCCAGGCTTTGCTAAAAGATGCGGGCTTTCGTTTGCATACGCTGGATATTGAGGGCGCGCCTGCATATCCGAGGTCATAGCATAGGCGGCTAGGTGACATAGAACGTTCAAACATCGAACGAATACGATGAAAGAAATAGACCGAGATTAAACAAGGTGGGACAGGTTGATCGAGAACAAACGAAGATGAAACTAACAGCTTTATAGCATAAAGCAGCCATAGACCAGGAAAAGACAGGCGGTGAATGTTTTTGTCTTTACGGTACGAAGCAGTCGTCCGGCTTTTACGAGATCCCGATCGTGCAGAAATTTATAGTCCGAAAGCCATTAAAACGCGCCTTTCTGTTCCCGGGGACAAGTCGATTTCGCACCGCGCTATTATGCTCGCTTCTTTAGCCGAAGGTGAGACCGCAATTCATGGCTTGCTCTGGGGTGAAGACGTGCTGGCGACGAAGCACATGTTCGAAGCAATGGGCGTAAAGATGCGCGTCATGGATGATCGCCTTACGATATCCGGGGTCGGCCTGAATGGCTTAACCGCGCCCCAGCACGTTCTCCATGCCGGTAATTCCGGGACGACCGCTCGGCTCGTGTTAGGGGTTCTCGCAGGTCAGGATTTTTTTTCCGTTCTCGACGGAGACGATTCGCTCGTCCGGCGCCCGATGGCGCGGGTCGTCGAACCGCTCAGACAGATGGGAGCGCGGATCGAGGGCCGTGAGGGCGGGCGCTATCTTCCGCTTGCGATGCACGGCATCCGGCCGCTTAAGCCAATTGTTTACCGGCTACCGGTTGCGAGCGCTCAAGTGAAATCTGCGCTCCTTTTGGCCGCTCTGTATGCAGGCGGGGAGAGCTGTATCGAAGAAACGGTTCCGACGCGTGATCACACCGAACGGATGCTCCGTACCTTTGGTGTACCGATTTCATCGGAAAATGGGCGTATCTGTCTTCAGGGAGGGGCGGAGCAGCGTTTCGTTTCACCAGGTACGATCTCGGTACCGGGTGATTTTTCTTCGGCTGCTTTCTGGCTGGCGCTTGCGGTGATGCACCAAGATGCGGAGATTATCATTGAAAACGTCGGCATCAATCCTACGCGTACCGGTTTTCTGGAGGTGCTTCAGGCGATGGGGGCGGAGATCGAAGTCATATCGGTATCATCTGTTGAGCCCACAGGGGGGACGCTCCAAGGGCCCGCCGCTTCATCTTCAGCGCTTGTCGGGGAACCTGTTGCAAATCTTATGGCCCGTACGTCCACGCTAAACGGTACCACCGTAGCGGGAGAGATCATCCCTCGCTTGATCGATGAGCTGCCGCTCCTCGCCATCGTCGCCACGCAGGCGCAAGGACGGACGATCGTACGGGATGCGGAAGAGCTTAAAGTAAAAGAAAGCGACCGCATCCGGGACGTCGCGATGCGTCTTCAGGCGATGGGGGCGAGTGTTTTGGCGACCGATGACGGTTGGATCATCGACGGGCCGACGCCGCTTAAGCCGGCAGAACTACCACCTTCGTCCGATCACCGCATCGCCATGGCTTTTTCGATCGCCGCCCTGATAGCAAAAGGCGACCGCCCGACCATCCTTCACGCACCGTCCGTTGCGGCTGTGTCGTACCCCAGCTTTTTTGAGGTGTTAAAGAATTTTTAAAACTATCGGTGCTTTTTTGCAAATGCCCCTTGACATATTCAACTTTTTACGTATAATGATAGTAGTATGGTTTCTCTCCACTCCTATCTTCATATGTGTGCGTATGTAGCACAACCGTCCGTGATGGGCGGTTTTTTGTTTGCGCTTACAAAACGTCTTGCGGTTCTAATTTTTCTACCCTCATCGTACGATGGATTGAACCGAGTTAACGTGCTCCGACCGGCCTCGTTCAATCTCAAAAGACGTCGTGTGGTGTGTATCTTTAAGACATCATACGCCGTAAGATGGAGGGTAGATAAGATGGCTACATTTCGCCGTCTGATCGGTACGACGCTTGTTTATGGCGAGGGGAAGCGCGAACCGTCTGAGCTCACCCTTCACGGCGAGAAAATCTATGACCTGGGTGGTATGCTCGGATTTCATCTGGCGGAGGAGACCGATCTTTTTGCTGAAGGGAGTCTCGTTTATCCGGGCAAGCTCTATGACGCACCCTTTTGGGATGTCTTGTATCAACCGGCAGCGTATCGTGAAAAAATGAAAAAGCTGTACCGCTTAGGGTACACATCTTTTGTCGACTGGGTGCCGTTCCATTCCTTGCAAACATTGCCACAGGATGTTCGGTATCATCAAGCGCTGCATGCGGATGCTCCTTTTGATTATACGTTAAAAATTTTTGCCAGAGCAGCAGATTTTTCCTTGCAACTGCTTCGAGCGGTCGACCGTCTTAAATTAGTAGAACTGGTACTGTATGTGGATACGCCGCCGCTTGCCGTACGTCTGGATAGGCGTGCATTAAAAGATTTTGCGACGCAAAGCCCTTTATCGATCCGTCTTGATCTTCCGAAAGATCCTGTACCTCAAGAAAATGGTTATTTTGTCGAAAAAAGCAGTCTTGTCAATTGGGGAAAAACATGGTACGATGAACTAGTGAGTTCTGGTTTTCGTGTGTGCAGACAGTTTTCTTCACCTGACGGTCTTGAAACTGATGGTCTTGAAATGAAGGCGATGTATGCCGCCTCAGACCGTCACGTCGAACATTCGGCGCGAGATGCGCAGCGTTTGCAAAAGTTAATGTATATGCAAAGCGGTTTATATGGTATAAAAGGAAGACTTGCACCCGGGGCTGATGCCGATCTCGTGATCGATACGGCAGACGGTCGACATACATATTTGAGAGGAAAGCGCATTGAAGAAGACCACCTGCCGTACGGTGAGGGACGTTTTTTATACCCCAGACAAACGTTTATGTTGATCGATTCCTTTTTGAAGAAAGACTGTATGGTTCAATAACGCAACCCTACCGCGCCTGCTGCGTATAACAAAGTAGGGTACCTGCAAAGGAGGCCCGTGCCATGTGCGATCAAGATCGAATGATTGTCCGTGCTGTAAAAGAAGGTCACATCGATCAATTCGCCAAACTGATCGCTTGTTATGAAGGCCGTTTGCGCCATTTTATTAAACAGTATTTGACCGCTTATCATATGCACGATATGGTGGACGACCTGTTGCAGGAGACGTTTCTCAAAGCCTATCATCATATTCATGATTTTCGTGATGACGAAGCACAGTTTTCAACCTGGCTGTATACGATTGCCAAAAACACGGTTCTCAGCGAATTAAGACGCAGTTATCATCAAGATCTCGCCTATGATGATCAGCTGCTCGCCCGACGACCGGCACCCGAAAAACAACCCGAACAATCAGCGGTTTTAAAAGAGACGGCGCAGTATGTGCAAGATGCGATTCAGACGCTCCCCGAACGGCAGCGCGCCTGCGTTGTTCTCCGTGAATATGAAGAGTTGGATTATAAAGATATCGCTAGCCGACTGGGCCTTTCGGTAAGTTCCGTAAAATCGCTTTTATTTCGAGCGAGACAGAGCTTGAGACAAAAGCTGGAACCTTATGTACTGGAAAAAACACCGGAAGGGGCTGATACATAACCATTCGAGGAGGTGGTCTAACTGTGCAAGCGGGAGACAATGAATCGTCTCGTGCCACCTCGCCCCTGATCGAGCAGGTGATGGGAAAAATCCGCGAAGAAACTCCCTGGGCCTATCCTGATGCACCGGATAGAAAAAAGCGCCTCGTCAGACGATTGCAGGTCGGCATGGGGGTACTCATAGGTTTAGTGATGATACTTGGTGCAACGCTTTACCAGCAGGGTAACTTGAGTGATGTACAGAATCCTACAGAAGACACTCTATCTCCTGCGCTCATCGTCGGATCGATGGCTTTCGCCGAACACCGTTCTCTCCCTCCGGAAGACGGACGGCTTTCCGATCAGTTTTTGGAAGCGCTGGTCGATGTCCAAGCGCATGCTTTTTACCGGCCCTATTGGCCGACGGTGACGATGAACGTTTCGCTCATTATGCTTCTTTTAAGTGTGTTTGTGGTGACGATCTGGCTCATCTGGTGGTTTCGTCGGACGGAATGAACGCGCAGTATAAGCGAATGATGTAGTATAAGCGAATGATAACAGTGCACAACTGAGCCGCCCCTTTGGGAGTGCGGTTTTTTTATTTTTTTACGTTTGATGTTTAGAGCATACCACGATTGGCTAAGAATGGAAGTAGAACGCGCTCGATGAAGCGGCCTGCATGAGGAGGCGAGGTCACTTGGAAAAACAACAGCTTTTTCCTGTCAATCCTCTGTACAGCGTGTTAGCAGAACTTGTTCTGGATGAAGTCGTACGGCTCTACCGAATAGAACAGTTAAAAAAAGCGATTGATGATGCGCTTCTCTCTCGAGATGAAGAAAAGTTCTTGCAGCTGAGTGAGGAATTGCGTATGCTTAAGTGTGAACCTTAACAGACTGAAAGACCATGACGACCGTAGACGTTCTTGCTTACAATAAACTTGGGAGAAGGAGAAGTCTGCATGCGTTATACCGTCGCATCCCTGCAACTTGTTTCAGCGCACCGCGAAGCCGTTGACAGCGTACTGTTACCTGCCGTGACACTTTCCTTTCAGCCGGAGCTCGCAGCAGAAGGCCTTGCGTTTTTACGTTTCCTAACCTGGGCCGAAGAGATCGAAGAGCGCTTAACAGGTCGCCTTCTACTGTTACCGCCGGCGATCCAGTATGCTCCTCATCGATCTTCTCATGATGGGCTCGAACAACATGAAAAGATCGCCATACATCGAACCATCATGCTCCTACAAGAATATTTTTCTTACATTTTCATCTGGGCATTAGATGACCGCACGCATGCTGCATACCAGCTGACCGTCCAGGAAAACTTAACAACAGAAAAACTTCATCAAAATATTGTTCTTTTAACGAATATCCAGGACCGTCAGGAGCTTTATCAAAGCATTTTAGATGCTTGGTACGCCGCGTTATGAGGTGGGCCTCAGGGAGCGCCCCATTTTATATGAACAAATTATGAACATTTTATGACAGGGACTTGTCCAAGGCGCAAGGACATGTCCCTTTTCTTGACAGCGCTTTACACCTTCAGCTATGATAGGAAAGACATCAATCTTTCGTTTATTATTATGTGAATACAGGTGCAAGGGGGGAACAACGTGAACGAAAAACCGAAACAACCCCAGACGAGTGAGACCTTTGGCGAAACAGCAAAGACTAAAGACGAAATTTCGAGACGCCAGTTTCTCACTTACACGCTGATGGGGACGGGTGGTTTTATGGCTTCAATGCTTATCATCCCACCGTTGCGCGCGACGCTTGATTCAGTCTTGCAGAAAAAGCAAGAGGAGCCTATGGTGGCGGTTGCGGATGTGAGTGAGATCACGGATGAACCGAAACGCTTTACGTTTACGTTAACGATCGATGACGCCTGGGTTAAAAACCAAAAGACGACCTTTACGGCCTGGGTTTTCAAGAGTGAAAATGGGGATATTATGGCCCTTTCGCCAATCTGCACGCATCTGGGTTGTACTGTTGACTGGAACAGCAATCCGAAGTATCCCGAAGAATTCTTCTGTCCTTGCCATGGCGGTCGTTACAGCAAAGATGGGGTCAATATCCCTGGTACACCACCGTCTTCACCACTTGCAGTATATGCATATGAAGTTAAAGACGGTAAGCTCTATTTAGGAAAGCTGATATCGAGGTCGTAAGGGGAGGGATAAGAGGTGATCCAGAAAGTTTACGACTGGCTTGACGAGCGGCTCGATTTATCACCTATCTGGCGCGATATCGCTGATCACGAAGTGCCAGAGCACGTCAATCCGGCCCATCATTTTTCTGCGTTTGTCTACTGTTTCGGCGGCCTTACATTTTTTACAGTCGTGATCCAGATTTTATCGGGCATGTTTTTGGCGATGTTTTACGCCCCGGATATTGTGAATGCTTTTAACAGCGTAAAATACTTACAAACCGAAGTCTCCTTCGGCTACATCGTGCGCGGTATGCACCACTGGGGTGCGTCGGTGGTGATCGTGATGCTCTTTCTTCATACATTGCGCGTGTTTTTTACGGGGGCGTATAAGGCACCTCGAGAGATGAACTGGGTCGTCGGCGTTTTGCTATTTGCGGTCATTCTCGGTTTGGGTTTTACCGGGTATCTTTTGCCGTGGGATAACAAAGCGTATTTTGCGACCAAAGTCGGTTTGCAGATCGCTGAAGTCGTTCCTGTGCTGGGACCTTATGTTAAACATTTTCTGGCCGGCGGTGATATCGTCGGTGCGGAGACGATTACCCGCTTTTTTGCCATTCACGTCTTCTTCTTACCAGCGATTTTGTTGCTTTTGCTGGGCGTTCACTTTATTTTGATTCGTCGTCAAGGGATCGCCGGGCCGCTGTAAGCCGATCGTATGGAGTCGTGTATTTGAATCGTGTCTGGAAAAATCTAAGAATTCGTTGTGAACCAACTGTTTCAAAGCACCTATCATGGTCGTGAGGGGGGAACTTGCGTGGCCCATGAGCGAAATAAAAATGATGTGAAATACGTCGGTGATTCGCGGGTTAAGGTGCGCAAGGAGAAACTGTATCCTAAACCATACAGCGAATATCCGGGAAAAACCGAACCTTTTTTTCCAAACTTTTTATTAAAAGAATGGATGGCTGCCGTCGTTTTTTTAGGGGCCTTTATGGTGCTCGTCGTCTCTCATCCTGCTCCGCTTGAAGCGACACCTGCCGATCCGAACGATACGAGTTATATTCCACTACCAGACTGGTATTTTCTCTTTCTGTATCAATTCTTAAAATACTTCCCCAGCGGGACGGCCGTGTGGGGCGCGGTCATCATACCGGGCTTTTTTGCACTTCTCTTTTTGCTGGCTCCGTGGCTGGACAGGAAGCCCGATCGACGTCCGTCGAAGCGGCCCATTGCCACAAGCCTGATGCTCATCGTTGTGGCCGGGATCGTTTTTTTAACGTATGAAGCGGTTGTCCAACACAAAGCACAGGTTGAAGCGATGGAAGCATCAGCGGCACAGCATGCGCAGCAAGCAGCGCCAGCACCTGCTCCGCAGGATCAAGGGACGACGGCAACCTTTGATCCAGAAGCAGCGTATATGCAATCTTGCAGCGCCTGCCACGGCCAAGATTTGGCCGGGACGGCCGCAGCCCCGAGTCTCATCGCTCTTAACCTTACAGTCGATGAAGTCGTCGATATTATTACGAACGGTCGTAGCGGTTCACAAGGTGTGATGCCCCCAGGCATGTTTTCAGGTACGGAAGAACAAAAGAAACAACTTGCCGAATGGGTGCTTTCACATCAGTAGATCGAGAACATTTATATAAAAGGTAGGGACGGCCGGTGACAAGAAAACCGTTTTATTATATCATGCTAGGTGGCGTCTTGCTATTTTTGTTCCTGGTCTTATTCGTGTACTTACCGAATAAAGGGAAAGCTCCTGCTGACGATACGACAGCGACGAACTTCGATGCCGCTGCCGCCTATGAAGCGTCCTGTAGCTCCTGCCACGGCCAAGATTTGGCCGGGACGGCCGCAGCCCCGAGTCTCATCGCTCTTAACCTAACAGTCGATGAAGTCGTCGATATTATTACCAACGGGAAGACCGGATCAATCGGTAAGATGCCAGCAGGTATGTTTAGCGGCAGTACGGCTGAAAAAAAGCAACTTGCCGAATGGGTTCTCTCGCATAAATAAACACCGTATATTACCATCGTCAATCAACATAAATAGAATAAACAAAAAAACACAAAGGCGCTCATCGGAGCGCCTCGTTTTTATAAATTATGGTCTGTCTTGAAAAGGATGCGACAGTTCATCATTTGATGTTGCCGCAATGCGGCATGGGGGGTTATTTGCAAAAAGGTGCGGGATGATTATTGGATATTTTTATGCTGTATATAGAGCCTATTTATACAAAGGTCTTTTGTGTTCGTCCAGGGTAAAACCTTCACCGTGAATGTCATGTGCATCGGTGATAACAACAAAGGCAGTGGGGTCAACCTCTTCGATCATCGTTTTGACGTGGATTACCTCATTGCGAGCAACAACACAGTATAGAAGTGGTCTTTCCTGACTCGTATAGGCGCCGCGACTTTGTATGAGGGTAGCACCGCGTTCCAGTTCGTTCATAATACGTCGTGCAATCGTTTCGGTGTGATCGGAGACGATCAAAATCATCCGTCCGGCATAAGCGCCTTCCTGAACGAAATCGATTACACGTGAACCGAGGTAGACGGCGATGATCGTGTACATCGCGCGTTCACGATCTAAATACGTAAGCATGGAGACAACGATCACCAGGGCATCGATCGCAAACATCGTGCGCCCCATACTCACCCCCCAGTACCGTTGCACAAGCCGGGCGATCAGGTCGGACCCCCCTGTTGTTCCACCATAGCGAAAGATGAGACCCAAACCGAGGCCGGAGAAAGCACCGGCGTACAAAGCAGCAAGCAGCATATCGTGGGACATCGGTTTGGCTAGCGGCGCCATCACATCGATGAGCACAGAGCTTACAAGTGTACCGTAGATCGTTAAAAGCATTGATGTGTGTCCAAGTGAACGCCAACCCAGTAAAAAAAGGGGAATATTCGCGAGAATTAAAAAGATACCCGGTGGAAAATCAAATACGTATTTAAATAATAGGGCAAAACCGGTGAGGCCTCCTTCGGCGAGTCCATGAGCAATATTGAAGACATTGAGGCCAAAGGCAAAAATGGCAGAGCCAATGGTAATACCAATGATCTGTTTACTGCGCTGTAATAGGATGTGTCGTGTTGACATAGAAAACTCCTTTGTGCCCTTCTTTTTTTAAACGCTTGAAAACAACGTGAATGCACAGCACTCATGTGTATACAGCAATTTTATTATAACAACTTAAAGCCATGCCTGCACGTTTCTCTGTATTGCACAACATCTTTTTTTCTAGTACGATACTGTTAAAGACGTCATTTGACATACATCGACAGTGTCAAAAGTGAGGATGTCCGGATGAGAGGATGTCTGGCACAGAGGAGGCCCGGAACAGAGAATTTTCGGAATAATGGGAGGTCTGTTGATGGCAAAAACTTTACCGGATTGGCAAAATGAGATTGACGCGTACATATCGCAATTTAAGGAAGGATATTTTTCTCCACTTTCGATGGTGGCCAGGTTAGCTGAAGAAGTAGGCGAAATAGCACGCGCGGTGAGCCATCTTTATGGTGAAAAGCCGAGGAAAAAAGATGAACGCCCGAGTTCTTTGTCGGAAGAACTGGGTGATCTGTTATTTGTCGTTATAACGTTTGCCAATGCCGAAAGCATTGATCTCGATCAGTCTTTGACAAAAGTGATGGAAAAGTACAGGACGCGGGACAAAGACCGCTGGACAAAGTGGGAAAGTGAAGCATGTTCGTCGAATGATGATACGATTTAATGCACCCGTCATCGACCATAAGACTTTATGCGTAGCGATTGCATGACCGATGGATGCAAGTTGTGATGGGAAGATCGGGAGTTGGGTCATGAGATGGGATGAGTGATCGGTTGAGTTGCGTGATGAGGCGATAGATCTTATCTTGAGGGGAAAGTGACAATGATTCGGATTGTTATATCAGGTGCGTTTGGTAAAATGGGTCAGCTCGCGCTCGAGCATATACAAAAACGTGATGATTTTGAAGTGGTGGCCCTTGTCGACCATAAAGGGCGCGCGCATCCTTTCCTTTCGACCTACTTTACAGTCGATGAAGCGCTACGTAAGGAATCCGCACATGTCTTGGTCGATTTTACCACACCAGAGGTCGTATATGAGAACATCATCGCAGCGATTCGCCACGGCACGCGTCCGGTCGTCGGTACAACGGGTCTTAGCATGGGAGAAGTTGAGACGCTCCAGGCGCTCGCCGCTGAAAAAAAGATTGGCGGGGTCATCGCCCCTAATTTTGCCCTTGGGGCCATTTTAATGATGCGTTTTAGCGAGATCGCCGCGCGCTACTACAGTCATGCAGAGATCATTGAAGGTCATCGTCTGACCAAACGGGATAAACCTTCGGGAACGGCTGCTTATACGGACCAGTTGATGAAAACATCTTCTCCTATCCAGACGGAGATTCACAGCGTTCGTCTTCCCGGACTCGTCGCTCATCAAGCCGTCGTGTTTGGGGGGGAAGGTGAGATTCTGACGATCCGTCATGACGCTCTGAGCCGTGAGTCGTTTATGCCTGGTCTTCTTCTGGCCATAGAACAGGTTATGGAAAGAGATGAACTTATTTACGGACTGGAGAAATTGTTAGATCTGTCCCTATAAGAACCCTCTGACATAGCTTTATGGAAACGATATAGCGTTATAGAAACGATATAGCTTTATGGAGTTGTTGGAAGATGACCGATTATGACTGGTGCCGGGATTGAATGTCGACTGTTTTTCCATTCATTGTGATCGAACGATCAAAACGGCGAGTCGATTGCTTATGAGAAGCGCTGGAGGGGACAAGATGAATATTGCACTTATCGCGCATGACAAGAAAAAGGATGAGATGGTTAACTTTTGCATCGCCTATGAACCGATCTTAAAAGCGCATACGCTTTATGCGACTGGGACGACCGGCAGACGTATTATGGAGGCAACATCCCTCCATATCAAGCGCATGAAATCCGGGCCGTATGGTGGCGATCAGCAGATTGGGGCGATGATCGCAGATGATTTGATTGATCTTGTCATTTTTTTACGCGATCCCTTGACCGCTCAGCCGCATGAACCGGATATTACTGCACTTTTAAGGCTCGCCGATGTATACGGCGTCCCACTTGCTACCAATTTGGGCACAGCGGAGGTTTTGCTGCGCTCTCTGGCCGAAGAACCGTGGGATTTTCGGGCGTTGCGTCATACATAACGGGAAGAGCAGACGATGAGGAGGGTGAGGGTGTCTTCGGTTCCTTATTCCTTTTCCACGGTTATATCTAAAAGTATTGTTTGGCAAAGGGCGCTTCGTTTGCTCGAGGCCATCGAATCCTACGGAGGAGAGGCTTATATCGTCGGCGGGGCTTTGCGTGATGCGCTCTGGGGGAAGATCGGCGGTGACATCGATATTGCGACGTCGTTTCGACCTCAGGAGATTTTGCGACTTTTTCCCAAAAGTTACCCTACGGGTGCAGCTTTTGGAACGGTGACTGTCATCTATGAAGGGACACCGTTTGAGGTGACGACGTTCCGAAAAGAAGTTTATCCGGCGCACGATCGGCATCCCCAAGTCGAATTTGCAGACGCTTTGACGACGGATCTCGCCCGGCGTGATTTTACAATCAATGCCCTCGCTTGGAGAAGAGATGGTATGCTAATCGATCCTTTCTCCGGCCTTAAGGATCTTAGACGTCGGCGCTTAAAAACGGTTGGCCACGCCAAGGAGCGCTTTCTGGAAGATCCGCTTAGACTTTTACGGGCGCTTCGTTTTGCTTGGACGTATAACCTTTCGCTCGATCGCGAGACGCATGAAGCGCTGTTCACGTGCCGGGCAAGTCTGCGTGATGTCTCGCCGGAACGTATTGTGATGGAGCTGGAGAAAATGTTTGCGCATATCCCGCCACTTCGTATGGCACGTGGTCTGGATCGTTACGCACTGCTGATGCAGATGGAGAAGATGGAGCCATTCGTTGCATTATCGCCTGAGGATGGCCCGCTTTTTTGGTGGGCTGCATTGGCGCTTGGTGGAAAAGCGGCCGTACCGTTTACGGTAGAACTCAAACGGGAAGACCAACCTTGGTCCTGGGCCATGCTTCCGCTTCCGCGTAAGACACGTCGTCTTATTCAGAGTGCAGAAACAATCAGTCGAGCACCTTCTAATTTAGGTAGGAAGCGGCTGAGTCTGGAGGCGCTTTTACAAAGGGGATCTATGGTTACACAGATCAACCGCTCTCAAAGAACGATCGATACAAAATTGTATGCTTTGTCGCATACACCTTTGAACCGGACACAGGAACGGGATCTTGATGTAGCCATGTATCTTTGGTTGTGGACGACGGAAGGTGCGAAGTGTGTTTATCAAACGTTACGGATCGAACATCTTGACCAAGGGTATCCCCGCATCTTTACGCTTCACACTTTTTCAACCCTGGCTAGACACTACAGCACTTTACATGCACCGAAACTTCAAGATCTGGCACTCTCTATGGAACGGTTGGTCAGGGAATGGAGGCGACCGGCGGGTCGTTGGGTCGGTGAACTACAAAAAAAACTATGGGAAGCCGTTAACTTTTCTGGTTTACCCAATGAAGAAAGCACGTTACTGGAAGCAGCAAGCATGATGATGAGAGATTTGTAAAAACATTGCTAAAAACATTGCCAGAAAACAAGTCGGGTTCATGTCGCACATATAAAAAATGATAAAGGTGTAAAGGCAGGGAATTGTGATGACTGTCAAAGATCAAGTGTATGCCCGTCTTCTGGAACTGTCACCTCGATATGTGTCCGGAGAAGCGCTGGCTGCGTCGTTAG
>PEBX01000164.1 GCA_003050645.1 Candidatus Carbonibacillus altaicus
CGCCCTATTTCCATGATTAAAGCTCAGGCTTGCGGCGGCTGATTTTGGATTAAAAGCCATAATGGTCATCGATTGGCTATCTGGTCTAGATAGCCATATTCAGGCACAGTGCAGGTGAACAAGAACAGCGGTTCGATTCCATTCCAGAAAAGGGATTCATGAAATGGCTCCCTTCATTTTTAACAAAAACCCCATTATACACATATACACAATGATACAAACGCAACTCTATGTCGTTGGCTTTACCCATGATTTTCACCTAACCCGGAATTCTTTAAACCACCACCCAGTTCAATGACTCCCGGGATGAGTAAAGCACCTAATATGGAAGTAACTAATACCCCTAAAGCAAACCAAGCGACAACCTGAAAACCAACTAAAGGCAATAAATATCCGACTAAAATGAATCCTAATGGGGAGATCACAGAATTACCGAGCGCGTCTATGGATAGAACGCGACCCAATTTTTCTCGAGGCGTTATGAGTTGAAGCGACGTTATCCAAATCACACCGAATGCAGATAAACCAAAACCCGTCAAAAAGCTACTGGGCACTAACAGCCAGACATGAAACCCTGACGCGAGAATAACGAGTTGTGGAACCTGTAACATCAAGGCGATCATTGCGTAAAGTCCCGGTCGACTAGAAATGAAACTAGCTCCCATAAAAGACCCCAAAAAAGCTCCGAACGCTTCTACGGAAAGCGTTATTCCATAAAGTTCGGAATGGACCTGGCCAAAGACTAACGGCAAGAGAATTGTAACAGGTGCCACAACGAACGCAACCTGCAACATACCCTGCAAGATAATTGCGCTCATCCACGGTCTATGAATCACATAAGACAATCCGCTTATAGCCGAATTTAACAAACTTTCCTCATCGGGGCGGTGATGAACGGAATCACGAATTAATAAAAGGATCATGATGCTGACGGCAAATGTAATGACATCGACCCAAAGCGCAAAACTCGGTCCGGCAGCTGCGGCTAGCACGCCACCTAATGCAGCTCCGATCATTGCAGCCACACGGTTTGTAGCTGAACGTAATCCATTAGCTGCCCGAATGTTTTTCTCATCGATGATTTCTGGAATTAATGCACTGTAGGTTGGGCGATACAGTCCTTCACCAATTCCAATGAACAAACCAAGTGTACCTAAGAGGATAAGCGATGACTTTCCGCCTAGAATTATAATTCCCAAGACACCTAATAAACGAAGGATATCGGAGACGATGAGGACGCGGCTTTTACGAAAACGATCGGCAAGTACACCCCCATACATCAAAGATGTGGCTGCCCCAAAAGCAACTGCTCCTAGGACCACCCCTAAGTCTTGAGCCGGGTGTGCTCGTTGTAAAAGAAATAATCCGAGGGCAACACTGAAAATCGCATCGCCTGTTACATTTAAAAACTGACTGACCCAAAGCATCAGAAATGCTTTGTTCTTAAGCGGATGTAGTAGAAGCGTAAACTTTATTAACATTACAAATTTTCCGCCCGCCAGTTCATAGCGGGGGCCATCTTCCGGAAGCCGGGCATAATCTTCGTAAGTGAGCCCTGCTCCTTTGACGATCTCCTCCTTATTTCCCTTTTTTGGCATCCTTAACTCACCTCACCGAACTTCTCCTTCTTCCTCCCATGATACCACATGGCGGGCCAAAGTTCTAAATCTGCCTCTCCGTCAAAACCACCCGATCATTCCATTTGGAGATCACCTGCAGAAGCCACAGATTAACGGCAAGTAGTATTCCCCCCATGAGAAATAGGACCCATCCATTGAGAAAAAGAAAGCCGGTTAGCTGGGAGGCCATCAGCAATAAAATCGGAAGAACCACCATACCGCCTAGTTGGTAAGCTTCTTGAAAGGTCTTCACCCGGGCGGAAATGATCACATTCAGAAAGATGATGCAGATAGAGAGGATGGGAATCAGCCAGAAGATGAGGATAAACCAATTCCCCGTGGGAAAGATCAGGGAACCAAACATGGGATACGCGGCCGCATTCACCACGATCCCATAGAGTAGAAAAGTTCCCAAGGTAATCGCCATCGTCGGAATAAAGGCAGAAAGGAGCTTGCCCAAAAACAACGTCCGTATCTCGATGGGGGCCATAAGAAGGCTCTCCAGGGTCTTCCTCTCTTTCTCCCCACGAAGCTGTTAGCGCTCACCACACTGGAGGTCATAACCGGAATAAGGATAAATAAAGAGATAAAAAGATAATTCACGACGAAGTAAACCACTTGCTGATTTAATGTGGAGAAATTCTTCAAGGCCATGTAGAGAGAGGTTCCTTTCATCTTCTCTACAAGGTTCAGCAGGTAGTCTTCTTTCCCTTGGGCGATTTGCCCCGAATCAAAGAAATTTGCAGCGACTACAAGTCCCCCTGGAAAGAGAATTCCGATCAGGATCGGAATAATCACCATGGGAAACCAAACCTGAATATTGGAGGTAATTCCCTTCATATCTTTCTTGGCAATCGTCCAGGCGATACCCAGATTACTCATCCTCCGCTTCCCTCGCTTTAAAATATAATGTCTTTAAATCACGATTTAGAATTTCGACCGTATAAAGATCTCCCTGATTGGCCAAATCCCGTATCAGAGTCGGAATAGCCTCTTTGTTAGGAAGTGAAATCAATATTTCTCTAGAGCTTAATCGCTTGAAAGGATGGTGAAGGGAAAACTCCTTCCCTCCGTAGGGTATAAACTCCACCTTTATGTCATAACGGTCTAAATACTTCTCCTCTAATTCTTCCTTCGTCCCCTGGGAAATAATTTTTCCACGGTCCAAAATGAAATACCGATGACAAATCGTTTCTAATTGATCAAGAATATGGGAGCTGATCAATACCGTCGTTTTCCGTTCCTGATTTAACTTCCGGATAAATTGCAGGATCATCTGGATCCCGTCTGGATCCAAACCGTTCGTCGGTTCATCGAGGAGGAGGATCTCCGGCTGATGCAATAACACTTTGGCGAGACTTAAACGCTTCTTCATCCCAGTACTGTAATGGCCTACCTTCTTCCCATGCGCTTCCTCCAACCCAAAAAGCCGAATCAGTTCATCGACCCGATCCTCTCCTCTGATCTGATAAAGCTTCGCAAAAAAGAGAAGGTTTTCCCGACCAGTTAACTCATTGTACAGACCCGCCTCCTCCGTCATTGTTCCTGTCATGTTCCTCACCCGATTCCCATCCGTGAAGGGATCAAGCCCACGCACTGATACCTTTCCCTCGTCGGGATCAACCAGCCCGTTAAAAATGCGGATCAATGTTGTTTTCCCCGCCCCATTCGGTCCTATTAACCCTGCGATTTCACCGGCCTGGAGGTGAAAGGTAACCCCTTGTAAGACCTGTTGTGATTGAAACGATTTTTTTACTCCATCTACCAGAATCAACGGTTCCATGCTCCTTCCCCTGTTATCAACCCATTATCGAACTCCTTGCTATGATATCAATATGATATCATATTAATATCAAAACATCAAAGGTATGACAAAAAATTTAAAGCCACAACCTCCATGATAGGAACGTTCACAGAAAACCCTTTTGACCTATCGATAAAAGAAAGTCATAGTATAGCGAAGGAAAACTTGTTCACGGGTTTTTTCATGCTATAAATAAAGCGGCCCCAAAAGGTTAGGAATCATCCCTTTTGAGGCAGGCATCATTTGCCGCCGCCATGATCTTTGATATTATTTAATTCTCCTCTTCTTCTCCTCCTATTCATTAATCTTTTGCTAAACCAATAGGCACCATAACCGAATGCGGCAGCACTGATGTAATAGAATAGCAACGTACTTCCCGAACCTCTACCTGAAGAAGCGTACCCCGCAAATACAATTGATCGTCGCGAAGTTTCAACATAATTTTTCACCTCAAAGAAGGATTCCCGAGAGGCAATGTCGAATCTTATTATTAGCATATCGAAGAGTATCGAAACATGGAATGGATTATCTCCCTATTTCAACAATACTCAACGTTGTACCCGCACACGAAGACCTCTTTGAGAATTTAGTTGTCGCATGATGTCGAAGACCCCGCCGAGAAGTCGATTACCCACTTTCCGCCGGTCGCGATGAAGCTCCGATCAAGAGTTTGTCCGTTCGGATCCGTCAGAAGTTCAACCCTCCGTTCGTCTATTTTTACCACATCGGTATAGACTTCCTTGAAAAGAAATGTTAAAAAGAAAACGGCGCGGGCTAAAACCCGCGCCGTTACTGCTTATGTATGGTGGACCCTGAGGGACTCGAACCCCCGGCCTCTACCATGTCAAGGTAGCGCTCTAACCAGCTGAGCTAAGGATCCGT
>PEBX01000165.1 GCA_003050645.1 Candidatus Carbonibacillus altaicus
CGGACGACGGGACTCGAACCCGCGACCCCAACCTTGGCAAGGTTGTGTTCTACCAGCTGAACTACGTCCGCAACTTGAATGATGGTGGGCCTTCAGGGACTCGAACCCTGGACACCCTGATTAAGAGACATATTTTTTACTTTTGTAAAACCCGAATATCTTGATTTTACAGGTATTCCGGGTTGTTTATAAAGGTGAAAAACGATGTATAAAACAAGACATGTCGTCAAAATGGCGGCGGAATCTATTATAAAATGTGTTGTTTCTCATAGATTAAGATGATTTCATGCTTCTATGGTACTATGGACCCAACAAAAAGTCAAGGCCTTATTTCATCTCCACGTCGGCAAACCACAAAAAAGCGGCGCCTTACGCGCCGCCTACATACGTCCCCAAAGCGCATAACACTGCATCGCAAACGGACAGTGTTTGCACCAAAATCCATATTTCGGGCGAAAATTTTCCTCTTCTTCACCCTTTTCTATGATCTCTGCCGCCGTCTCTTTCGCCCACACCAGGGCTTCTTCCGGGGGAGCATCGAATGCCTTCTCGCGGACGCTTCCCGTCCGCACGAAGACGTACCGCGCCATGACCTTCCGGGCACCGAACACCTCAAATGCCGCAGCAGCATACAGATCGAGCTGGAAAGTTGCAAGTACGTCTTTTTCGATACGGTTGGTTTTCCAGTCGGTGATGACGGCTCCGTCGTTTTTCAACACGATCCAGTCTACAAGACCATACAGCCATACGTTCCGGTCAAGGTTAAGCATAAACTCCGCCTCGACCTCACCTTTTCCCGACACAATGTCTGCCTTTCTGACGAGGGCCGCGACCTCCGCGGCGCTCACCGGCAGGGCGGCGTTTTGTACAGCCCGGTCGACCGCCTCCCAGCGCGGCATGCCGCCGTGGATGAGTTCTACGGCAGTGTGGACGGCTTTTCCGAGTTCAAGAGCTTCCGACGGCGGTTCTGGCAGTTTCTTCACGTAGCGCAGGTAGTACCGATACGGACACTGCTGAAAAAGCTGAAGACGGCTAAAGGAGACGATGTGCATTATAACACCGCCTTTAGATTGGGTCGGAGTATTGCTACTTTCTTTTTGGCTGTTTCTTCGGAATATCCAATTTCCTTTAGGTACTTAACTGTTGCCATCGCTTCTAATCTGTCTGGTGTGAAGCGAGATAGCAGGGTGACATCTTCGCTCAATTCGATTTGGTATCCATCTTTCGAGAGGCGATCCAGAAAACTACGCCCCGTTTCCATTAGAATGTATGTTTCTTCTAATGTGATCATATCTGTTTCCAAGAGTTTCACCATCATCGCACTGAGTTCAAAAGAATATGGTCCCATTTCTCTTAGCTCAAAACGAAACGGCAGATCTGCTAAATAAGCGATCTTTTGAAGCCGACGCTCTCCTACAATCGGTGCACGATCGATGAGTGTTAACAGTGCGTGGATTTGGTTAAAATAGTCCATGTTTTACTCCTCCTTTTTTTTAAGCAAAAAAGCCAGAAGAATATATCCTCCTGGCTTTTTGGCTTTCACTTCGGTTTTATATTGATCGATCTATTTTAGAAACTGAAGAATTGCGATTGTTGCACCTTGGACGGCAACGATGATACCAAGGATTCTCCACAACACTGATGTTATTTCTTTTTTCGTTTCTTTGATTTCGTTTTTTAATTCGTCCCGAACATTTTTGATTTCACTGCGCAAGCCTTCAATTTTCTTATCATATTTCTCATCGATTGCATCGATACGCTGAAGGATATATAACACCTCTGGCGTTTGAAGACGTTCTTCATGGACGTTTTTTTCCAAAGTGCTCACCGTCCTTCCTCCTTGCATTTATTATATCCTCTGGCACGCTTTTTAACAACAAAGCGCCATGCCGCTGTGATCGTTCGTGCGACATATTCATCACCGCGTTCCATCGCTTTTGTGGATCTTTCATACAGTCTCTCCCGTATGCGTTCAATCGCTCGCTGTCGGACCATGCCGTGTTGATCCAGATCACGTTCAAGCACGTATGCCGCGTAGGCGAAATCACGTGCGGAGCGATCAACACCGGGTTCTCTAAATATTTTCCGTCGCCGTGGAACGTTCCAGTGATGGCGGTGGAAGAGGTCGCGTACAGCTCGAACAATCGAGTCCCCGGTGGAGGGTGTGGAGATCCACACGCGTTCTGAATGCACCACCCTTCTCTCTGCGACGGTGCCAGTGTTAACATGGATGAGCCGGGCGATTGGGTATTCCGGCGCATAGCGGCGTTTCCAGTTTATAAAGCCTGCCACACGACCGAGATGATCGGGCTCGGCAGAGCCGGGATCGCTCCCTAGAACCGCTGCATAGCCGCGGCAGATGGCTTTGGCGTGTTCGCGGTCCCGCGGTGTTTCGGCGAGGACGTACCACGCCTGGTGGTTTCCCGGACTCGTCTCAACGATGAGGGTGGGATGGTATTGTAAAACTTCGTCTATGTCCTGAACGTCATCGACGAGGACGAAACGATAACCCTCCGGTCGGGCGTAAATGTGGTGTTTGTCACGATTTAGCCGTTGCAAGAAGTTTAGATACAACTCCCTTGACGCCTTTTCCGCCGGAACACGAGCGGAGTAGACCTTTCCGCCTGCATCGGGCACGGCACGAACGATGAAATATTCCGCTCCGGCTCGGGCGAGGGTATGGAACCAGTTTTGAGCCTGCACGGCCTTCGCCTCCTTTGGAACACAAATGGAACACAAAAAGCCCGAACGATCGTCTTTTCGACGTTTGTTCGGGCTTTTGCGTTGTGCGTTCGTTTTTATACAGCTAGCGCTGCTTTCGTTTCCTTGAGAACTTCTTTCGGGATCTTGAGGAAGTCCAATATGAGCGCCGGTCGAATGTCTTCAGGGATTTCTTCGATCAGCGCCCGCACGACGCGAAGCGCCGTCTCGTCGAACTCAGGCGTCCAGTCGTCGTTCATAACGTAGGGAAGGTTGATGACACGGACGCCGAGGATTTCGTTTCCTTCAAAGGACATTATTCTATGTCCCCCTTTCCTGCGTCAGTTTCCTGATTATAAAGTAGGTCTATCAGGCGTTTTTCGATTTCATTCCTTTATATTCTTCGTTATCTTTTAGTTTCCAGCCGTTTTTCTCCAGTTCTTCCAGTGCCGCGATGAGCTTTAGTTCCGCTTCGCTTGGAGGCTTGCGTTGAATTTTATCCCATTCAACGAATTCGTCGTCGGGAACTTTATTAAAGTCCAGCGTGACGGCTGATCGCAACTTTACCGGAATGTTCTTAGTGAACCGATCCGCGATTTTGAGAAAATAATATGCGTAGTATGCGTCGATATCATCCCGGTCGTGTGGCATGTTGATGACATGAACTCCGTTCATAGTAATCCCTCCAACCATATTTATTCCCTCCGTTCTTCGTTCTAAATTTATTATATCTCAACGGAGTGGTGGTTTCCTGCTTTTTTGTGTCGACTTTGTTCGCTTGCGAAAAAAGCCGTTACTACCTGAAAACGTATTTCAGAACTTTTCTTTTTAATTGCTACGACTGCGACGAGATAGCTTTTAGATACCAAGCTGAAAATAGGATCTTTATTGGTATTAGGATTTTCACCATAAGGATATTTATATGGCGGAAAAAATTCGTGCGGATCGTTCTCAAGAAGCACTTTCCGAACTTCATCCTCTGTGATGTTTCGTTTCTCCATCACTTCTTTGGCGTGATCACTAAAATCTAGGCGATCATCTTCAATTACTTCTTTTACAGCAGCACGGAACAATTTTAAGATATCGTTGGTGTTCACAATTTCCCACCTCCAATAAACAAAAAGCCCGGCAAGGCTTTTTTATTCCTACCGGGCTTTTTTTCAGTGTATCGTTTGTTTTTTCATCCGCTCGACAGCCCATGAGAAGACTTCGTCAAACGGAATTTCGATATTCTCTCCGTTAAGGACGGTGATATACACCATCCTTTTTTTGTAGTCGATCGAGTAGGACCAAAAGCCCCCTACTCGATCGAGCAGATCAGCGATGGCAGTTTCTTTGATTTTCATACGGCTTCACCTTCCTCTATTGCTTCTGTCATCCACGAACGAATTCCTTCAACGATCATTTCCGATTCAGGTGTTATCCCGAAACGACGATATACATCGTTGGCAAGAACGTGAATCCTCCCCCCACTGAAGTGAGAGGCATCCATCCATAGGCGCGGGAGAAGCCTCGGCATCCGGCAGCGGGGCTGCCGCCCAGGCTTTCCTGACCCGTTAGGCTGGACGGGTTCCTGGATTCCC
>PEBX01000166.1 GCA_003050645.1 Candidatus Carbonibacillus altaicus
GACCGGTCCTTCCGTCCAGAAAAGTGTGAGCATGGAACCGACGCGGTTTACCGTAAGCGGTAGGGATGTTTGGTGGGCAGCCTCTAAAATTCCCTGTTCAAGCCGTGCGGCGCGTTCTTCCAGCGTTTCATAAGCCGCTTCATCGAGCGCTCTTAAGGTCGCGAGCCCCGCAGCCATGGCGAGCGGGTTCCCGGAAAGCGTGCCCGCCTGGTAAACCGGTCCACTCGGTGCAACCATTTCCATGAGGTCGCGCCGGCCGCCGTACGCCCCGACCGGAAGCCCCCCGCCGATGACTTTTCCCATCGTCACGAGATCCGGTATGACGCCGAAGCGGCCGTGTGCTGAATGATAGTCGACGCGAAAACCGGTCATGACCTCATCAAAAATTAAAAGCGCCCCGTAGCGGCTGGTAAGCGTCCGAAGCCCTTCGAGGAACCCCTCTTTGGGCGGCACCACACCCATATTTCCGGCGACCGGTTCCACGATCACGGCGGCAATCTCTCCCCCGTATTCGGCAAAAAGCGCTTCCACCCGGGCGAGATCGTTATACGGTGCAACAAGGGTATGATCGGTTAACGCTTTAAGCACACCGGGCGAATCCGGAAGACCTAAAGTAGCCACGCCAGATCCTGCCTGCACGAGAAAACTATCGGCATGCCCGTGGTACGATCCTTCAAATTTGATCACGTTCGGTCGACCGGTCGCTGCCCGTGCCAGGCGAAGCGCGCTCATCGTCGCTTCTGTCCCGGAGTTTACCATGCGCACCATCTCTACTGCCGGCATGCGCCGGATCACTTCTTCGGCCATCTCCGTCTCAAGTTCGGTAGGCGCCCCAAAGCTTGTCCCCTTTTGCGCCGTCTCGGTGATGGCAGAAACGACGGCTGGGTGCGCATGTCCTAAAATGAGCGGGCCCCAGGAGCAGACATAATCGATGAAGCGGTTATGATCGGCATCATAGATGTACGGGCCCTGACCGCGCGTAATGAAAAGCGGTGGGCGGCCTAAAGCACGAAACGCCCGAACAGGTGAATTTACACCACCGGGCATCACTTTTTTGGCTGCCTCGTATAGCTCACGTGAGTGGTGATCGTTCATCGGTGTCATGGCGATTCCTCCTTGGTTTCATTATACCATATTAACCGAGTATGACCCGATCATCCGCAAACGTCTCCCCGCGTACTTTCTCAAATGCTTCGATGAGGTCTTTTACCGTCATCTGTGATTTTTCCTCGGCGGATAGATCGAGTACGATCTCCCCCGCATGCATCATGATCAGGCGATCACCAAGGCGCAAGGCCTGCTCCATGTTGTGTGTAATCATCAAAGTCGTTAATTTTTTTTGCCGTACAATCTTGTTCGTAAGCTCGTTGATAAGTTCAGCCCGCTTCGGATCAAGTGCCGCGGTGTGTTCATCGAGAAGGAGCAGTTTCGGATCGGTAAAGGTGGCCATCACCAAGGTCAAAGCCTGCCGCTCACCACCGGAGAGCGTTCCGACTTTCGTCCCCAGTCGACCTTCCAGACCGAGTCCGAGCTCGCGCAATGCCTCAATGAAGCGCTCGCGGTAGGTGCGCTTAAGCGTACTTTTAAGCGTACGCGGCGCACCTCGCTTGTACGCAATGGCCATGTTTTCAAAGATGGTGAGCGACGGTGCCGTTCCTGCCAGCGGATCCTGAAACACACGGCCGATCCAACGCGCCCGCTCAAATTCGCGAAGCCGCGTCACATCCCGACCATCGATGATGACTCGACCCTGATCAAGCGGAAACCGGCCGGCGATTGCATTTAAGAGAGTCGATTTACCGGCACCATTGGAACCGATCACAACACAAAATTCACCTTTCTTTAACGAAAGCGTCACATCATTTAAGGCCATTTTTTCGTTCGGGGTTAAAGGATTAAACGTTTTTTTGATCTGTTCGGCCATCAAAAGCGGTGTTTCGGTCATGGCTCATTCCCTCCTTTTCCCGAACGAGCTTTATTTTCTAGCGTAAGATGATGGGACTGAGAAGACGAGGAATTGACCGCCCCACCGTTTGCCAGTGTGTTTTTTAACAACTGCATCCGAAAGCGCGTGATGAGCTGCGGAATCACAAGGGCAAGGACGACGATCACCGCCGTCAAAAGCTTTAAATCGCTGGGCGGCATCTCCCGCCAGAGGGCGACGGCCACGATAAAGCGATATAGAATCGCCCCCACGGCGGCTGCTAAAGTCGCGCGAAAAATACTGCGCGCTCCGATCACCGCTTCCCCTATGATGACGGAGGCGAGTCCGATGATGATCATCCCCACACCCATTTGAATATCGGCATAACCTTGATACTGGGCGATGAGCCCGCCAGAAAGCCCGACCAGTGCATTCGAAAGCATCAGACCGGTTAGTATCGTTTGATCGGTGTTCACACCGAAGCTCGTAATCATCGTCGGGTTATCTCCAGTGGCACGCATGGCCATACCCAGATCCGTTCGTAAAAACCAGTCAACGAGGAGTTTCACTGCAATGAGCAGCATGAAAAAAACGATCATGTAAACGGTGTGCGTCGAAAGCCCCCATGCTTCCAAAGCAGAAAGCTTCGTTTTAATCGTGACCGCTTTATTAAGTGACACGTTCGCCCGGCCCATAATACGTAAATTGATCGACCAGAGAGCGATCATCGTCAAAATCCCGGCCAAAAGACCGTTGATCTTCGCCTTCGTATGGAGGATGCCTGTGACGAGACCCGCCGCACCGCCGGCGAGCAAAGAAAAGAAAGTCGATAGCCAGGGATCCACGCCTAAAACGATAAAATGGGCGGCGACAGCACCGCCCAGTGCAAAACTACCATCAACCGTCAGATCAGCAAAATTTAAAACACGAAACGTAAGATACACACCGATGGCCATGAGCCCAAATAAAAGACCTTGTTCGATCGAGCCTAACCAGAGTTGCATTGCTTTGAATCATCCTATCCTTGTCATCCTAAAAGATCATCTTATCCGTCAAACAGCTTTCTTTGACCGTCAAAAAAGGAGACTGTCAAAAAAGGAGACCGTAAAAGACGAGCACTCAATATGTCACATCCGCCCGGTCGATCAAATCCTGGGGTAGAACGATCCCGGCTTTTTTCGCTGCTGTCACGTTCACATACAGCTTGAGGTCTTTTTGTGATTCGACCGGCATCGCATCCGGCTTCGCCTCTCCTTTTAAAATGCGCACGGCCATCTCACCCGTCTGGTAACCAAGTTTATAGTAATCGATGCCGTAGGTGAGAAGTGCACCTTCTTTAACGGACTCACCTTCACCAGCGATAACTGGAATATGATTTGCCTCGGCTACGGAAAGAACGGATTGCAATGCCGAGACGACTGTGTTGTCGGTCGGCACGTAGATGGCGTCAACTTTACCGACCAGCGCGTCTGCCGCTTGCTTCACTTCTGATGTATTCGTAATCGCTCGTTCGACGATGGAAAGTCCTAGGTCTTTCGCTTCTTTTTTCGCGATCTCAACTTGAATCTCAGAATTCGACTCCCCACTGTTATAAATAATGCCAACGCGCTTTCCGTCTGTCAAGGATGGGATGAGCTCAAGCTGCTCACGAATCGGATTCATATCGGTTGTACCTGTCATGTGTCCACCTGGTGCCTCCAACGTATTGACCAATCCCGCAGTGACCGGATCGGTGACGGCCGTAAATAACACAGGAATGGACGTCCCTTCGGTTGCCGTCTGTACAGCCTGGGCAGATTGTGTGGCAATGGCGAGGATCAGATCGACGTTGCTTGTCACAAATTTGTTGGCGATCTGGAGTGCCGTATCCTGCGATCCTTCGGCATTTTGAATTTCATAGGATACATTTTTTCCTTCTTCATAGCCATTATCTTTGAGTGCTGCAATAAAACCTTCTTTGGCGCTATCTAATGCAGGATGGGATATGATCTGCGTAATACCGATTTTAAGCGGTGTGCTATCCGATGGTCGATCCCCTGAAGGTGCTTCTTCATGTCCATCTGCACCGTTCGTCTCCCCCGACGGTTCGGTATCTTGCAAAGAGTTGGTTGTACTCGAAGATGGCTCGTTGTTTGCTGTTTGAGTTCCGCATCCTGCAACGATAAGCATCAGCACGAGTACGACCATAAGCAAAAGTCTACCTCGGTGTTGCCCGCTTCTCTCCACCCGTGTTTCCCCCTTCAGTCTGCTTTTCCACTAAAAAGCGTTTAAGTATTTAAGCTTTAAAATGATTATGTATTACTATATCAAGATTTGCTGCACGGAGCAAGTAGAAATGCTGCACGAGGAAAC
>PEBX01000167.1 GCA_003050645.1 Candidatus Carbonibacillus altaicus
CAACCTTATCCTTTGTCTTTATTGTAACGTCTCTTCCAATACATCACAACAAACCGACGAATTCGGTACGACACATTATTTAGTACTCTACATCATCTAGTATTTCATATTTATAAAACAAAAAGCCGCCAAAATGGCGACGGACGGGGATATACAACATATATTCTATATTAAACATATTTTATAGTTTGTGTTTGTAGAAAGATCGGTCTTAAATGGTTTGTCCGCTAGAACTGAGGGATTTATTTTGTTTCATCTGTTTTGGGTAAACCGATGGCTTGACATCGGACGCATCAAACTGGGTTTGATTGTTCCAGTTACGTTGCATCTTTTGTTGATAATTGGAGCCATTTTCTCCGCTCTGGCATGTTTGATCTAGTATCTTCGGTAAGTTGGCTTCAAACTGAGAGAGTCGAGCATTCATCTGTTCTTCCGTTAAACGTCCCGATTGTACAAGCGATGAAAGCCTTTCTTTCATTTGCTCCAGGAGAAGCTGCTGAACGCGATCTAAGCTTACTTGTTTTTCTTCGGCGAGCTGGGTAAGCGATTTACCGGATGTGAGCGCGTTTTTCAACTCATCGATACTCATACCGAATAGATCGGCAAGCGCTTCGTTATTCCAGAAGGAAAAACCGGTACGCATCATCCTGCCTGCATCTTGCCCGTCCACTCTTTCACGCTTCATATTCTCGTGCATCATGTTAAAGTTCAATGGACCGGACTGATCGATCCACTTGCTTATGTTTTCTTCTACTACTTTAAGCTTGGCATCTGCTTGTTCTTTCGTCATTTTGCCATCTTGTACAGCTTGTTCAAGTGCTTTTTTTGCGTTATCCAGCACCTTTTGGGTCAACGCTTCTTCTGAAATGCCTTGTTCTTGAGCGATTTCTTTGATACTTTTACCATCTTTGAGCCCTTGCTGTACGGTGGTAAGGTCTAAACCTACGCTTTGCCAGAGCGTTTCTTGCTTGTCTTTTTGCCACGGACCGCCAAAAGCAAGCGCAGCTTGGGTCGTGCCGCCAACGAAAACGATGGCCATCAAGAGCGCACCTAATTTTTTCCACATGGTTCGTTCCCTCCTTACATCTTGTTCCCCGTCCATCTTGAGTATAACCAACTGTTGTTAAGAAGCCATGAAGAAAATCTTGAGAAAATCTTAAGATTCGCCGTATATTGGACAAGTGCGGTCTTCCCGGTGGCGATTTTTTCTGTTACAATCTCTCTATAATATATGAATGATGAGCGAGGAAAGGAGATGCTGGGATTGTACGCTTATTGGAACGGATCTATCATTCCAATCGAAGATGTAAAAATATCGCCACTGGATCGAGGATACCAGTTTGGCGACGGCGTTTATGAAGTCATACGCTTTTATGCGGGGCAGCTGTTTGAAACAGGGCGACATCTGAAGCGACTGCAAAGAAGTTTAAACGAACTGTTTATTCCTGCACCGATAAACATGGATGAACTGGAAAAAACGATGCACGCATTGATTCAACAAGAAAATCTCGCACAAAGCGACGGCATGATATATTTGCAGATAACGCGTGGTGCGTACCCGCGCTCGCACGGTTTTCCAAAAGGTCCAGCGACACCGAATATGATTATGTATGCCCAGACGTACCCCCGTCCGGATATCATTGAAGCAGGTGCAAAAGTGATCCTTCATCCCGATCTTCGCTGGCATCGCGTCGATATCAAAACGCTCAATCTCTTAGGGAATGTTCTCGCCAAGCAAAAAGCCGAAGAAAAAGGGTATCATGAAGCGATCTTGCATCGCGCCGACGTCGTCACCGAAGCGAGCACCGCCAACGTATTCATCGTACGGAAGGGTGTAATCTGGACACATCCGGCAAATGAAGCCATCTTAAACGGTATAACGCGTCTTGTCGTCATCGACCTGATCCATTCGCTCGGCATCCCGTTCGTTGAAAGGCCTTTTACCGTCGATGCTCTGCTCACAGCTGATGAAGTATTTTTGACGAGTACAACACTCGAAGTCACACCGGTCACGATGATTGACGATCTCATCCTCGGTGAGGGTATACCGGGTCCTCTCACTCGGAAGTTACAGGAAGCCTTTACGCGGCACATGCAGGCCCACTCTACATCCGAGACTCGGCGCGCATCAGAAGAAACACACATCTGATGAACTACACATGTCTCAAAGTCCACATGGTACGACGCACGTTTGACACAATGCACAGATGATACGAGCACGCATGTCACAATGCACACATGTTACGATCATGCACGTCACAATACACCCGTCATGTTCCGTTAACGGTTTGTCCATGCATCCGTTCCATACTTTTCGGCAATCAGTTTTTCCGTTAATCTGTTTTCCTCATCTGTGAGATTCCCTTCAATAAATTCAATATCGAGAGCCCGGGCAAACCCTTCCCGCAAAGCTTGTTGTAACGTTTCCGGTGCTACCGTCTTCCCCAGAGCAGCTTCAATGCTCGTCGCCGTTTTCTGAAACCGCCGAAGGGCTTTTTCCCGTGTAGCATCGTCCGGAAAGTAAAACAAACGAAACATCTTTTCTTCATCATAACGAAGCGGTACGGAACCGTGTTGCAAGAGCGCGCCATACAGGCGGGCTTGTGCACTGCCGGCCGCTTTTTTGCCGTCAATGACGAGTTCGCTCTCCCCCGGTTCTTCAAAACAAACAGGCGAGTCGTGTTTCACACGTTTTTCATCCGTCTGAAGCGATTCATGCAGCCTAGCCTGCGTGATCCCTAGCAGATGATACGCTTGAACCAACCCCTGGGTTAAAAGACGAAATGCTTCGCGAATCGAACGGGGAATGCCCGGCATCGACTCCGGCAAAATGATCGAATACGTGATCTCCATATCATGAAATACCGTGCGTCCTCCGCTCGGCCTCCTGACGATGCCGATACCTAAAAGGCGTGCGACTTCCGCATCAATCGAACGACTCAGTTTTTGATGCATCCCTAATGAAAGTGTTGACGGCTGCCATGTATAAAGCCTGAGCGTTGGTGGCAGTTTCCCTTCACCAACAAGGCGAGCCATCGCTTCATCAAGCGCCATATGATAAGCACCCGGCGCACCCCATGTTTCTACGTACCGCCAGCTTGTCCACTCACGCATTGGAATCGTCCTTTCCTCATCATGATCGATTTCAATAATACATTTGTTCTACGACCACACTGTTACGGCCACACCGTGGCAATAAGTACGGCAAAAGTTACGGTGAGGACGAGATGAACACGAAGATAAGCGAGAACAAAAGCTGTGATCATCCCGGCCAAAGCAGAAGACAGTCTTCCAGTTGAGGACAGGATACCCGGAAAAATAAGAGCGCCCAGGATCGCATACGGTAGATATGTTAAAAACTGCTGTACTTTCGGCTGTAACGGGACATGTTTTGTCAGTAAAAAAGGGATGAGTCGCGGCACATACGTCACGAGCGCCATTCCGGCAACCATCCATACAAGCTCCCAAGTGGCCATTTTCATCCGACACCATCCACCTCCTCATTCTTTTAAGAAACCATTCAATTTATTCATCTAAACTCATTCACATCAACGCTTGATTTACGCAATTAAACTATCATGTATTCTCGTTCATGCATTTTGTTTACGTATATTTTGTTTATATTACTTGTTTTACATTTTTTACATGTTATGCTTACGAATGCTACGGTTGTTCGATCTCAAGATTTTCTACCTGATCGTTCTCCCTTGACGTCGTCATTTCTGACGGTAGTAACCATGTCATAAGAAGCGGAATCAAAACAGCTGTTAAAATGATGGCAAGACCGGACGGGATCCAGCGCGAAAAAAGTGTATTGCTGAGCATGGCGAGTAACGACACCATAAGTGCCGAGCGCTTTCCGCGGATGCTTGGCACAAGTAGTGCAATAAACATGGCATAGAGCGCGATCCCCAGCCCAGACTGGAGACGTTCGGGTAGTGCGTCTCCAAGCGTATAACCTACCCACGTACCGGCAACCCAGGATATGTAGGCAGTAAACTGTAATGATAAGACCATCGGTGGCGATAAGTCGCGGGAGCGCATCATGAGCATCGCATATGTCTCATCAGTCACACCAAAAGCGACGAGCGCACGGATCCAGCGCCTATGATCGACAAAACGGCTGGCAATATGCATGCTCATTAAGAGGTGTCTTAAATTTAACATAAAAACGAGTAAAACGATACTTCCCCAACTGCTCCCTAGTGCCGCCATGGACACAGCGATAAACTGACTGGCTCCGGCAAAAACAAACACCGACAA
>PEBX01000168.1 GCA_003050645.1 Candidatus Carbonibacillus altaicus
TTTCCCGGGTCCCTTTTTCTGGCGATGGTATCCATCAGGCACTCCTTCCTTAAGCCATTTCCGGATTGTTTTTCGGTCCCTCCCCAGCCTTAGCAATTTGTTGAATGCTCATGCCTTTCTTTCTCATCTCATGAATCATGTAATACTCCCCATTGGAAGCCTAGATTTCTCTCCCTACTGGGAGAGATTGTCCCCTACTTGTGGGGAATTTTCAACCGGTTATATTGGGGATTTTATCACCGATTTCTACACCCCAAAGGAAGGGGGAAAATAGAGCGCTTTTTTCGTTTCGTGGACACGAGTTTCCTCCCGGAAGCCTACCGAGCGATTGAACGAGGCAACATCCAAACATTAGAAGAGTTAAACCAGGCCATGACAGCGTGGATAGAAGGGTACTACCACGAACGGGTTCACGGCAGCACCAAACAAACTCCGCGAGAACGAGCTGCACAAAGTACCCGTATCCCTCGAAAGGTTTCCTTGGAGCAACTGGCAGACGTCTTTCTCTGGGAAGAGGAACGGAAAGTGGATAAAGACGGATGCATCTCGTTACAGGGAAATACCTATGAAGTGGACTTAGAACTGATCGGGAAGAAGGTGCTGATTCGCTATGACCCTTTTCATCTAAAAGAGATTCAGGTGATGTATGAGGGAAAAAAATATCGGGATGCCGTCCCGGTTCACCTTTCACGTCTCCATGACAAGCGCGTCAAACCGGAGAAACCAAGAGAAGAGCCTGTACAGAAAGAGGAAACCGAACTCTCCTTCTTTTCTGCCGCAGAAAAGAAGCGTCTGGAACAGATCGGTGCAGAAGGGATGAACTATGCACAGATGAGGGGGAATGGAAAATGAGACCGGAAGAGCGCTGGGGATGGGTATCGATGCCGTTTCGTCGTGAAACGGAGCCTACTGGCTGGGTAGAGACGGCAAAACAAAAAGAGGCGCTGGCTCGCCTCCATGTGATGGTAGAGTTGGACAACCCGAATTACGCAAGAGAATTCGTCTACGGAAGTATGAGGCGATTTGGCAACGAATCGGACTTAGTTACCATATTGGAGGACTAACCGAAGAGGAGAGTATCGTCTATATACGTCATCAAATGAAACAAGTAGGGGCGGGTATGCCAGTCTTTTCAGATAGTGCGGTTCACTTAATCCATGGAGCAAGTCAGGGGATCCCGCGCATCATAAACCAGATCTGTACGCAGGCGATTTACGATGCGGCGTTAAACGGACATGAAGTGATAGAAGATAAGCATATCCATCAGGTGCTGATTGACCAACAATTACAACGAGGGGCAGTCTAATTGGCTGCCTTTCTTTATACACATGATGTACAGATTTCACAATGAGTGGCATAAGCAATGCACTGATGTCACAGTCACCACAATGAGTGGCATGTGAAGAGATAAGGCTCTAAATCTGTAGTGATTCACAGTATCCACAGTATCCACAACGGACGGCATGTGTTGCTTATATTGATTGGTGATAGACTGATCGATTACTTGGCGGATTGGCGTTACAGAAGTCACGTAAATGACGGTGAGAATAAGACCGTCAAAGAACCTGATCGTCTACAAAGGAAAACTTTATTCCTGGAAGGCGGTTCATCGATCTGGAGGATCTCAACCGACAAGCCCTTCAATGGTGCGATGAGAAAAACCAACGGATTCACGGCACAACCGGAGAACGGCCTTGCGACCGCTTGTTGGAAGAGAAACAGCATCTTCCGTGGGAACAGCTACCGCTTAAAAGAGAAAATGAGGTCAGGGATTTACGGAACACCAACACCAGTCACACGGTAATCGCCGTGGGTGGGTCAATTCTAAAACGGCTAAAGTGGGTCAATTAAATTCCGGCCTTGACTGTAGTGAACATCTCTTATAGAATAATATGGATATGATTTAACGTAATCACAAGGAGTTAAGGGGTTTTAAATATGATCAAAAAACAAATTCTGTGGATTACACTAGTAGTAATAATTTTATCAGCTTTGTTTTACAAAACAATCTTTATAGAAGATAAAATCCTAGTTGAAGTTGAAAACTTGAATAGTAATCCGATAACTGATGGAAGCTTTATTTATTTCAATGAAACAATTAATCTACCAATAATAAAAACTGGTCAAAAATTTAAGGAGACTATTGATATTAGTCAGCAAAAAGGAGAAGGTAGCTTAAAATTTAAATTTAGAATAGGAAATGGTCATGTTAGAGAAATAATAGTGATTGGATATATGGAAGGAGGACAACCTAAAAATTATAAAGGTAAAGCATATATTAAAATAGATAAAGAGGGTAATGCGACAGTAAACCTAATAAAGGGGTATAGCTTCTGATCATTTGATGAAATTTCATTTTACTATATGAACTATATGAACTGTCAGCCTGGATAGCTGCTTTTCCAAATCACGTCGTGGAAACCGGGAAACCTGTTCTCTCCTTAGTAATATAAGACGCTCCTTATCGGCGATGGTTGTTAAGTTTACAATCATGACGTGATCAATTCTTCATTTTATTGTTATTGAAAAAAAAAAAGGGGGGCTGCCCAAAATAACTTTGACTTTGTGCAGTCCCTTTTTGAGTTAGTTCACAAAATCTGAATCTCTACCAATAAACAATACGGGTTGATTTTTGCTATTTAACTTTTTCAGATCCCCACTCTTATACAATTCAATAATGGCGTTTCTAGTTGTCGTAACACTACTATCCGTGCCTATGCCTTCATCGTCAGCTTTTAATCTACCTTCTCGATTGTTCCACAAATCCATTTCTTTTTCATAACTAGGTTGGTTGGTAGCACCGTCTTCATGAGCAGTTGTCCAATCATAAGCCCAGCTATAACTGTCAGTAAAACCGATAATCCATATATTCCAAGCTGCATGTCTAAAAGCGTCGGTATTGTCATTATGGCCGTTAAAACCAAATTTATACTCAGTAAAACTCGCGGCCTCATCACCGGCAACTAGTGCTCTAAATCCAAAGGACGGATTTTCATCATACAATTCCTCTTCTAGAGGATTGAGGTCTACCATCCCCTCTACTACATTATAGAAATAGGAATCTACGGCAGCAGCCGATACAGGAGTTTTGATCGTCACACTTTGTTCATTTGAATTTTTTCTATTGTATTTTTCAGTGAGTTTCACAAAGTATTCATTAATTTCATCGATTGTGGCATTAGGATGGTTTTCTTCATATTTTAGTAACTCCTCCAACAAAATATCTTTATATCGGTAATCAAGCTTCTTATGTGCTCCTGGAAATTTCTTGTGCGTTTTGAATTTGCCACTCTGTTTCTCATTTTTAATCTTTTGCATTTCTAAACTTTGTAATTTTGGTTCCTTATCCACTGTTTGTGCAAGCCCTGCTCCTGTTATAGATCCGAGAATTAATAGAGTAGAAAGTAAAGTAGGAAGAATTTTTTTCATTACATACCTTTCCTTCCATATTATTGATTTTTACAGATGATATAAAATATGTTGTGTAAAGAAGAAAAGAAGGGAAAAGGGAAAAAGCTAGGAAACTTACGGATTACGGATCTAAACATAAAGCGAAGATCACCTTACTTTCAGTGATACAAGAAAGGGATTAGAAAATGCTCTATATGTTACAACAAATATATAGTGGTAAATGAGTTGCCCACATTCACTTGACTGACACGGGAACGACGTTAAGGTTGATCCCTCATATTATTGCAATATAATAAAGTGTAATAAAAAGACCTGATTCCGTGTTTTTTGCAAGAAGAAATTCCCCATTATTGCAAAGTTTTTTCCCCCTTAAATTGCAATATTAAATGCAACAACTCACAGTAATCCAAAATATGGTTATGATAAAGCCAAGTTTCGTAACTCTTCATGAAACGCATCGTTCGGTGAACAGTTGAGTCCGTATAATTGGTGTAAAATCAATCGTTCAGCTGGGTGACATCATACATAGGTGCCACCCCCGCCCTTTGTAACCGCTAAAATAGAATCAACAAATTCCGCTAAATAAGAATGAACAATTTCAACTTTACCATCCCTCTCCATCCTTGTCAATACCGAAATAGAATTCCCCCAGGTCTTCGTCAAAGTCGCATTTAGCGGATAGCCTGTTAGAGATTTAAAATGCAATTTTACGTTAGCACTAAACGGATACATGTCATTGATTAAAATTGAGCATGGTCTAACAGACCGCTCACCGA
>PEBX01000169.1 GCA_003050645.1 Candidatus Carbonibacillus altaicus
AAATGGATAAATGCAGTGGCTTTCACAAGTTTATACTTCGCACCACAACGGGAGCGATTCTTCTCGTAAACAGCTTGTCCGGTTTCAGGAAAATACGCCCGATATTCCGTGAGATCCGATTTCCGTTGTGTGATGGTGCCGCGTTTTAATTCACGGGAGATGGTCGACTTGTGGCATCCAATCACATCTGCAATTGCCTGTAAGGTTTTTCCTTCGTCACGAAGGGCACCAATTCGCCCGCGATCATACGGCGTAAGATGTGAAAAGGTACGCTTCTTTGTGTTATCATGGGAGTGAGCCATCGGTCATTCCTCCTGTTATGAGAGTTTTCGTCGACTTAATCATAACGGAATTACCATGGCTTTTGTTTATTTCTTTTGTTACATTTGATTTTACAATGAACCGAGAAGAAATGGAAAAAATGAAAGCGACAAAATCGAAGATTTATTGCAAAAGAAACTTACTTCCATCATGATTATTATCTGTGTGTTATCGCTAATAATCTCCTAAAGATTCTTTTTTTCTCACAATATTACGATCGGGAGTTGAAGTAATGGTTTTTTTACACTTTTCATTGGCGGAGGATGAAGACGATAAACAGTTTATAACGAACTTATACCTGCAGCATTACCCCCTGCTAAAGAAACAGGCTTACAATATTACCGGGGAATATGGGATTGTCGATGATCTCATCCACGACGCTTTTTTAAAATTAATTCCTAAAATTCCTCTATTACGGTCATTAAGTTGTTACAAAGTCACATCATATGTCGTCTATACAGTTAGGCATGTTTGTTTAGATTATATACGCCGGCGCTCACGACATACTTTTACCGGATTATCCGAGGACATCGCCAATCAGATTCCTGACGAGCAAGCTGCGACAGAAGAAGAATTTATCAAGCATGAGGAACTTAAAGGAATGGAGCAGGTATTGTTCCAATTGTCGGAACGTGATAGAAGTTTGTTATATTACAAATACAATATGGAAATGAAGGATCGAGAAATTGCAGAGCTATTAAATATTCCGGCTAACCACGTCCGACAATACATCGCACGAGCTAGACACCGAGCATTTCTTAAATTGTCACAGGGAGTTGAAAGCAGTGACGAAAACGAATAAGCCAATGGACGAAAAGGTTCTTCAAGAGCAATACGAGGAGATTAAGATCAGATTGCTTATGGCGCGATTTGCCGAAATGGAAGGAAAAAAGTTTCAAGAAGAAAACGAGGAACTTCGAAAAGAGGCGTTCTATCTTCCTTCTGAGAAAACTAAACGGAAGTTTGTGAAAAAATTAAATCGTCGATTTGTTTTTTATAAATTATTTAGTACTTTTAGAAAACTATTACCATCTCGCTTTCCGAAAGTTGCATTCATAACTTTGCTGGTTATGATCACATCACTAGTTTGTACATTGAATGTTGAGGCAATAAGAACCAAAGTACTGAACATGTTCATCCAAGTACAACAAGAGTACACGGAAATCAGATTCGGACAGGATTCTTCATCATTTGCAGATCATTATCTAGTAATCAACTGGGAAAATGCTTATGTGCCTACGAAAGTTCCTGAAGGTTATAAAATTGTGGAAGTGAAGGATCATCAAACGATGAAAGTAATTGAATACAAAAACAACAACGGGGATATCATTTTATTCCAACATAACATTGAAAACAATGGCATGAATGTAGATACGGAAAATGCGGATAAAGTTATGTTCACAACGATTCAGGGCAACCAAGGACTTGCTGTAGAGAAAAATGGTGTGACTACCCTCGTTTGGTATACTGGAGACAACCAATTTTTCCTTTTGGGATCATCGGTAACTTTAGATGAACTTGTCGAAACGGCAGAAAGTGTTACAATCCTCAAATAATTCATGCCACTCTTACGCTGTTACAAATCTGGAATCCGAACGTCATATAGATTATGAGAATATGAAATTAAAGGAGGAGTTCTGTTTTGGTTCCAAAAAAATTAGTACTTATTCCAGCAGTATGCTTGCTTCTTTTAATCGGGATCGTCCTACCAACTAATGCTTATGCCGTGAGAATGTCCCCATCAGAGAGTATTACGCCCAATTATGATTATATATCAGTAATAGGGGCTACTTTGACAATTGGAAATAAAGGCCAAGCGACTGCGGGCGGCTATGTCTATTATTTGGGGGATTATGATTCAACACTAACGATTGAATTACAGCGTCAAAATGGCAACGGTTGGTCGGTCGTTAAATCATGGGAAAAATCCTTTACAGGGAAAGGCCATCATAGTTTTGAAAAAGAATATTATGTTGCCTCGGGCAACACCTACAATGTGGTGACAACAGCCACGATCAAACAGGGAAACAAAATTTTAGAAACCGCTACTAGCACCTCATCAGAAGTAAAATACTAATATGTATGGTCTGCGCTGTCTGTGGAAACATATCCACCAGCCGAACCCAGCTTAACGTATAGCCCCTTTTGAAGAGCGCCTGAGCATTTTTGGCTAAGGTCGATGGATTGCACGATACATACACAAGACGTCTCGGTTTAATGGTCAAGATGGCCTGAATCATTGACACTTTCAAGCCACTCCGACGTGGATCAACCACAACCACATCAGGCTTGTAGCCAGACTTCGCCCAACGCTGCATGATTTTTTCAGCTCGTCCTAAGGTTATGTGCACATGTTTATAACCTGAACGTCTTATATTACTTTCTGCATCCTTTACAGCTTCCGGGACCGATTCAATCCCTCGAACTTCTCGGGCATGAGGTGCCAACCACAGTGCTATGGTACCGACGCCTGCATAAGCATCGACGACGGACTCTTTCCCGGTTAATCCCGCCGCTTCTTCAACCAATTCATACAGACGAACGGTTTGGATTGGATTTAATTGAAAAAAAGCACGTGGTGAAAGTTCATAGCGCTCGTGACCAAGCGCTTCTTCGATTTTTTCTTTTCCCCAGAGGAGACGTGTTTTGGCACCAAAGACGAGCGGCGTATGTTGATCTTGAACATTCATATTGATACTAACGACATACGGTAGACTTTTTCTGATCGCTTGAACAAATGCTTGGGCTTCCGGAAAATGATCCTCAGCTAAAACGAGTGTGAGTTGAACTTCTTCGGTCAACAAACTGACGCGCGCAACAATGGTCCGAACGCGACCACGTCTTTTTTTCTCATCATACACAGGCATATAAAGTTTAGCGATGGCCTCTTTTGCTTTTAAAATGGTTTCATTGATACGCAGATGCTGTACAGGACAATCAGACAATTCGATCAAACAGTGCGTCCCCATCGCGTGCAATCCGGCGATCACCGTTTGACCGCTTTGACCGGTCATCGGTTGCGCTTTATTGCGATATCCCCAAGGATGATCCATTCCAATGATCGGACGAAGGGGAATCGACGCGTCTCCCGTGTAAAGGTGATGTCATGGCCTCTGACATACGATGGATCTTCCCAGGTCTTCGTCAAAGTCTCATTTAGCGGATAGTCTGTTAGAGACTTAAAATGCAATCTTACGTTAGCACTAAACGGATACATGTCATTGATTAAAATTGAGCATGGTCTAACAGACCGCTCACCGAGCGGTCGTGTTGAAAATCAGGATGCTTTACAGGATCGTTTACAGTCCCACTAACTGAAGCGCTCTTTCCGGATTTCGGCCAAACGAACGGAGTGCTTGAGCGATGTTATTCATGTTGTGCAGTCGAAACAAGCTGATCGCCAAATTGCGAAGCGTAGCCATAGCACGAGGACCTTGCCCTGTGCGTATTTGCGACCGGTCTTCATCAAAGGTGACATCTCGGACCCAATGCAACCGGTTTTCGATACACCAGTGCCCACGATTTAAACTCAATAGCCGTTTTGCATCTGCTTTCTCTGGCGGTATGCTGGTGATGCCGTAAGCGACTTCCTGTCGAAGCAGTTCGCCATCCAATTTGTACGTCATACGCTCGATTCGGCACACTTGTGCTACATAAGGGAATGTCACGTAGTCATTGAGTGCGGTGCTGACCCGGATTTTCCGAACCTCGATCCGGCCGTGACCTTTTTCTTTCGTGACGTACTCAGGGGGAAAAATCTTCATCGTCCAGGTTTTCAATGGACTCCAGTAGCGTCCCTTGATTCCCT
>PEBX01000170.1 GCA_003050645.1 Candidatus Carbonibacillus altaicus
AATAATCTTTTACACCATAGTAGCTCGCCAACGGTATGTCGCTGATCAAAATAAGCAAGTAATTTGACTTTAATCCGATCGCTCAATTTTCTAGACGTAATGGGTCTTCACATGTACTGTCAATACCCGATCCGGTTTTCCAAAAGTTCACCTTACAGAGCGACTATGAACACCATTCATACGCAGGGTTTTCCAAAATGCCAACACGCCTATTAACTGCATTAAAATTACCGTTGTTTACAACACTGTGACTAAGCCCAACGCATCTTTTACTTCAATCATTCTTTTGGATCATGTAATCGAGCTGGGTTCTATTATCAACCCCTCCCTTCCTTTTCAAAATACAGGGAAGGCTTTACGCTGAATATATTTTTTGTCCTTCTCTAAGCCATTCCCTTTCTGTTCGTAAATATCACTTCACCATTGTATCTGTCTGTCGTCAGTAGTGTTGATTTTTTAACACGATATATGGTCTTTGTCGTCACCACTGACGACACAGAATAAAGACATTTTTGCTCAAAGTGTGCACTTAAACGTTTTCGTTTTCGTGTTGATTTTCCCTGGCTAACTCGGTCTCAAGAAACGCCCGCATAGACTGTACGCCTGGCTCAACGCCCAGCTTATCCGAGATTCGTGTAAAATAAGTTCTTATCGTCGAAGAACTTACATAAAGTATCTCAGCAATCTCAACGCTATTCATCCCTGCAACCCATAGCGCTAGCACATCTCTTTCGCGCTCGGTTAATTGCTCGGTGACACCATACAGAAGGCGGACGGCCAGCATCGGACGAACAATGCGCCATGATGATGTCGACTCGCCATGCGCATTCCGTAAAACGTTGTGATCTGCTTTCGTATCTACTGGTCTCTCTTCATTTACACATTCCTGTTCTATTCTCTTCACCACTTCTAATAGCCAACCACTGTAACCGTAAGGGTCACGTCGTTCAGAAAATATGATTCCGGCAACACCGAGTAAACGTTGTTCACGATGACAGCCAAACGGAACCGCCACGGTCCAGGACGTTTGAAACTGCGGGCACGTATGAAATGGGCCGGAAAGAAGACGCATGGTTAAGAACGCCTGAGCCAGTACAAACGCGCTCACACCGTAGGTGTCCTCATCGAGTGTATCTCCCGGCTGAATATCGGGATGTTCAAAAGTAACGTGACTCACCGCATGTTTATACTGTTTCTCATCTCGGGACCTACCTGACGTTGATACGACTTCAATCACACGCAGGTCGGAATCGGTGATGACCAGCTGAAAATCCGGTAAAAACATGCCCGTCTCAGCATATCGAAGATAGCAACTGCGCAGACGATTGATAAACGATAAAAGATGATCCGACACCGTCGCAGGTGGCTTGGTCGAACGACCTCGTTTTTGACCACAGGAAGGATGAACATGCTGCCTTAGAAGACGTCATGTATTTGGGCAATCTCCTCACGCGTCGCCAGAAAAGTAGACGTCTCCCCGGAATTTTGACGATCCATAGTCGTCGTCACTCCTCCTCCTTGTCATGCTTTATGTTTTCATTTCTGCGCGATATCTTCTGGATCATTTTTACTAGATGTTTTAATAAAATATTGCAAATAAAATCTTGTGAAATTTTTTTGTTCAATACTTAGACGTATCGTTCACTGGCAAAGTTTCAACCATTCTCCACCCTTAAAAATGAGCTAAACGCTTTTTATGTCTTTTTCTGTGATAAAACAGGAAAATTTTCCGCTGAACCGGCTCATACCGTTCTTCATACGTACCACCGTAAGTCGGAACAAGGCTAATGATATCAATATGTATTTTTTGCTACTATGCCTTAAGTTCGTACGTGTGAGTCAAGTCATCATGGGCATCGACTTATTACAACATGAAATGTTCTTGGGGCTTTTCCTTCTTGTAAGTGTTACCGTTGTTTGTCCTTCACCTGTTTATGCGGTGTTAGGCTCTTTTAGACACGTAGTGCCTTCAACACCTCCCCTGTCGGGCTGCTTTGATAAAGACCCTGTAACAACCGGATCATCCCGTCTATATACCTTTTGGCCTGCCTTCTCATTTCCCTCAGCACCTGCGCCTACATGCTGGTTTCGCTGCCGACCCTGCCTGCAATCTCTGCTTCTCGGCAAAGTTCCGAGGCAAAGATGTCAAATTGGCTCTGGCGATGTAGACCGGAAATAACTTGACGGCAAGAGCAAGGACAAGCATGGCGCAAAATACCAGCACGGCCACATCGATATACCCTTCTCCGCGTTTATTGCCCAGCTTTTCTAACACATCCGCATCCCCTCGTCCTGTCCGGGTTTCCGTCAGGCTTTGCCCAGCTCGTATTCGGCATCCCTTCTGTCGGCAAGTGTACAGAGAACATGCCTCCTTTCCTCGTCCAAAGCAGTGCCCTGCTCGTTCAGCCACTGGACACTCATCACCTTCAGCGGGTTTTGAAAAAGCAGTTTTTGTTTCAATCCCTGTTCGTACATCAGAAGAGCTCCTTTCAGCGCAAAAAAAGAACGGAGGTTATCCGCTCTCTTTCGCCATGCCCATCCTTTAATTATGCCGTAGAATCCATTCCAAGAGTTGCTTATCATCCATCTCGCCGGCGGCAAGCTTTAAGCCGGTTTCGATAATATCCTGATCCGAACAAGTTAGCCCAATGCCATTGATTTCCAGAAAAACCAGCATGGCAAGCATTCCGATTCTCTTGTTGCCATCAACAAAGGGATGATTTTTTACTAAAGAATACCCCAAACGCGCCGCCTTCGCCTCCAGTGTTTTATATACATATTCACCGCCAAAGGTCTGAAATGGAGCGTTGACCGCCGAGTCCAACAGGTTCTCGTCACGAATCCCGTCCAATCCTCCAGTTTCCTTGATCAACGCGCTGTGCATCATCACGATTTGGGGGATGCTTAATCTTTTCATTTAGCCAGTTCCTCAAACGCCGCCCGGTGTTTTGCAATCAGGCGGCGGGCTATACTTTTCACATCCTCGTCAACCGCCATTTCCTCAGCCTGAAATTCACTGAACTCTGTGATAATATAACGAGGCACATTGTTTTTCAAAATGACTACAACACCATTCTCATCAACCAAGCGCGCCACTTTGGAAAAATTTTGATTGGCCTCGGTAATTGATACAAGGCTGTTTGTGTTGATATTCATTCATAACACCTCCTACTTCTATTATACACAGAAATAGGATAAATTCAACCTATTTCATTTCGAGCTAATTGCGATGTACCCTATTTGAGATCGGCGACAGCGCATTGATTAAGTAGCTTAAGCTGTTTTTTGAATCGATTTCGCCCCAGCGCCATCGCCAACATAACACACAGCGCCAGGCCGCACCGCATCTTCATTTTAGCCATGCCGCAGATAGTGTGCAGTTCGAAACCAAAGGAAACGTCCAGCCGGCTGCTCAACCGTTCCACCGCGGTTCGTTTGGCATACATCCGTTCCCATTTGTAACTGGCCCGGTCAATCGGGGTAAAGATGCGCCGATCTTCCGAA
This sequence comes from Candidatus Carbonibacillus altaicus, assembly GCA_003050645.1. Lineage (GTDB taxonomy): Bacteria > Bacillota > Bacilli > Thermicanales > DSM-22653 > Carbonibacillus > Carbonibacillus altaicus. The sequence continues at coordinate 3,505 of PEBX01000170.1, forward strand.
AGCGGGATGCGTATCCCCTGCGCGACTCGACACTTCGCCTCTCCTTTGCACGCTGTGCCGTACTGCTTCACCGGACAAAGCTTCTTCAGCGTGTTCCGGTCTTTTTCAAATCCGCCGCCCGCCATTTCACGCTGTACTCCGGTTTCCGGACAAACACAGCATACGGTTCCCTTGTAGTCATAAACCACATTTGCTTTGCCCTCCAGTACACGCGTCTTGTCTTCGTCCTTCTACATGTTGCGGATATCGATGACCGGTCGACGATCAGATGCAGCTTGTCGCCGAACCATTTCACGATTTTTTCCCACAGCATGCCGTCTTCATGCACGCCGCGGTAGTCTTTTCTGCCGTAGTCCGCATTGGTGTCCCGCCGCCCATCCCGTGTTTCGTTCTTATTCTTGCGTTTGGCAAAGGAGGCGACAGCCTTGCTGTCCACCGCCAAATGCTTCCCGAATCTCGGCAGCGCTTCCGACAATTGCTTTACCAGATGGTTGAACATGCTGTCGATCAACGCCTCGTATTCCATGAGCGCTTTCAAAAACCGCGTGTACACCCATGACGGCGGCACCTGACTCTAGAAGCCGCACATCTC